>NC_007760.1:4450000-4750000 GCF_000013385.1 Anaeromyxobacter dehalogenans 2CP-C
GGAGAGCGTCGCGAGCAGCAGGTGCTCGATGAGCTCGTTCGACTTCTCCTCCGCGGTGTCGCCGTAGTTGCGGGTGACGGTGGCCTTCACCGGCGCCGGGATGAGCCCGCCGCGCAGCGCCGCCACCTTGCGCTCGACGGCCCGCGCCACCTCGGGCGCGTTCGCGCCGGGGCGCTTCGCGAGCGCGATGGAGACGGCCTGCTCGAATCCCGCCTTTCCCCGCTCCGCCATGAGGACGACGGCGGGCTCGGGCTCGGGGCCGTCGGTCACCCGCGCCACGTCCTCGAGGTAGACGGGCCGGTCGCCGCGCACCGCCACCACCACGCGCCGCAGGTCTCGCGCGGAGCGCACGAACCCGTCCGCCTCCACCTGGACGCGCGCGCCGGCGTCCACCAGCGCGCCGGCGGGGAGCTGCCCCTGCGCGGCGGCGAGGGCGGGCTGCAGCTCGGCGATCGACACGCCCAGCGTGCGCAGCCGGTCGGGCTGCGGCTCGACCCGGACCACCCGGCGCGCGCCGCCCAGCACGCGGACCTGCGCCGTCTCCGGGACGGCCGCGAGCTCGCGCGCGACCTCCTCGCCGAGGGTGCGGAGCTGCCCGGCGGGGAGCGGCTCGCCGTGCAGGGTGAGCGTCAGGAACGGGACGTCGTCGATGCCGAGCGCGCGCACCACCGGCGGGAGCGCGCCGGCGGGCAGGAGCTCCGGGTGCGCGTGCAGCTCGTGGTGGACCTTCACCAGGCTGGGCTCGAGCGGCTCGTTCACCTTGAAGCGCACGGTGACGAGGGCGGCGGAGGGCATGGAGGTGGAGTAGAGGTACTCGACGCCGGGGAGCCCCCACAGCCGCCGCTCGAGCGGCGTGGTGAGCTGGCTCTCCACCTCGCGCGCGGTGGCGCCCGGGAACGGCACCAGCACGTCCACGAGCGGGACCACGATCTGCGGCTCCTCCTCGCGCGGCGTGAGCATCACGGCGGCGACGCCGAGCGCGAGCGACGCGACGACCAGGAGCGGGGTCAGCTTGCTGTGGAGGAAGGCGCGCGCGAGCCGGCCCGGGAGGCCGAGCCGGGGTCCGGAGGTCGTCATGGCGCCACCTCGATCCGCTGCCCGTCGCGCAGCGCGTCCGGCCGGTCGATCACCGCGTCCTCGGCGGAGAGGCCGGCGCGCACCGGCACGCGATCGCCGGCGCCCTCCCCGAGCGCGAGCCAGCGGAGCTGCGCCCGCCCGCCGCTCGCGACGAAGACGCCGGTGAGGTCGCCGCGCTCGACGAGCGCGGTGCGCGGGACCCACACGCCACGGCGCGGCGTCGCGGCGCCGGCCGGGAGCGCGAGGCGCGCGAACGTCCCGCTCGCCAGGCCCGCCCCACGCAGCACGCGGGCGCGCAGCGTCCGCCGGTGCGACAGCGGATCGCCGCCGCCGGCGAGCGCCGTCACCTGCGCCGCGCCCGCCTCGCCGTTCGCCTCGAAGCGGAGCTCCTGGCCGATGCCGAGCCCGCGCGCCTCGTCCTCGGAGAGACTCGCGACCACCTCCAGCTCGCTCCCCTCCAGCTCGAGGAGCGGCTGGCCCGGGCCGACCAGATCCCCGGCGTTGACGCGGCGGGCCTGCACGGTGCCGGCGAACGGGGCGCGGAGCTCGGTGTACCCGAGGGCCGCCCGCGCCGCGGAGACCGCCGCCTCGGCCTGCGCCCGTTGCGCCCGCGCCTGGTCCAGCTCCATCACCGTCGCCGCGCCCACCGGCGCGAGGTCCGCCATCCGGCGCTCCTGCGCGGACGCGGTCGAGAGCGCGGCCCTCGCGGCGGCGAGCTGCGCGCGCACGTCGTCGTCGGACAGCCGCACGAGCACGTCGCCGGCGCGGACGCGCGCGCCCTCCTGCACCTCCATCGAGCGGACCGCGGCCGCCATCCGCGTCGAGACGACGGCCCGGCGCACCGCCGCGAGGCTGCCGGCCACCCAGCGCGTGCCCTCGGCGGGCGAGGCCTTCACGACGCGCACGCGCGCGACGGCCGCGGGCGTGTTGGGTTCGGCGGGCGCGAGCCCGGGGTCGGCCAGCACCGCGGGAAGGGCCAGGGTCAGGAGGGTCGAGACGAGGCGATGCATGGTTCACTCCTCCGAGGGCGGCGCCGGCGGCGGGCTGCGGCCGTGCGCGGGCCTCGTGCGTGCCGGGTCGGATTGCAGCGGCCGGACCATCCGCGGCGCGACGCGGAAACGCGCGTCCTGCAGCGGTCCCAGTGCGACGGCGCCCCGGATCGGGCTCAGGCGAGATCTCGCCGCCGGCGCGAGGCGACGCCGGCGCGACGAGAGTTCGTCCCCGGCCGCGAGCGGCCGAACCGTGGCGCGCCCGCTCGGGGTCCCGCCGGGCTACGAAGCAGGCGCCAGGGCGACGGTCACGAGGCCGCTTCACGCGCATCGGGATGTCGGTGAACCAGGTACACTCTGCGCGACCCTTCGAGCCTCCACGGTACGGCATTGGCGATGCACCTTTCGTGAGCAGACCACATGGCCGACCCCATCTACCTGATCCATGCCGACGGCAGGTCCGTGCGACTCGAGCCTAGCTCCTATGACTCGGAGGACGAGTTCCAGGGACTCCTGGAGCACCATCCTGAACTACTCGCGGGTGAGCAGATCGACCGAGACGACGCCCGACGCTGGTTGCTCGTCGGCAGGGAGATCGGCCTCGCGGAGTCGGAAGATGGCGACCAGCGATGGTTGCTCGACCACCTGTTCGTCGATCAGGACGCGATACCGACACTCGTGGAGGTCAAACGGCAGAGCGACCCAAGGCTGCGACGGGAAGTGGTAGGCCAGGTGCTGGATTACGCGTCGCACGCGCGCTTCTGGACGACCTCGTTCCTCGAGGCACGATTTCAGGCGACCTGCGCCAAGCTCAAGCGCGACCCGTCGGAGTCGCTGAAGGAGTTCCTCGCGGCCGGAAACGTCGCGCCCGAAGCATTCTGGCCGAAAGTTCAGGAGCACCTTCGAAGCGGTGACATGCGGCTCATCTTCCTCGCAGACTCGGTTCCGCGTGAGCTGCAGCAGATCGTCGAGTTCCTGAACGAGGGCATGACCCGCACCGAAGTCCTCGCCATCGAGGTCATCCGATACGCGGGCCCCGGCTATACGACGCACATTCCACGTGTCTTCGGTCTCACGTCAGAGGCGCTCGAGCTCAAGAGCGGCAGCAAGCCGCCACCGAAGGCCTGGGACGAAGCCCTCTTCTTCGATGCCGCGAGTTCCCTCCCTGCGGCATCGGTTGCCGCGGTTCGTGCCGTCTACGATGCTGCAAAGGACGCGGGGCACACCGTCCGATGGGGTCGCGGAGCGACGACCGGGAGCTTCAACATCGTGCTGCCGTCCCCGTGCGGCCGCGCAATGCTCACGGTGCTCACAGATGGGAAGCTCTGGCTGAACATCCTCTGGATGTACGGGAGCCCTCTGGCCGACAAGGCGCAGTCCCTTCTTCGTGGGCTCGCGAAGCGATTGAGCGTCCCTGATCAATTCGCCAAACAGCCCGGCGTCGATGTCGACACCTGGGGACCGAAAGTCGCGGACGTGATCGAGGCACTCAGGGCCGTCCGTCCCGAGCAGCCCAATCCCTGAGGATCTCCGGCGCTCACCGCTCGCCGGTTGCGGCCTGAAGCACGGCGACATCCAGGTCTGCGGATCGCCGCACTCCGCCCCCGACCACCACCCGCCCGCCGGCCGCGGCCGGGATGCGCGGCCCGGGGGTGACGATGCCGGCGAGGTTGAGCGGGTCTGCGGCGGAGAGCTCCAGCGGTGCGTCCTCGGCCGCCTCCCGCCGCGTGGCGCGGAGCGCGTCCACGGCCTCGGGCGCGGCGAACTGCTCGCCGCTGAACCCCGAGACGAAGCGGCCGCCGCGGATCTCCCCTCGCGCCTCGAGCGTGCGGTAGACGCGGACGAGGTCGCGCCAGGGCGGCGGGCGCGCCTCGCGGGCGAGGAGGTCGCGGAAGACGACGCCGTAGCGGCGCAGGTACTGGCGGGCGAGCGGCTCGAGCGTGGCCTCGGGCAAGGCGGCGTCGAATGCGGGCGCGGGCGGGCCGCCGCGCAGGAGCGCCCAGCGGCCGCCGGCGGCCGCGGGGCGGGTGCGATGACCGGGCGGCGGCGACACGAGCGCGCGGAGGCCGGCGAAGCCGTCGCAGGTGACGCGCCCGCCGGACACGAGCTCCCAGAGCGCCTCCTCGGCCTCGCCGGCGTCGGTCTGGACGGCCCTCGCGAGCTCGGCGAGGAACGACGCCCCGCGGCGCACGAGCGCATCGAGGATCTCGGTCGCGATGGTGCCGAGCGGCGGCGGCTCTGCGCCGGCGGCGATGGCCTCGAGCAGCCAGGGGAGGTCCTCTCGCAGCGCGAGCGTCACGGGCGCGGAGCGGGTGGGCGCGCCGCGGCGCCTCGGGGGCAGTCCGTCCTGCGGCGGCGCGACGTGCAGCCGGCCCCAGGCGACCTCGCCGGACGCGCACAGCGCGTCGAGGAGGCGCGGCTCGTAACCCTGGACGCGCGCGGGCAGGAGGTCGCGCTCCCAGGCGCCGGCGGCGGCGTGGAAGCCCTGGAGCTGGCCGATCACCTCCAGCAGGCCGGGCGTGCCGTGGAGGCGCGCGCCGGGCGCGGCGTGCTGCCAGCGCGCGAGGAAGCGCAGGAACACGGCGGCGCTGACGGGCTCGATCTCGCGGCGGAGCCGGCCGATGGTCAGGCGGTGGATGCGCGCGAGGACGCCGCGCTCGCACCAGTGGGGCGCGTCGGGGCTCCAGGGCTCGCCGGGGAGGAACTGGCCGCGCAGGACGAGGCCCTGGGACTCGAGGGTGGCGAGGGCGGCCTCCGTCGCTGCGAGCGGGAGGGCGATGCGCGCGGCGAGGTGGGCGGCGGTGACGGGGCCGAGGTGGGTCATCCAGCCGCGGAGGACGGCGAGCATGGGGTCGGGGGCGGTTGCGGGGGCCGCTCGCCCTTCGACTCCGGCCGCGTTGCGGCCTACGCTCAGGGTGAGCGGATGGGCCGAATCGAGCAGGAGCGCGCCGAGCCGTTCGGTCGCCACCCACCACGTCCGTTCACCGTCCGTCACCCTCCGCGCCCGGCCGGCGGCGGCGAGGGCGTCGAGCCAGGGCGCCCAGGCGGCGGCCTCGGCGGCGGGCAAGAGCACGAGATCGAGCAGCGCGTCGTGGACCTCGTCGGCGTCGCGGGGGCGGGCCAGACCTGCGACGCGACCTCCTCGATGGCGGCGGGGTCGAGCGCCCCGGCGGCGGCCGCCTCGGCGGGCGGGAGCGCGCGGCGGACGGCGACGGCCCGCGCGCGGCGCTCCTCGAGCGGCGCGTCGTCGAGGTAGGCCCACGGCCGTGCGTTCAGGAGCTCGTGCGCGAGCGGCGAGGGCTCGGGCGTGTCCACGGCGACGAGCCGGATGTCGCCGGCGGCGATCCGCTCGAGCACGCCGCGGAGCGCGCCGGCGTCCATGGCCTCGCCGAGGCAGTCGCGGAGCGTCTCGCGGACGAGCGGGTGATCGGGCACCTCGATCGGCCCGCCGGGCGCGTTGTCCTGGCAGGCGGTCTGCGCGGGGAACACCGCCGAGAGGAGATCGTCGGCGCGCATCCGCGCGATGGGCGGGGGCATGCGCTTGCCCTTGAACAGCCGCGGGATCGCGAGCGCGCGCGTGGCGTTCCAGCGCCAGCGCACGCCGAACATGGGCGCCTGGAGGACGGCCTGGGTGAGCACCTCGTCCAGCGTCGCGGGCGTGACGTAGGAGAAGATCGACTCGAGCGGGAACGCGTGCTGCGGGCCGAGCGAGAGGAGCACGCCCTCGTCGGTGGCGGCGGCCTGGAGCTCGAAGTCGAACGTGCGGCAGAAGCGCTTGCGGAGCGCGAGCCCGAGCGCGCGGTTGGTGCGCGCGCCGAGCGGCGCGTGGATGACGAGCTGCATCCCGCCGGCCTCGTCGAAGAAGCGCTCGGCGACGAGCGTCTGCTGCGTGGGGAGCGCGCCGAGCATGGCGCGCCCGGCGGCGAGGTACTCCACCACCTGCCGCGCCCCGGCGGCGGGCAGCGCGGCCTCGGCCTCGAGCCAGGCGGCCGCGGCGGCGGGATCGGCGAGCCGGGGCTCGAGCTCCTCGCGCAGCGCGGACACCTCCGCGGACAGCGCCCCGCTGCGCCCGGGCGCCTCGCCGTTCCAGAACGGCACCCCGGGCGGCGCGCCGCGGGCGTCCTCGACGCGCACGATGCCGGCCTCGACGCGGCGGATGCGCCACGACGTCGTCCCGAGCAGGAAGATGTCCCCGGCGATGCTCTCCACCGCGAAGTCCTCGTCGAGCTGCCCGACCACGGCGCCCTCGGGCTCGGCCACCACGGCGTACTGCGCGGTGTCGGGGATGGTCCCGCCGCCGGTGAGCGCGGCGATGCGCGCGCCGCGCCGGCCGGTCACGCGCCGGTTAACGCCGTCGCGGTGGAGGAGCGCGGAGGCGCGGCCGCGGGAGGTCGCGATGCCCTCGGAGAGCATCTGCACCACCGCGTCGAAGTCCTCGCGCGCGAGCGCGCGGTAGGGCCAGGCGCGGCGGCAGAGCTCGAACAGCCGGTCCTCGTGGATGGCGCCGCAGGCGGCCTCGGCGACGACCTGCTGCGCGAGGACGTCGAGCGGCGCGTCGCGGACGGCGACGGGCTCGAGCCGCGCGCGGCGCAGGCCGCGGACGAGCGCGGCGCACTCGACCAGCTCGTCGCGGCTCATGGGGAACAGGCGCCCCTTGGGCGTCCCGCCCTTCACGTGCGCGGCGCGGCCGATGCGCTGGAGCCCGGTGGCGAGCGCGCCGGGCGAGCCGAGCTGCACCACCACGTCCACGTCCCCGACGTCGATGCCGAGCTCGAGCGAGGCGGTCGCGACCACCGCCTTCAGTGCGCCGGCCTTCAGCCGCTCCTCGGCGGCGAGCCGGCGCGTCCGCGAGAGGCTGCCGTGGTGCGCGGCCACCTCGCCCTCCCCGAGCCGCTCGGCGAGCGCGTGCGCGGCGCGCTCGGCGAGCCGGCGCGTGCCGACGAACACGAGCGTCGAGCGGTGCGCCCGCACGATCTCGGCCACGCGATCGTAGGTCTCGGCCCACAGCTCCTTCGAGGCGACCGACGACAGCTCGTCGCGCGGGACCTCGACGGCGAGGTCGAACGCGCGCCGGCGGCCGACCTCGACGATCGAGCAGCGCGGCCGGCCGGTGCGGCCGACGCGCGCGGCGCCGACCAGGAACCGCGCCACCTCGGCGACCGGCTCCACGGTGGCGGAGAGGCCGATGCGCTGGGGCCGCCGGCGGGTCAGCGCCTCGAGCCGCTCGAGCGAGAGCGCCAGGTGCGCGCCGCGCCTGTCGCCGGCGAGCGCGTGGATCTCGTCCACGATCACCGTCTCCACGCCCTCGAGCGTCTCGCGGCCGCGCTCGCCGGTGAGGAGCAGGTAGAGCGACTCGGGCGTGGTGACGAGCAGGTGCGGCGGGCGCAGCAGCAGGCTGCGGCGGCGGGACGCGGGCGTGTCGCCGGTGCGGACCGCGACGCGCAGCTCGGGCGGCGCGAGGCCGGCGTCGAGCGCGGCGGCGCGGATCTCGGCGAGCGGCGCCTCGAGGTTCCGGGCGATGTCGTTCCCGAGCGCGCGGAGCGGCGACACGTACACGACGCGCGTCGCGTCCTCCAGGCGGCCCGCGAGCCCGTCCTGGAGGAGCCCGTCGATGGCGGAGAGGAACGCGGCGAGCGTCTTGCCGGAGCCGGTGGGCGCGGAGAGGAGCACGTCGCGGCGGGCGGCGATCTCGGGCCAGGCGAGCGTCTGCGGCTCGGTGGGGTCGCCGAAGCGCCCGGCGAACCAGGCGCGGACGACGGGGTGGAAGGTGTCGAGCACGCCGCGGATCTAAGGGGGCCCGGGCGGAGCCGCCGCCGGGCGGTGGACGGGCCCCCGAGCGAGCGAGGGGCGGACCGGCCGGCTGGCGCCGCCACACGGCCGTGGTGCGGGACGAAGCGCACGTGCCGCGTTCACCCGACGTCCGGGATCAAAGGCTCCTGTCCGCCCGGCTGCTAGGGTGTCCTTCCACGCGGGCCCGGGCGGCGCCCGCGTGTCGGTCCCCGGCCGTACGATCGGTCCTCGAGGCACGCGTGAACGTCACCGTCATCGACACGCTGGGCGACTGGGCGGACGCGGTGGCGGCGCTGCCGGCGCCGGGCCCGCTGCCGGCGCGCACGGTCCTCGTCCCCTCGGAGCGCCACGCGCACGCGCTGCGGCGGGAGCTGGCGCGGACGGGGCGCGACGCGGCGCTCGCGGGCACCCGGTTCCTCGGGCCGCTCACGGCGGCCATCGAGGTGCTCCAGGCGGCGGGCGTCCCGTTCACGCCGGGCGAGGGCGCCCTCCGTCCCGCCCGGCTCCTCGCGCTCTTCCACGAGGACCTGCCGCTCGAGCACTTCGACCTCGACCTGCTCCGCACGACGCGCGGCTGGGACGAGGCGTTCGCGGGCGCCATCGGGGACCTCGAGGCGGCGGGCCTCGCTCCGAGGGATCTCCCGGCCGAGCCGGCCGCCGCGCGCGACCTCGCGCGGCTCTGGTCGCGCGTCGAGGACGGCGCGGGGACGTCCTTCTCCTCCGCCCGGATCTTCCGCGAGGCCGCGGCCCTGCTCGCCCGCGATGCGGGGGCGTGGCCGTTCCACGGGCCGACGCTCGCGCTCGCCTCGGGGCACGCGGACGCGGTCGAGGCGCGGTTCCTCCGCGCCATCCCGGGCGTGCGGCTCGCGGTGCAGACGGACAGGCCGGCAGGCGAGCGGCACCTGGAGCGGGTGGAGCGGCTCTTTGGTGCGGAGGCGCGGAGCGCGCTCGCCGCTCGTGGTTCGACAGGCTCACCACGAGCGGAGGAAGACCGGGACCGCGCGGTCCGGACTCCCGCTCGTGGCTCGACGGGCTCACCACGAGCGGGAGGACCAGGGTCATCACCAGCGGGGCGAGTGACCGAGCGCGACCTCCTCGCCACCTACCTGCTCGCCGACGCGGCGGTGCTCGCCGATCCGGCGCGCCCGCGCAGCGGCGGGCCGGACGGGACGGTGGACCTCGAGGAGCACGCGGGCGTGGAGGCGGAGCTGGAGGCGACCGCGCTGTGGGTCGCGCGCCAGGTGCTCGAGGCGCGGCGGCCGCTCGAGGAGATCGCGGTCCTCGTGCCCGACCAGGATCCGCTGGCGGGGCTCGTGGCCGACCGGCTCGCGCGCCTGCCGTTCGACGGTGGGCCGCTCCCGGTGTTCGTCGCGGGCGGCCTGCCGGCGATCTCGACCGCGGCGGGCGCCCGCATCCTCGCGGTCGTGCGCGCGCTCCGCTCGCACCTCTCCGCCGAGACGCTGGCGCCGGTGCTGCCCGCGCTCCGGCTCGAGGGCGTCGTGGACGGCGACCGCACGCACCTCACCCACGGCGAGGCGATGGAGCTCGCGTTCGGCCTGGGGATCGTCGGCGGCAACCCGGCGCACCCGGCCGGCGCGCTCGCCTGGTCGGGCCGGGCCGCGGCCAGGGCGGGCGAGCTGGAGGCGGCGCTCGCGCAGGTCCACGCGGACGACGACTCCGCGGAGCGGGAGCGCTGGCGGCTCGAGCGCACGCTCGGGAGCCTGCGCGCGATCCGGCCCGCGCTCGACGCGCTGGTGGGCGTCGCCCGCGCGGTCGTCGAGGGCGCGCCGCTCGCGGCGATCGGGGATGTGCTCGGGGGCTTCCTCACGCGCTGCCTGCTCGCCCCGGGCGAGGGCGCCGCGCTCCCGGCGCGGCTCGTGGAGGCCCTCGCGCCGGCGTGCGCGGGCAGCCTCGGCAAGGCGCTCTCGGGCGACGACGCGCTCCAGGTCGTCGAGGACCAGTTGCTCGGCCTCCGCGTGGCGCAGGGGCGGTTCGGCGAGCCCGCCGTGTACGTCGGCACGGTGGCCGGCGCCGCGGGGGTCTCGTTCGGCGCGGTGCGGATCGTCGGGCTCTGCGAGGGCGTGCTGCCGTCGCAGCCCCGCGAGGATCCGGTCGTGCCGGGGGCGCTCCGCGAGCAGCTCGAGCGCGGCGCGCCCGACCGCGTGCTCCGGCGCGCCGAGGATCGCGTGGCCGCCCAGGCCCACGCGCTCGTGGCCGCGGTGCGCGGCGCCCGGGACGCGGTCGCGCTCTCCGCCCCGCGCGTCGATCTCGCCCGCACCGAGCGCGAGCCGGGCGCCATCTTCATCGACGCGGCGGCCGCGCTCGCGCGCCCGCACGCGGCGACCGGCGCGCCCGCCGAGGCGGTCCCGGACGGCGCCGCCCTCCGTCGCGACGCGTTCCGGCCGGCGGCGAGCGCCGCCGCGCGCTTCCGCGACGCGCACCCGATCTCCGACGCGAGCTGGCTCGACCGCGTCGCCCGCACCGCCCCCGCGCTCCCGCCGGAGTGGACGGGCACGCCGGTGGTGGACCTCGCGCGCCTCGCCGCGCTCCGCGCGCCCAGCGGCCCGCTCGGCCCCTCAGACGGCATCTTCGACCGCGGCGGCCCGTTCCCGCCGGTCCCGGGCATCGCGCCGGAGCGCCCCATCTCCGCCTCCGCGCTCGGTCAGCTCCTGCAGTGCCCGCGCCTGTTCCTCATGCGCCGCATCCTCGGCTGGGACGAGCCCGCCTCGGCGCCCTCGCTCCGCGAGCTCGACCCGCTCTCGTTCGGGAGCCTGCTCCACCGCGTGGTCGAGCTGTTCTACCGGGAGCACGGGGCGGCGTTCTCGCGCCGCGAGGGCAGGCTCGCGAGGTGGCTGGAGCTCGCGCGCGGCGTCGCGGACCGCGCGTTCGACGGGCTGCTCTCCGAGTACCCGCTCGTCGGCGAGGGCGTCCGCCTCAAGGAGCGCGAGCGGCTGCACGACGCGCTCCGCGAGTTCCTGGCCTACGACTGGAAGGGCGGCCCGCGCCGCTTCGTCGGCGTCGAGCTGCCGTTCGGCACCCCCGAGGCGCCGCTCTCGGTGGAGGCCGACGGCGAGACGCTGCACGTCCATGGCTACATCGACCGCGTGGACGCCGAGGACGGCGTGACGCTGGTGCGCGACCTCAAGTCCGGCAAGGCGCACCCGCGCGCCGGGAGCGAGGCCGGTCCCACCGCGCTCCGCGACGTGCAGCTCGGCCTGTACCAGCTCGCGGCGCGGAAGCTCGCGAGGCGGTGGGGCACGCCCGCGAAGGTCCACGGCGCCTACGCGTACGCGAGCGGCCGGGGCGAGGTCGAGGAGCGCGCGTTCCGCGCGGACGCGGGCGCGCTCGAGCAGGCGACGGCGGAGTGGCTCGCGACGGCGGCGCACCTCCTCGCCGCGCGGTGGTTCCCGCCGAGCGCCGACGAGGGCGACTGCACCTACTGCCCGTTCCACGTGGTCTGCGGCAGCGGCGCGGCCCGGCGCGCCCGCGAGGCGCTCGCGGACGTCGAGGACGGGCCGCTCGCGCGCTTCCGCGCGCTGAAGCTGGACGAGGGGGACGAGGAATGAGCCCGCGGAAGCCCGCACCGGACCAGGCCGACCGGGATCGGGCCATCCACGCCCGCGACGAGAACGTCATCGCCGACGCCGGCGCCGGGACCGGCAAGACCACCCTGCTCGTGGCGCGGCTGGTGGAGCGCGTCGCGCCCGAGGACGACGGGCCCGCGCTCCCGCTCGGGCGCATCGCGGCGGTCACGTTCACGCGCAAGGCCGCGGGCGAGCTGCGGCTCCGCATCCGCGAGGCCCTGCTGCGCGCGCTCGCGCGGGCCGACCTCACGGAGCTCCGGCGGCGGCGGCTCGCCGACGCGCTCTCCGCGCTCGACACGGCGCACGTGGGCACCATCCACTCGTTCGCCGACCGGCTCCTGCGGCTCCGGCCGGTGGAGGCGCGGCTCTCCCCGTCCTACGACATCGTGGAGGACGACGCGCCGCTCGTGGACGAGGCGTTCGCGGCGTTCCTGCACGCGGTCGAGGCGGGCACGCTCGCGGACGAGCTCCCCGACCTCGACCCGACGGTCGCTGCGGCGGCGCAGTCGGCGTTCCTCGACGCGCTGCGCGCGGGCGTCCGCGCCGAGCGGCGCGTGCACGACCACGGCGTCGTCCCGGGCCTCGATTGCCTCGTCGAGGCCCTGGTGCACACGCGCGACGTCCCGCCGGTCGTCCCGGCCGCGCGGCGGCCCGACCTGGCGAAGTTCCGCGAGCTGGCGGACGAGCTCCTCGGGTACGCCGCGGGCTCGAGCGGCGACGGCGCGGGCTCGCGGTGGGTCGCCGCCACGCGGCGGCGGATCGAGCGGATCCGCGAGGAGGAGGACCCGGTCCTCGTCCTGAAGGAGCTGCTGCGGTGCGCGCCGCACCGGAAGCTCGCGATGAAGGCGGACTTCGCGGACGACCGCGCGGGCTGGGCGCTCTACAAGGCGTTCCTCGGCGACGACGGCAAGAAGGCGCTCCGCGAGGGCTCGCTCCGCGAAGACCTGCTGCGCCCGTTCGCCCGCTGGCTCGCGCGCCGGCTCGTCGCCGCCGCGCCCGCGGTGGTGGCGATGTACGAGCGCGTGAAGGCGCGCCACCGGGCGGTGGACCAGCTCGACCTGCTGCTCGAGCTGCGCGACCTCCTCCAGCGCGATCGCGCGGTGCGCGCCGAGTACCAGGCGCTGTTCGACCACGTGATGGTGGACGAGTTCCAGGACACCGATCCGCTCCAGGCCGAGGTGGTCCTGTACCTCTGCGAGCAGGGCGCGGTCGCGTCGGACTGGCGCGACGTCCGCCTCGTGCCGGGCAAGCTCACCATCGTCGGCGACCCGAAGCAGTCGATCTACCGCTTCCGCCGCGCCGACATCGGCGTGTACGCGGCGGTGCGGGCCATCGTCGAGCGCGGCCCGCACGTGGTCGCGAAGCTGAAGGCCAACTTCCGCTGCGAGCCGGCGCTGGTCCGGTGGCTGAACGGGACGTTCGACGGCGTGCTCGGGAAGGCCGCCGGGGACGCGCCGGTGTTCGACCCGGGGGCCGGGACGGTGGCGAACGAGCCGCTGCTCGCGGGCCGGGACGGTGGTGCACCCTGCGCCGTGCAGGTGCTGCCGCTCGCGGCGGAGTCCGGCAGGAAGCCCGAGCTGCGCGCCACCGAGGCGAAGGCGCTCGCGGCGTGGCTCCGGTGGCTGGTCGAGGGGAAGAAGCGGATCATCGTGGACCCGGCCACGGGCGCGCCCCGGCCGGCTGGCTATGGCGACGTCGCCGTGCTCGTCACCGCCACCGTCAACCTGCCGCTCCTGTTCCCGGAGCTGGACCGGCTGGGCGTGCCGTACGCCGCGCGGGGCGGGACGCTGTTCCTCGCGGATCCGCTCCACCAGCAGTTCCTGCTCGGCCTGCGGGCGCTCGCGGATCGCGACGACGGGATCGCGCAGGCGGCGCTGCTGCGGCCACCGTTCTTCGCGGTGGACCACGACGACCTCGCCCGGGCCCGCGCCGCCGACCCGGCGTCCACGCACCCGGGCGTGCTCCGCGCGCGCGCGGCGCAGGAGGTCGTGCGCGAGCTCCGCCGGACCCGGCTGGACCGGCCGCCGGGGGCGACCGCCCGCGACCTGCTGGAGCGGACCGCGTTCGGCCGCGCGGCCGCGCTCGGACCGAACGGCGCGCAGCGGCTCGAGGCGCTCCGCGAGCTCTGCCTCGTGCTCGAGGCGGTCGCCGCCGAGGGGCTCGACTACGACGCGGCCACCGCGCGCCTGCGCGCGTGGGTGGACGACGCGGTCCAGCTCGATCCGCCGCGCCCGGTCGGGACCGACGCGGTGCAGATCCTCACCGTGCACCAGGCGAAGGGCCTCGAGTTCCCGATCGTCGTCCTCTGGGACGGGTGCGCGAACCTGGCCGCCCGCGACGTGCGCGCGCCGTTCGTGGTGGACCGGACCGGCGAGGCCTGGGCGGTCGCGCTCGACGGGCTCGAGTGGGAGGAGCCGGAGGGCGGCGAGGTGGCCGGCCGCGAGAAGCGCTACCTCGACGCCGAGCGGCTGCGCCTCGTCTACGTGGCCGCGACCCGCGCGCGCGACCTGCTGGTCCTGCCGGTCGCCGGCGAGCCGGATCCCGAGCGGATCACCGGCCGGCTCGTGTCCGGCGAGCCGGCGGCGCCGGTGGAGACGCTCGCGCCGTACGCGATCGGCGCGGAGCCGGCCTGGGCCGGCGAGCTCCCCGCCCCCGCGCCGCGGCCGGCGACCGACGGCTCGGCGCTCGCCGCCGAGGTGAGGACGCCGTGGCGGTCCGCCATCGCCGAGGCCGCGCGGCCGCGCTTCGCGCCCGGCTCGGTGACCGGCGAGGCGCACGCGCGCACCGAGGCGGCGGAGCGGCCGGGCGAGGCGGGCCCGCCCAGGCCGGAGCGCCAGAGCCGTCACGGCCGCGTGTTCGGCGACACGGTCCACCTCGCCATCGGCCTCGCGCTGCGTGGCCCGGCGCTCGCGCCCACTGCCGCCGTGGCGCGGGCTGCCGCGGCCACCGGCCTCTCGGAGCGGCGGACCGAGGCCGCCGAGGACGTCGTCCGCGCGCTCGCCGCCCTGGAGCGGGCCGGGCTGCGCCGCGCGCCGGGGCCGGAGCTCCAGCTCGAGTACCCGGTGGCGCACGCGGCGGACGGGAAGCTCGTGCAGGGGTACGTGGACCTCCTCGGCGTCCGCGACGGCCGCGTCGTGGTGGTGGACTTCAAGACCGACGCGCCGCCCGCCGGCGACGTGCACGCGTCGCACGCGGCCTACGTGGAGCAGGTGCGGGGCTACGCGCGGATCCTGGTCGCCCTCGGCGTGGCGCGGGAGGGCGCGGTGGACGCGGGCCTCCTGTTCACCGCCGACGGCGGGCTCCGCTGGGTGTAGGCGGCGTCCGCCTTTCTCGAGCCTTCGGCTCCGACGCCGCTCATCCCGACCCTTCGACTCCGGCGAGCCTTCGACTCCGGCGAGCCTTCGACTCCGGCGAGCCTTCGGCTCGCCTACGCTCAAGGTGAGCGGCGCGGCCCCAGCCGCGCGGCGTCGAGGGACGCTCGAGGTGAGCTCGTCGAGGCCCGGGGCCGCGGTCAGTGCAGCGTGTGCTCGTCGTGGGCGAGCTCGGACTCGAGCACCATCTCGACGAGGTAGCCGTCCACCCGATCCGGCACCTTCTCGACGACCTCGGGCGAGAGCCAGCGCACCACCACCTCGAGCTCGACGCCCTGCCCGCGCACCTCGACCGGGCGCGCCTTCACGAACCACGGCTCGCCGGGGAGCACCGCCAGCTGGAGCGCGTTGCAGGCGGTGCAGGCGATCTCCCACTCCTTCGGATCGAGGCGCCCGTCCGGCAGGTACGGCGTCTGCGGGCGTTCGGCCATGGCGTCGCGGAGGGCGCGAGGGCGGCGGGGCATGCGCTCACCCATACCCCGCGCATCCGACATCGCCTCCCGCGCGCACGCCCCTTGCTGAGGGACCTCTCCACCGACGGCCCGTGGCTCCGGTTGCGGCCTCGGCGCCGGCGGTGGGTCCACCGCGCGGACACACGGTCCGCGCGGCGGACCCAACCCGAACCCACGGAGGCCGTCATGACCGACCCGTCGCTGGAAGCGCTCCTCGCCGAGCTCGAACGCTGCGCCGGCCCCGACGACCCGCGCGCCGTCCACGTCCTGTCTCGCATGCTCGACCGGCTCCTGCGCGCTCCCATCGCGGACTGCGCGCTCTGCGCGTGGCAGGATCTCGCCCGGCTCGCCGGCGCGATCCGCGCCTCGGGCGGGACCGTCACCGCCGAGCAGCAGGCGGGGATCGACGCGGCCTTCGAGGAGGGGGCGAAGCTGCTCGTCCCGTTCGATCCCTCCGCCGTCCCCTCCCCCGCCGCGCTGCCATCGCGAGTCGCCCGCGCCCTGCGGCCCGGCCGCAACGACCCGTGCCGGTGCGGCAGCGGCCGCAAGTACAAGAAGTGCCACCTCGCCGAGGACGAGCGGGCGGCGCGCTGACGGGCGTCGTTCACCCTGGGTGACCGGGCGCGCCGCGGACGCCCGAGCCCGCGGTGTGGGTCCGGCGCGCAGCGTTCGCGCGCGCCCGCGCGGGCCACCCACTGCGCCCCTGGTTTCCCGGTGGTTCGCGACGCACCCGCGGGGATCATGTGACTGACATCCGCTGCGGCGTGTCTTACTCGTGTTGGCGCTGGGCCACTGGACCGGAGGCATCGGTGAACGTTCCCCTCACGCAGCGCTTCATCTCCGCCGTGGCGAAGGCACACGAGCTCCACGCGACGCAGGAGCGGCCGGGCTCGGGCGCCCCGTACCTGACGCACCTGCTGGGTGCGGCGGCGAACGTGCTGCACTTCGGGGGCGACGAGGACCAGGCCATCGCCGCGCTGCTGCACGGGGTTGCAGCGGACGGGGACGCGCGGGCCAAGCTCGAGACCCTCCGCGAGGCGTTCGGCGCCCGCGTGGCGGACCTGGTGGCGGGCTGTCGCGACGCGTTCGACAGCGCCGAGCCGGGCTGGCGCGCGCGCAAGGAGGCCTACCTCGCGCGCCTCGCCAGCAAGCCCCGCGACGTGCTGCTGGTGGTGGCGGCCGACAAGCTCGACGACGCGCGCGCCATCGTCACCGACCTGCGCACCCGCGGCTCGGAGGCCTGGTCGCGCCTGGCGGGCGGCCGCAACGGATCCCTCTGGTACTACGCGGCGCTCGCGGCCACCCTGGCGCGCGCCGGCGTCGGCAGCATCGCGGTCGCGCTCGAGGCCACGCTCGAGGAGATGGCGAACGCTGCGGTGGACTGCGAGGTGGACGACCGCGTCGCGCTCGCGGAGGAGTTCGGCTGCCTGGCGCTGTCGTCGATCCAGGCCTGAGCACGCGCGAGCGATCGGGCCTCACCACAGTCGCGCGCGTCCAGCCTGCGTCGCTCCCTCCTCCGGGCCGTCGCGCGGGCCGCCTGCGACATTCCGTGCTGGTACGCTCGGAGCACCCCGACCGGCCTCCGCTTCGACGCGGAGTGATCCTGCTAACGTTCGCCGCGGCTTCACGCAACGCGAAGGGGGAGACCATGGCGACGAGGAAGAAGGCCCGGGCCACGCGGAGGGTGTCACGCAGGGCGAAGGTCCCGACCGGCGGATTGCACCCGGTGTTCGGTCCCATCGCGGACCCGGGCCCGGAGGCGCTGGCCGGCAGCATCGCGGGCCTGCGCGGCCCCTGGGCCGGGGGCTGGCACTTCGGACCGGTGGCGGATCCGGGGCCTGGCTTCGCGAGCTGGCGCGACTCGCTGTTCGGCCGCATCGACCGCGGGGCGCTGGACGCCGCCGCGCTGAAGCAGATGGCCGACCTGCGGGTGCGCCGGATCCGCGCTGCGGTGCGGTCCATGGAGGAACAGGTCGAGCTCGCCGAGGAGGAGTTCAAGCTCCTCTCGCGCTTCCCGGAGAAGCTGCAGACGCGCATCCCCCCGTTCGATCCGGGCGGCGACCCTCCGCCCGAGCTGCGCCCCATCGACTTCCTCCGGTTCGTCCGGGATCACCAGGTCGCCTCGCTGAAGCAGGCGATCGAGTACCTGAACGCGTCGGCGGTCGCGATCGAGGCGAAGCGGTAGGGCTTCACGGCCCGGGGCAGGAGCGCGCGGACCTCCTGCCCCGCGCGCGGAGGCGGCGATGGCGGCCTGCGACGTCGTCCTGGTCGGCTACGAGGACGAGGAGAACCTCGGCCTGCGGTCCCTCGCCGCCTACCTCGCGCAGGCGGGCGTGACGGTGGACCTCGCGCCCTACCGCGCGGGCGTCCGCCGGGATCTGCTCGCCTACCTGCGCGCGCGCCGCCCCCGGCTGGTGGGGTTCTCGCTCATCTTCCAGGGGATGCTCCCGGACTTCGCCGACCTCGTCGCGTACCTGCGCGCGAACGGGGTCGCCGCCCACTTCACCATGGGCGGCCACTTCCCCAGCCTCGCCTGGGCCCGAACGCTCGCGCTCGTCCCGGGCCTCGACACCGTGGTCCGGCACGAGGGCGAGGTCACGCTGCTCGAGCTGGTCCGCGCGCTGGACCGCCCGGCGCGGTGGCGCGAGATCCCCGGGCTCGCGTTCCGCGACCGCGGCCTTCCCATCGCGACGCCGCCGCGGCCGCTCGTCCCCGACCTCGACGCGCTGCCCTTCCCGCTGCGCCGCCGCGAGACGCTCGCGGCACGCGACGTCGGGATCGCCTCCCTCGCGGCGAGCCGCGGCTGCCACTACGACTGCTCCTTCTGCTCGGTCCAGACGTTCTACGGCGAGCCGCCGGGTCCGCGACGGCGCACCCGCTCGCCGGGGAACGTGGCGGACGAGATGCAGGTCCTCCACGAGGCGAAGGGCGTGCGGGTCTTCATCTTCAAGGACGACGACCTCGCCACCCGCGGCCCTCGGGCGCGCGCCTGGATCGAGGCGTTCGCGCGGGAGCTGGAGGCGCGCGGGCTGGGCCGGCGCATCGCCTGGCGCATCTCCTGCCGCGTGGACGACCTCGACGCGGACCTGCTCCGGCGGCTCCGGGGCGTGGGGCTGACGTGGGTGTACCTCGGCATCGAGTCGGGCTCGGAGCAGGGCCTGCGCACGTGCAACAAGCGCTTCACGGTGGACGACGTGCGCCGCGGCGTCGCGCTCCTGCGCCGGCTGCGGCTCGCGTTCGACTACGGCTTCATGCTGCTCGACCCGGACTCCACCTTCGCGTCGGTGCGCGAGAGCGTGGGCTTCCTCGAGGACCTCGGCCGCCGCGGCGACGCCTCGGTCCACTTCACCAAGATGTTCCCCTACGTCGGGACCGCGATCGCGGCGCGGCTCGCGGCCGAGGGGCGGCTCGCCGGCACCGACGCGGCGCCGGACTACGCGTTCCGGGACCCGCGGCTGGACCTGCTCCAGGGGTTCCTGTCGGAGGCGTTCCACGAGCGCAACTTCGGGCCGGACGGCCTGGTGAGCGCGAGCCGCATGGCCGCGTTCGACCTCGAGCTCGCGACCCGCTTCGGCGGCGCGGGCGCGGGCACGCGCGCCTACCACGCCGCGCTCCGGCACCTCACCGCCCGCGGGAACGCGCTCGCGATCGCAGCGGTCCGGCGCGCCCTCGACGTGCTCGAGGCCCGCTCGGTGGACGGGTGCCTCGCCGCCTGGCCAGGGCTGCTGGAGCTGGCCCGCGTCGCCCGCGAGGCGGATCTCGACCTCGCGCGCCGCCTGCGCGGGGTCATGGAGGCGAACGGCCACGACGCGCCGCGGCCGCGCCTCCTGCTCAGCGCGCCCCGCCGCGCGCCTCGCCCGGCCCGGCCGGACCGCCCGGGCTCCCTTGCCCCGCGTCCCCGCGCTTCCCGTGCATCAGCTCGAGCACGGCGCGGTACAGGCGCTGGCGCGCGTCGTGGCGCTGGCTGGCGCGGGTGATGTACCGGACCACCACCTCCATGCCGTTCGCGGCGGGCACCACCTGGATGCCGGGCACGGCCGAGAAGCTCTGCACGGCGTAGCGCGAGGTGGTCTTCCGCCACTCGCCCTCCGCCGCCTTCGCGTTCGCCTCGGTCTCCTTCTCGACCAGGTGCTGCACGCCGTCGATGACCGGGTACGGGTCGCGGCCGAGCGGCACGAGCAGCCGCAGCTCGTCCCACATCCACTGGCCGGAGGTGGAGAAGTTGAAGTAGTGGCCCTCGATGGCGAACGAGTTCACGAACGACACGCGGCGGCCGGTGGGGTGGCCGGCGTCGTTCCAGCTCCCGGTCTCGAGCAGCACGGTGTGGAACAGGCCGATCTCCACCACCTCGCCGCCCACGCCCTTGATCTCCACCCAGTCGCCCACGCGGATGCCGTTGCGGCCCATGAGGATGAACCAGCCGAAGAACGCGACGATGAAGTCCTTCAGCGCGACGGTGAGGCCGGCGCCGGCGAGGCCGAGGACGGTGGTGGCCTGCCCGGGCGCGCCGAACACGACGAACAGCGCCACGAGCACCGTCACCACGTTCACGCCGAGGCGCGCGACCGTGCGCACGGTCTCGACCCGCAGCCGCTCCTTCGCGCGCTTGCGGAAGAACCGGTCCACCACCTCGCCCAGCCCGAACCCGGCCGCCACCACCGCGAGCAAGGCCAGCACGCCCCACAGCAGCCGGTGCAGCGCGGCGCGGGCGTGGCCCTGCACCACCTCGCGCCACTGGCCGTAGGTGTCGGCGAGCTCGTTCAGGTCCTGCAGGCGCCGCCCGATCGTGGCGAGCCGGCGCTGGTCGTCGCTGAAGCGCTGGAGCGCCTTCACCGCCTCGGCCTTCGCGGCCCGGTCGGCCGCGGCCGCCTCGCCGGCGGCCACCCGCGCGGCGGACGCCTTCGCGGCCTCGCGCTCCTCGGCCTCGCGCTTCTTGCGCGCGACGAGGTCGTCGCGCCGCTTCGCGAGCCGCTGCGCGCGATCCTGGACGTCGGCCTGCGCGGCCGCGAGCTGCGCCGCCTTGGCGCGGTGCCAGCTCCACCCCCGCCAGCGCGAGAGCAGGCTCGGCGCGGTCGCGGGCGCCGCCGCGACCGGCGGCCGCGGCTCCTTCTGCGCGGCGTCGTACACCTCGCGCAGGCGGCGGATGCGCACCTGCGGATCGCCGCCGGCGCGCTGGAGCTGATCGGTCGCGGAGGCGAGCTCGTTGTTCTCGAGCTCCAGCTCGGCCCGCGCGACCTCGAGCTGATCCTCCAGCTCGACGCGCTCGCGCTCCGGCGCGGCCTTCACCCTCGCCTCGAGCGCGGCCACCCGCCCCTCGGCCGCGTCCACCGCAGCCTGCGCCCGGGCCCGCGCGTCGGCGAGCGCCTTCAGCTCCGGCGTCTGCTCGGGCACGCTCTCGGCGGCGTCGCGCATCGCCACCGCGAACGCGAGGTCGATGGCGTGGTCGGCGAGCCGCTCGGCCTGGCGGGAGAGCTCCTGCTCCTCGGGCGTGCTCGCGAACGCGGAGAGCTGCTTCGCGGTGAGGAGCGGCCGCATGTCCACGAGCCGGGTGCGCCGGGGGCGCTGGCCGCCGGGCTGCACCTGCCCGCCGCCCTGCCCCCCCGCGCCCGCCTGCCCGGCGCCTGGCGCCGCTGCGGGGGCCGGCGCGCCCGCCGGAGCCGCGCCGCCCGCGTTCGCATCGGGAGCGCCGCGATCGCGCGTGAGGAAGATCCCGGCGCTGGCGGCGCCGAGGAGCAGCACGAGTAGGAGGATCGTCAGCTTTCGCGAGGCGTTCACGGCGCGGCAGCACAGCACGAACTCGGGGCCGCGCCAAGGTGGGCGGGCGTGCGCCCGCATGTCTGCCGGCCAGGGCCCGGCGCTCGCCGCCTCGCCACGCGGTCACACCCGTCGGAGCGGGCCTGCGCTCCCGGTGGCAGCGCCACGATCGGTGCGCCTACACTCACGGCGCAGGCACACCCGGTCTGCCCGGAGGTGAGCCATGGGACGCCGCGCCAGCGCCGCGCTCCTCGTCCTCGCCCTCTCCTCGTTCCCGGTGCGCGCCGCCGCAGCGACGACCGTCGCGACCATCGTGGGCCCGGACGGCGCCGCGCTCGAGGCGGCAGCGAACGTGGAGCGGATCCGCTTCGGCGAGGCGCAGCCGATTCGGCTCGCGGTGGGCGACACGCTGGAGGTGGGCGACGAGCTTCGGAGCGCCGGCGGAGCCTTCACGGTCGTCCTGGCGTGCTCGGAGGCCGCGTCGGTGACGCTGACGGGCGCGTTCCGGGTGGCGATCATGCCGGCGAGCGACGGGCGGACGTGCCTGCTCGACCTGTTCGCGGGGGACGCGTACATGACCGGCGATCGCTCCACCGGGCTCGGGCTGGGCGACGTGACGGCCGGCGCCGAGCGGACGCAGTACCGCGCGGCGGTCTCGCGCGACGCGGAGGGCGTCCGGACCGAGCTCGCGGTGTTCGACGGGGAGGTGGCGGTACGACCTGCGGCCGCGGGCGGCGGGTCGGCCCGGGCGCTCCAGGCGGGCGCGGTCCTCTCGATGCAGGGGGCTCGCCGCGTGGAGACCGCGCTCACCGCGCCTCAGCTCGAGGCCGCCGCCAGGCTGTACGCGGTGGTGGACGCGAGCCGCCTGGCGCAGGGCGTGCGCCCGACGGTGGTGAAGCAGCTCGAGACGGCGTACCTGTCCGTCCTCCAGCGTCCCGGCGACGCGGACGCGCGGCTGAAGCTCGTGGAGCAGCAGGTGCGCTTCGCCGCGACCGGCGCGACCAGCCTGCACCAGCTCGACCGGGCGGTGGCGGTCGCGCCGAGGAGCCAGGAGCTGGAGGTCGCGACCCTGGCGCTGAGCGCCGCGGTGTACCGGCAGCGCGGCGAGGAGACCCGGGCGGCGACGCGCGAGGCGGCGCTGCGCGACCTCGGCGCGCCGGCGGTGGAGCAGGCGCTCCGGGCCCGCAAGCTCGATCCGAAGGTCGTCCGGCGCCCGGCGCCGCCGGGCGGCGTCCTCGCCGTCCCGGGCGCCCTCGCCACGCTGCAGGTGCACGCCCTGGCCGAGCCGCCCGCGATCCACGTCCTCGGGGAGACGCGCATCCGGGTCCGCGTGACCACCGGCGACGGCGCGCCGGTGCAGGGCGCCCGCGTGCGCATCGCCGCGGGCGGCGGCTCGTTCGGCCACGCGGTCCCGGGCGCCGCGGGTGCGGCCGAGGCCGCGGGACGGACCGGCGCGAACGGGATCTTCGTCACGGTCTGGGGCTGCCGGCAGTGCGCGCCGGCGTACGTGCTCTCGGTGGAGGCGACGCGGGAGGGCTTCGCGCCGGCGCGCGCCGAGGTGACGGTCCGGGTCGAGTAGCGGCCCGGAGGAGGAGCGGGCGTGCCCGGTGAACGACTCGCGGGCGAGGCCCAGGCGGGCGGCGATCACGGCGCGCCGCAGGGCGTGCTCTGGCCGGAGCGCATGGAGCGCTGGCGGGAGCGGCTGCTGGAGGCGGCGCTGATCGGCGTCCCGCTCGCGGTGATCCAGTGGGTCGTCGGCCGGCTGAGCGCGCGCGTCACCTCGCAGCCCTGGCACGTCCTGTGGTTCGTGGTGCCGCTGGCGGTCGCCGCCTGGATCGCGTGGCAGGCGGTGATGCGGCGCCGCAGCTTCCGGCTGCGCGGCCCCATGCGCGCGTTCCTCGTCTGCTACCTGGCCGTCTTCGCGGTGGCAGGCGCGGCGGACCTGCTGGTCCTGACCCGCACCACGGCGGTCTACGAGCACGAGCCGCTGCGGCACCGGTTCCTGCCCGCTGGATGGGGCGACTGGCGCTACCGCGTCGCGCGCCGGTACGCAGCCGACCAGGTGCCGCTCGTGATCCTGGTCGAGCCGGCGCCAGGGCCCGCCACGAGCCGGGGTGCGGAGCGCTTCGAGCTGGCACGGCTGATCGCACGGGCCGAGCAGGCCGGGGCGGCCGGCGTGGCGTTCGATTTCTACTTCGGGAAGGAGCCCTCGGACGCCGATGCGCTCCTGTGCGCCGCCGTCCAGCGCGCCCGCAGGCCGGTGATCGTCGGCGAACGCACGGTGAAGGCTCCGCACGTCCACGCCGAAGCGTATGCGCCAGCGCTCGAGTCCTGCTTCCCGCGGAATCGCCGGGGCCACCTGCTCGCGTACCGCGACGCGGACGACCTCGTCCGCAGCGTGGGCCTGAGGACGCCGCGCGGCAAGGAGTCGCTCGCGCTCCAGGTGGCGGCGCAACTGGCGGGCCGGCCAGTGGGGCCGGACGGCGAGCTGATGCAGCTCGTCTTCCCTCGCGACGCCTTCCCAGCCATCACCTCCGAGGATCTCGCGCTCACGGACCTGAAGGACCGCTTGCTGCTCGTCGGCGAGCGGTCCGCTGCCGAAACCTTCCAGACCCCGTTCGGCCCGCGCTTGGGCGTGGAGCTCCACGCCGCCGCCGTCGGATCGCTGCTCACCGGCGGATGGATCCGGCGGCCGCCGCCCTGGTGCGGCGCCCTGATCGTCCTGGTGGCCTGCTACCTGCTTTCCGCGCTCGCCGACGCCGGCGCGTCGATCCGGAAGCTCCTCGGGGTCGCGGCCGCGGTGACCGCGTTCGTGGTCGCCGGGGCCGTGCTCGCGATGTGGCTGTGGAACGTGTGGCTGGACGTCGCGTATCCGGTGGCGGCAGTGTGGCCGCTGGTGGCGCTCCTGGCGCTGCTCCGGCGCACGCTCGGGAGCGCGCCGGCGCCTCCGTCATCCGCCGTCAGCGGCGCACCAGCTCCACCCAGCCCCGCACCGAGCTCACCTGCCAGATCCGCTCGGCGCGCGAGAGGTCGCCCAGCGTGAGCGCCGCCTCCTCGAGCTCGCCGGCCTCGAGGAGGTTCGCGCGGAAGGTGCCGGCCAAGAGCCCGGCGGACGCTGGCGGGGTGAGCCGCCGCCCGCCGCGCTCCAGCACCAGGTTGCCGGTGCTGGTCTCGGTGAGCTCGCCGCGCTCGTTCCAGAGGATCACCTCGTCGGCGTCCGGCCGGCTGGCGCGGGCGCGCTCGTACGGCTCCCGGCGCGAGGTCTTGAAGCGGAGGAAGGCGTCGGCGGAGTCCACCGGGTCGGGGGCCAGCGCGCCGCGGAGCGGCCGCGAGGACGGGAGGGGCAGCGCCTCCACCGCGAGGCGGCCGTCGGCCGCGAGCTCGAGCCGGACCTTGCGCGCGCCGTCGAGCCCGGCCACCGCGCCCTCGAGCGCCGCCCGGACCGCGGCCGGATCGAAGGGATGGCCGAAGTGCGCCGCGGCGCCGGCGAGGCGCGCGAGGTGCCGGTCGAGCAGGAACCAGCCGCCCGCCGGCTCCCACCGCAGCGCCTCCAGCAGCAGGAGCCCGCTCACCTCGCCACCTCGTGCCAGCTCGCGACGGCGCGGATGAGGTTGCGGGCCTTCAGCCCCGCCTCCTCGTGCTCGGCCTCGGGCACCGAGTCGGCCACGATGCCGCCGCCGGCGTGCAGGTGCACGAGGCCGCCCGCGACGACGATCGTGCGGATGGCGACGTTCAGGTCCGCGGTGCCCTGGAAGCCGAGGTAGCCGATGCTGCCGGTGTACACGCCCCGCGCGACCGGCTCCAGCTCGTCCACGATCTCCATGGCGCGGATCTTGGGCGCGCCGGTGATCGAGGCGGCGGGGAACGCGGCGCGCAACAGGTCGCAGACGCCGCGCCCGGGCGCGAGCCGGCCGCGCACGGTCGCGACGAGGTGGTGGACCGAGGGGTGGCGCTCGATCTCGGGGAACGCGTCCACCCGCACCGAGCCGGGCGCGCACACGCGCCCGAGGTCGTTCCGCGCCACGTCCACGATCATGGCCAGCTCGGCGCGGTCCTTCGCGCTCGCGAGCAGCGCCGCCCGCAGGTTCGCGTCCCCCTCCGGCGTCGTACCGCGCGGCGCGGTCCCCTTGATCGGCCGCGTCTCCACGTCCGCGCCGTCCACCCGCAGGAAGCGCTCCGGCGAGGCGCACGACACCTGCACGTCGTCGAAGCCGAGCCAGGCCGCGAACGGCGCCGGGTTGAGCCGCATGAGGCGGCGGTGGAGCGCCCAGGGATCGCGCCCGCGCACCGGCGCGAACCAGCGCCCGGTGAAGTTCACCTGGTACGCGTCGCCGGCGGCGACGTGGTCCTGGATGCGCCGCACCGCCGCGAGGTACGCGTCGCGCGTCAGGTCGCGCGAGAGCGGCTCGTCCGGCGCCGCGTCGTCCGTCGCCGCGTCGTCGGGCGCGGTGCGCCGCCGCGCAGCCTCGAGCACCGCGCGCCGGACCTCGCCGAGGGGCGCGCGGCCCGGGAGGTCGGGCGAGGCGAGGCAGGCGAGGTACGCCCGGCCCGCGACGCGATCGAGCACGAGCACGCGATCGTAGAGGCCGAGCACGGCGTCCGGGGCGCCGCTCGCGTCGCGCGCGGCGCGCGGCAGGCGCTCCAGCTCGCGCGCGAGCCCGTAGCCGAGGTAGCCGGCGGCCCCGCCCACGAACGGCGCGGGCAGGCCGGCGGCCTCGAGCCGGTGCGCCGCGAGCAGCCGCTCCAGCACGTCCAGCGCCTTGCCCTGGAACGTCGCCCGCTCGCCCGTCCAGCGCCGCAGCTCGACCTGGCCGTCGCGCGCCACCAGCGTCGCGAACGGATCGAAGCAGGCGAACGAGAACCGCCCCAGGCGGCCGTCCACCGCGCGGCTGTCGAGGAGCACGAGCCCGGGCCTGCGCCGGAGCGCGTCCACGCACCGCTCGAAGCCCTCGACGCCGAGGTCGAGCGCCTCGACCGCCGCCTGGAAGGTCACCGCGCGCGGGGCGAGCATCGCGGCGTTCTACGCCGTCCCGAGGCCGGCCCACCAGCCGGGCCCGCACCTGGGACGCGGCCCGCCGGGCGCGCGGCCGGCTCAGGCCGCCGGCGCGCCGAGCACGCGCAGGTAGGACAGCCCGTCCATGCGCTCCACCTCGAAGTAGCCGTGGCGCGCGCCCCACTCCGCCCACTCGACCGCGGCGCCGCGGACCCACACCACCGATCGATCGGAGCCGCGCAGGAGGCGGCGCTGCTTGCGGCACCAGGCGAGGCGTCCGAGCGGCCCGAACACGGGGTCGATCAGCTGCTCGCGCAGCGCCGTCAGGACCGCCTTCAGCGTGCCGCCCTTCGACGCGTCTCGTCCCGGATCCGGAACCATGTCTGGTCGCTTCCGTGCCGGCGCCGCCGTGGTCGCGCACCCGCCGCGCACCGCGCGCCCTGGGGCGCGCAGCGGCTCGTCGTGGCACGAAGGGTGGCGCGGGTGAGTTCCGCCGTGTCGTTCACGGCGTCCTGGAGGCCGGCGAGCTGCGCCGGCTGACACCGGTATACCACCGGGAGCGCCCCGGCGCTCGCCGCGCCGGCGGCGGTCATCTCAGGGCGACGGGTCGACATCTCCCCGTCCTTCGATTACATCCACCGAGAGCCTCCCGCCTCGGGAGGACCAGGGCGCACGGTCCGATCGGCGCCGCGCCGCCCACTCCCCGACAACCGATTGAAGGTCCGCACACGGACCTCCGCACGGCGAAGGCCCGCAGCGCGCACGCGCGGACAGCGTCCGCGCGCGCTCGTCCGTCGCCGCGCCGCGCACGCAAGAGAGGCAACGCGCATGAGCTTCAAGGATCTCGAGAAGAGAAACGCCCAGCCTCACGTGGACACGCCGGCCCAGGCGGAGGCGAGGGCGGCCGCCGCGGCCGACGTGAAGACGAAGGCCGACGCCAAGGCGGCGAAGAACGCCGCGCAGCGCGAGAAGGGCGCGAACGACGCGTCGAAGGGCGCGGCCGCCGCGCCGCCGGCCAAGGAGACGAAGGCAGCTCCGAAGGCGAAGTGAAGTAGCGTCCGGGGTCGTGGCGGCGCCCGTCCGCCACGACCGCTCCACCCGCTCCCGCGCGCCGGGCCCCTCGCCTCGCGGTCGAGCCCGACGCTCCGTCCGACCGATTCTCGAGTCGCGTCGTGTCGCCGCATCGTCACCTCACCGGAATGGTCGCGCCCCGATCGGCGGCGATCTTCTCCGGAATGCGGCGCCTGTCTCGTGGTTCAACGACATGCGTTCCGGCACTGCGAGCGGAGACCTCCCCGCGAGCGGGCGCGCCCACCCTCACCCCACGGGAGCCACCATGGAAGACCACCGTGAAACCGCGCAGCCGAAGGTGCTGCTGGTCGAGGACGACGACGACCTGCGCGTCGCCATGGCGGGCTGCCTCGCGGGCGCGGGCTTCGACGTGACGCTGGTCGCGACGGGGGCGGATGCGGTGCGCGCGGCGCTGCGCGATCACCCGCAGGTCATGGTCATCGACGTGATGCTGCCGGACTCGGGCGGGCTCGGCGTGGCGGAGGCGCTGCACCGCTACCCGGAGCTGGAGCAGGTGCCGGTGCTGTTCACCACCGGCCTCGCCGCCCCGGCGGTGAAGGCGCTGCTCGCGCCGGCGCCGGTGCTGTTCAAGCCGTTCGGCCGGCGCCAGCTCGTGAGCGCGGTGCGGAGCGCGGTGCAGCGGCGGCCGCCGGCCTCCCAGGCGCCGGCGGCCGCGCAGTGACGCCCCGAGCGCCGGCTCGGGGGACCGCCCGCGCTTCGACACACTCCGGGTGACCCTTCGACTCCGGCCGCGCCTACGGCGCGGCCTACGCTCAGGGTGAGCGGATTCGTTCGATCATCCGCTCGGGGTGAGCCTGTCGAACCACGAGCGGATCGACGTGACTACGGCACGAGCTGGACCACGTCGTGCGTGTCCTTGCCGAGGTCGGACGCGCGGGTGAAGAGCGGGACGGTGTCGTTGGACAGCCAGAGCGGGAGCAGGTTGAGGTAGTTCCACTCCCCGGGGACCGCGCTCGCGCCGCCGGGCCACACCGACTCGGCCCGCTTCACCGCGCCGCGCGAGAGCTCGACCACCAGCCGGTTGGACGGGCCGCTCGAGAACATGAACGCGTTCGCGGACGCGGCGCGCGCGCCGTGGGAGGACGCGTCCACCGCGCCGAAGCCGCCGTCGGTGGGGATGCCGGGAAGCCCGGGGAGCGGCGCCGGGAACGCGCCGAACGCGGGCGGCACGCTGAACGGCCCGCCCATCGGGTGCGCGAAGACGATCCGGTGGAGCTTGCCCCAGCGCCAGTCGTCGGGGTTCGTCGAGCCGCCGAAGGCCGCGGCGAAGTCCGGGCCGGAGAGGAGCGCCAGCGCGTCCGCGAGGCTCTTCAGGAGCACGAGGTCGCGCCGGTCGGCCGGGCTCGCGTCCAGGCCGGGCACGGCGAAGAAGTCGATCCCGGACGCGCCCACGCCCTGCTGCGCGTCGAAGCGGTCGAGCAGGTTGCGGAGCGCGGTCATGGCCTGCTGGCTGGGCGGGAGCGGCATCGCGCCGAGCTTCGAGTCGATGACGTTGCGGATCGCCTGGCCGCGCCAGGTCGAGTAGATGGTCGCGGCGACGCTCGCCTGGACCTCGGCCGCCGACGGCGGCGCGCGCTCGCCGGGCGGATCGGCGTCGTCCCAGCCCTCGGGGATCCCGGTCGGCGTCGAGCCGTCCCAGGCGGCGAGCCGGGCCACCGCGTCCGCGACCGCGGCGTCGGCGCCGAGCGCCGCGAGCGGCGCCGGCGCGCCCTCGCGCCGCGCGTGCTCCAGCGCCGCGGTGAGGTACGGCACCAGCACCTCCGCGTCGAGCAGCGTCACGTCGGCCTGGATCGACTGCATCTGCTCGAACGTCATCTTCCCGGCGGCGAGCACCTCCTTCACGCGGCGCGTGATGCGGCCGGCGCGGAACCCGGCGTCGAAGCCGGGCGCGAGGTAGTAGATGCCGCCGCCGGGGCGCACCTTGGTGAGCGGCGCGTTCTCGAGCGTCAGGCCGGCGGGGTCGTTGTTCGCGTTGACGGCGAAGCCCGCGGGCGGGTTCACGATCTGCGGCAGCTCCTCGAGCGGCACCACCTCGTACGGCACCACCTGGAGCGGCTGCGGGTGCTGCACCGGCAGCCACTCGTTGCCGCCGGTGCCGTCGCGGATGAAGAACGGCGGCAGCCCGTCCACGAGCCCCTGCTGCAGGTCCTCGCGCACCGGCACGGCCGAGTGCGTGAAGTAGGCGATGTTGCCGGCGTCGTCGGCGTAGCAGAAGTTCTGCGAGCCCACGTCGAAGTGGCGCATGGCCGTCACGAAGTCGTCGATGCCGCGCGCGAGGTCGTAGCCGAGGAACGCGTCCAGCTCGCGGGTGCCGGAGAAGCCGGTGTACTGCACCGACAGCGCCACGCCGGTGGCCGGGTCGAGCTGGATGATGGGGCCCTGGTTGCGCCGCGGCACGACCAGCGTCGCGGCGGGGATGCCGTTCCCGGGCGGCACCGGGACGACGTCGTTCATCACCGCGTCGCCGATCACGTTCGCGAGGTAGGCCTCCGGGTACGGGATCACCGGCTCGAGCGTCCCCTGGTACACGGTGGCGAGCCCGCTCGGCGAGCTCGGGTCGGGCACCACCTGCTCCTGGTAGACGTCGGTGACGTCGAACGGGTCCACGGTCGCGCCCCAGGCCAGGTGGCGGTTGTGCCCGACCACCACCGACGGCACGCCGGCGAAGCTGTTGCCGATGACGTCGAACGGTCCGGCCTGCAGGTGCACCGGGTAGAAGGTGGAGGGCGCGCCGAGCGCGAGGTGCGGGTCGCTCGCGAGCATGGGGCTGCCGCCGGCGGTGTGCGCGCCCGCGATCACCCACTGGTTGGAGCCGTCGCGCTCCTCGCGATCGGTGAGCCGCCGCAGGAACGCGTCGCCCTTCACCCGGCCGAGGAACTCGGCCGCGAGCTCGACGGCGCGCGGGTGCAGCTTCCCCGCGCTCGTCACGGCGGCCCGGGTCGCCGTCGCGGCGGCGGGCGAGGGCGCGAGCGCGTCCGGCACGGTGGAGGCGGGATCGAACGGCGCCGCGCGCCACAGGTCCTCGAAGAACAGCTTCGCGCCGTCGAAGCCCAGGGCCGCGCCCGCCTGCTGGTAGGTCGCGAGCGCCACGGTCCGCTCGACGTCGTCCACGTCGAACGAGAGGCCGAACGCGATGAGCTTCGCGGAGAGCAGCGAGTCCTGCACGGTCCAGGGCTCGAACGTGGTCAGCTCGAGCGCGGCGTACTCCGGCGGCAGCGGGTGCGTCTCCGCCCACGCGTTCACGCCCTCCGCGTACGCCTCCAGCGCGGCCACCGCCCGCGCCGAGAGGAGCGGCAGGCTCCGCGCCGCGGCCCGCGCCAGGCCGAACGTGCGCAGCTGCACGTCGCCGGGGAGCGCGCCGGGCCCGAGCAGCTCGGCCAGCCGGCCGGCGGCGCGGCGGCGGGTGACGTCCATCTGGAACAGGCGATCCTGCGCGTGCACCCAGCCCTGCAGCAGGAACAGGTCGTGCTCGTCGGCGGCGCGGAGGTGCGCGATGCCGGCCTCGTCGCGCGTGATCGTCGCGGCGCCGTGCAGGCCGGGCAGCCGCTCGGGCGCGGTGCCGCCGCGGGCGGCGGCGGTCGCGGACCCGGCGGGAGAGGACGGCGACGAGCAGGAGGTGAGCCCTGCGAGGGCAGCGAGGGAGGCGGCGACGAGGGCGGCGCGCATACGGGGCTCCAATGTGGGCCTGCGGGTCCCCCCGGTGTCGCGCCCGGGCAGTAAACGATCAACGTCGCCACCGGGGACCCCCTCACAAAGCCGGGGCATTCGCGGACATCCGGTGCCTCGGCGGCTCGGCCACGCCCCGGAGCCGTTCCCGCCTGCGGGCGAGGTCCTGGGGGCGGCCCCGCAATCACCCGCACCGGCCGTCACGGGAGCGCGCACCGTCCTTCCACTCATCGAGCGCCCTCGCCGCGGCCCTCGCGCGTGCCCTCGCGGCACGCCTCCGCCCGCGCCGAGGACGGCGACGGGAGGATGCCATGACGTCTCCCCTCCGCTGCGCCGGCGTGATCCTGAAGCTCCGTCCCGGCGCCGCACCGGCCTTCGCCGCCGTGGCGCGGCGCGCGCTCGGCGACGGCCTGGAGCTGCGCCCGCTGTTCCCGAACGCCGCCGCGTCCCGCGGACTGGGCGCCGCGCCCGCCCAGGCGGAGTGGGCGCTCGCCGCGTTCGAGGGCGAGCCGCGCGAGGTGAACGGCTGGGAGGAGGCCTACCGCACCGTCGAGCGGCTCGGCCTGGGCGCCGCGGGCGGCGCGGTGGAGTACGCCGAGCCCGATCTCGTGCAGGCGTTCCCGGCCTTCCCGCCCGGCGAGGCGGGCGCGCTCGCGGCCGGCGCGCGAGGCCGCCGGCGAGGGCGCCGGCGCCACCATCCTGCACGCGGACACCGGCTACTCGGCGCACGGCACGACGCCGGCGGCCCTGGCGGAGGCGTACGCCCGCGACTTCGAGGGCGGCGGCGAGCGGAAGGGCGCCCTCGATCCGGGCCTCGACGGCCTGCTGCGTCAGCCCGGCCACGGCACCGGCACGATCTCGATCCTCGCCGGCAGGCGGATCCCCCAGCTCGCGAACGACTGGCTGGGCGGCGCCCCGGCCGCAGAGGTGATCCCGGTGCGGATCGCGAACTCGGTGGTGCTGTTCCGGACCAGCGCCCTGGCGCGCGCGCTCGACTACGCCCTGCGCCCGTACACCGGCGACGACGCGGCGCACCCGGGCACCGTGCATCGGCCCGTGGACGTGGTGACGCTGTCGATGGGCGGCGTCGCCTCCCGCGCCTGGGCCGAGGCGGTGAACGCCGCCTACGAGGCGGGCGTGTGCATCGTGGCCGCCGCGGGGAACAACTTCGCGCTCGGGCCGTTCGGCGTGCCCACCCGCTTCATCGTCCACCCGGCGCGCTTCGGGCGCGTCATCGCGGCTTGCGGGATCATGGCGAACTGGCGGCCCTACTTCGGCCTGCCCACCGGCAAGATGCAGGGCTGCTGGGGACCGCCCGGCAAGATGGCGACCGCGCTCGCCGCCTTCACGCCCAACATGCCGTGGGCGGAGATGGGCGCGCCGCAGGTCGTGGACATGAACGGCGCGGGGACGTCGTCGGCCACGCCGCAGATCGCGGCGGCCGCGGCGCTCTGGATCGCGGCGCACCGGCCCGCGCTCCAGGCGCTGGCCGAGCCCTGGCGGCGGGTGGAGGCGGTCCGCCACGCGCTCTTCACCAGCGCGGAGCGCCCGTCGGATCCCGAGGTGGCGGAGAAGGTCGGGCGCGGCGTGCTGCAGGCGCGGGCCGCGCTGGCGGTCGCGCCGGTCGCGGACCTGCCCATGACCCCGCGCGACACCGCCTCGCTGTCGCTGCTCCGGGTGCTCACCGGCCTGGGCGCGGCGCCCGACGCGCGCCTGGAGATGCTGGCGCTCGAGGCCACCCAGCTGACGCAGCTCCCGGTGGCGGACGCCACGCCGAATCCGTTCGAGGCGCTGGTGCCGGATCCGGACGCCGCCGCGGCGGGGCTCTCCACCGAGCGGCTGCGCCAGGTGGCGGAGGCGCTCCTCGATCACCCCCGCGCCTCGGCGCCGCTGCGCGCGCACCTCTCGCGCGTCCGCCAGGACCTGGGCGGCGCCCGGCCCGCCCCGCCGCCTGCGCCGCGCCCGCCGGCCGCCGCGATCCCCGCGCCGGCGCCCGGCGCCCCGGCACCGCTCGCGCCCGAGCCGCCGCGCCCGCTCCACCGGCAGCTCACCGCGTTCGCGTTCGATCCGAGCGTGGCCCAGCGGCTCGACACGCGCGACATCGGCACGGTGACGCTCCGCGTCCCCTGGGAGCCGCTCGCGCCCGGGCCGGTGGGCGAGTACCTGGAGGTCGTGGACGTCGATCCGACCAGCCAGCGCTTCTACGCGCCGGTGGACCTCGACCACCCGCACCTCCTCGCGCAGCAGGGGCTGGCGCCGTCGGAGGGCGCGCCGCAGTTCCACCAGCAGATGGCCTACGCCGTGGCGAGCCTGACCATCGACCGGTTCGAGAAGGCGCTGGGCCGGAAGGCGCTCTGGTCGCCGCGCGAGCTGCCGGAGCGCCCGCAGGACGACTCCACCTACGTGCCGCGCCTGCGCGTGTACCCGCACGCGCTCCGCGAGGCGAACGCCTACTACAGCCCGGCGCGCAAGGCGCTCCTGTTCGGCTACTTCCGCGCCTCCGAGGAGGACCCCGGCGATCACCTGCCCGGCAGCTTCGTGTTCACGGCGCTGTCGCAGGACATCGCCGCGCACGAGACCGCCCACGCGCTCCTCGACGGCATGCACCGTCGGTTCAACCGGCCCACGAACCTGGACATGCAGGCGTTCCACGAGGCGTTCGCCGACGTGGTGGCGCTGCTCCAGCACTTCACGTTCCCGGAGATCGTGCGCGACCAGGTGGCGCGCACCCGCGGCGCGCTGCGCACGCAGGCCAACCTGCTCGGCGCCCTGGCCACCGAGTTCGGGCGCGCCATGGGCACGCGCGCGGCGCTGCGCGACTACATCGGGCGCCGGGACCCGGTCACCGGCGTGTGGGCCCGGCACGTCCCGGATCCGGCCGAGTACGAGCAGGCGCGCGAGCCGCACGCGCGCGGCGCGATCCTGGTCTCGGCGGTGTTCGACGCGTTCCTCTCCATCTACGAGCGGCGCACCCGCGACCTGGTCCGCATCGCCACGGGCGGCTCGGGGGTGCTGCCGGCCGGCGACCTCCAGCCGGACCTCGTGAACCGGCTGGCGGAGGAGGCGGCACGCACCGCCGACCAGGTGCTGCGGATGTGCATCCGCGCGCTCGACTACTGCCCGCCGGTGGACCTCACCTTCGGCGAGTACCTGCGCGCGCTCGTCACCGCCGACCGCGACCTCGTGCCGGACGACGACCTGGGCTACCGGCTGGCGTTCGTCGAGGCGTTCCGGCGGCGCGCCATCTACCCGCGCGACGTGCGCACGCTCTCCGAGGACGCGCTGCTCTGGCGCGGTCCGGTCTCCGAGCGCGGCGTGGGCCCCTCGCCCGCGCTCGTCGAGGCGTTCGCGGCGCTGCGCCCGCACGCGCGCAGCCACCTCGACGCGAGCTCGCGGGAGGTGCTGTTCCACCGCGCCCGCGCGCTCCGGGCGATGCTGCACGAGCGCCTGAAGGCGGTGCTGGCGGCGCAGCCACCCGGCTCGGACGACGCGCTCCTGCTCGGGCTAGACCTCGAGGCGGCGCCCACGTTCCAGGTGCACTCGGCCCGCTTCGCCGAGCGCATCGGACCCGACGGGCAACACCTGCCGCAGTGCATCGTGGAGCTGCTGCAGCACCGCGACGACGCGCGGAGCGCGGCGCGGCCGGACCTCGGGCCGGTGCGCTTCGAGGGCGGGGCCACGGTGGTGGTGGCGCTCCGGGAGGGCGACGGCGAGGCCGCGGCGCTCCGCTGGGTCATCCGCAAGTCGCTGCGCAGCGCCTCGCGCCTGGAGCGCCAGGTCGCGTTCGGCCAGAGCCGCGCCACCGGCTCGGGCTGGGACACCTACTTCGGCGCGCGCGCCCTGAAGACCGGGGTGGAGCCGTTCGCGGCCATCCACCGCAGCTAGCCCGGGGCAGGGAGAGGAGACGCCATGCGAGCGAACCGGAAGGCGACGGCGGCGAAGGGCAGCGCGCGCAGGACCGACGGCAGGCACGCGGCGCGCGACGAGGTGGTCGAGCGCCCCGCGCATCGCGGCGGGCGCGAGGGCGGCGCGCCGCGGGTGCGGGTGCGCATGTACCGGCCCGGCCTGGGCGACTGCTTCCTGCTCACGTTCCAGCCGGACACGGCCGACGAGGCCCACGTGCTCGTGGACATCGGCACGGTGGGGCGGGGGGCCGGGGTCCCCATGGAGGAGATCGCGCGGGACGTCGCCGCGGTGACCGGCGGCCGGCTCGCCGCGGTGGTCGCGACGCACGAGCACGCCGACCACCTCTCCGGCTTCCCGCTCCTCGCGGACGCCGGCGTCACCGCCGGCGAGGCCTGGGTGGCCTGGACCGAGGATCCCGCCGACCCGCTGGCGCGGCAGCTCCAGAAGTACCGCGGCGACCTGTTCGCGGCCGCGGCGCAGGCGGCCGCCGCGCTCGACGCCGCGCCGCGCGAGGGGCTGCTGGGCGTGCTCCGGGCCGGGGTGCGAGACCTCATGGCGTTCAACGGCTTCCTCCCGGGCGCGGCCGGCGCGTCGCTCGGCGCCGCCGCGAAGGGCGGCGGCCTGAAGAAGACCATCGACGCGATGATGCGCTCGGCGCTCGGGCTCGCGCGGCGGGGCCCGCGGTACCTGTCGCCGGGCGACGTCCTGGAGCCGGCCTGGGCCCCGGGCGTGCGCGTGTACGTCCTCGGCCCGCCGCGCGACGAGGCCGCCATCCGGCAGCTGGGCGGCCACGGCTCGCCGGACCTGTACGAGCTCGCCGCCGTGCTGGGCGTGGAGCTGCCGGGCACGCCCGGGGGACCGGCCGCGGGCGGGCCGGTGCAGCCGTTCGACGCGGCGCTCGGGGTGCCGCTCGACCGGGCCGGCGCCCTCGGCGGCGTGGCGGCGGCGTACGAGGCCGAGCCGTGGCGCCGCATCGACGAGGCGACGCTGGGGGCCGCGGCGGAGCTGGCGCTCCAGCTCGACAACGCGACCAACAACACCAGCCTCGTGCTCGCGATCGAGGCCGGCGGCGAGGTGCTGCTGTTCCCCGGCGACGCGCAGCTCGGCAGCTGGCTGAGCTGGCCGGACGTGACGTTCGCGGTGGACGAGGGCGGGCGGCGCCGCACCGTGACCGGCGAGGACCTGCTCCGGCGCGTCACGTTCTACAAGGTCGGCCACCACGCCAGCCACAACGCGACCTCGCGGCCGGGGCTGGAGCTGATGTCCGGCCGCAACCTCACCGCGTTCATCCCGCTCGACGAGGGCGTCGCGCGGCGGCGCGAGTGGCCCATGCCGGCCCGCACCCTGTTCGCGGCGCTGACGGAGAAGACGCGCGGGCGCGTGCTCAAGTCGGACGGGGACGCCGAGCAGGCTGCGCTGGCGCTGGCCGGCGTCTCGGTGGAGCGGCTGCACGTGGAGACCACGCTGCCGCTGGAGGCGCCCGCCGGGGCGCGGGAGCGGGCCGCGCCGCGGGCGCGCGCGCACGCGTGAGCGGCGCGCGTGCCGGGGTGGGACCCCACGGACCCTTCGGCAGGCTCTGGGTCCGTGGGGCGGGGCGCAGCCCCGTCGGATCAGAACCGGTGCGCGAAGCCCACGTCGAGCGTCCACGCCGTGAACGTGGTCTCGTACGCGGCGATCCCCTGCGCGAGGTTCGACCCGGTCTGCTTGCCCTCGGGCGCATAGGTCCCGCCGACGCTCACCGAGGTGCGGCCGAGCTCGAGGCCCACGCCCGCGGTGACGTGGTGCTCGAGCACCGCCGGGAAGGCCAGGTTCTCGAGCGCGCGGTCCGCGTTCAGCGGGCTCTTGCCGTAGTCGTAGCCGGCGCGGAGCTTCAGCCAGCTCGCCGCCGCGTACTCGGCGCCCACCTTCAGCACCCACTGGTCCGACCAGTCGAGGTCGAGCTGCATGCCGCCGGTGAGCGCCGGGTCGGTCTGGAGGCGCGGCTGGTTCCGGCCGTTCGTCTGCGACCAGCGGATCCACTGCACGTCGGCGGCGACGGCGAGCCCCGCCACCGGCCGCACGCCGACGCCGAACGTCAGGAGGTCGGGCTGATCGAGCTCGAGCTTCTCGACGCCGGGCCCGACGTTCGCGGTGGTGCCGGTGGCCGGGTCCACCACGATGGTGTGCGCCGGGACCTCGTACTCGAAGTCCTGGAACCAGCCGCGGCTCTCGTAGGCGAGGCCGGCGGTGAGCCACTCGACGGGCCGCCAGGCGGCGCCCACGGTGAAGCCGCCGCCGTAGGAGATGGCGCCGTCGCGCGGCTGCAACCCGAGCCCGCCGCCGGCGGAGTACTCGAGCGTCGCGTACATGATGTTCGCCGTGACGCCGAGCGAGAGCCCGGGCATCACCTCGTACGAGACGCCCGGCGCGAGCCGGAGCTGGGAGTAGGACGTGTACAGCCGGCCGCCCAGCAGGTCCTGCGGGTAGTCCACGCCGAGGCCGGCGACGCCGTAGCCGCCCAGGCCGAACGTGAGCCGGTCGCCCAGCGGGACCACCAGGCCGAAGCCCGGGATCAGCGTCGGGCGGCGCGAGGAGGTCTGCTCCTGCCCCGAGGCGGCGCCGACCGCGCGGTAGCGCACGTCCGCGTCGAGGACGGTGATCCCGAAGTCCACCCGGCCGTCCAGCAGCGACAGGCCCGCCGGGTTGGTGATCACGGTGGCCGCGTCGAGCGGGAGCCCCACCGACGCGCCGCCCATCGCGCTCTGCACCGGCCCGAAGCCGATCATGCGCATCCCGTTCACCGCCCCTGCCTGCGACGCCCACAGCGCGAGCGCCGCGGCGACGATCCACCTGTTGCCGGTCATCGTTGACTCTCCCTGGTTGTCGAACCCCGGGGCGCGCCCCTGCGGGGAACGTGCCGACCCTCCTGGCGGGATCGGAGGGTCTGCACTCCGGGTCACCGTGACCTTGCCCCGGCCCAGCTTCGCCTTCGCGCAGCGTGCGCGTCACGCTCCGTAAATGACCGTCACTCCGCGTCTTTCGGGTCGGCCGGGACTCTCCGGCTTCCGGGTGACGGCGCCGCGGACCCAGGGTCAACGGGCGAGCCCCCCGAACTCGGGATGGTCCAATGTGCCGAGCGGTCGCCTCCGCGGAGCGCTGCACCCACCACCCGCCACGGGACGAGGCCGCGCGCGACCTCCCGTGCGCGCACCAGCGCCGGCGGGGGTGCCGACGCGGTGATCGGGGTCAAGCGGCGGGCGAACGACCTGCCCGCCGCGCGGGCGGACCGCGTCCCTCGGATCGGGGGCGCGCCGATTGCACCGCCCGTCACCTGGACCGTCCGTCCGAGTTCGTCCGGCGGCGCCGCGGGGCGCGGCGCAGAGGGTGGGAGAACGTCAGATGTCCACACTTCGCAACGCGAAGATCGCCACGCGGCTCACGGCGAGCTTCAGCCTGTACATGATCATCGCGGTCTTCGTGGCGGTCGCGCTGCTCTACGCGCTCGCCCGGGTGACCGATCGCGTCGCGGAGGTCTCGGCCGCCGCGCTCGACCGCGACGTCCTCGCCCAGCGCGCCGCGCTCGCCACCGGCGACGCCGGCGGGCTGCTCGCGCAGGCGATCGCGGCGCCCGACGACGCGCACCGCGCGCCGCCGCTCTCGCAGCTCGACCGGCTCCTCGACGACGACGCCGCCGCGGCGCGCACGCTCGCGGCCATGCCGCTCGACGCGGAGGAGCGCGCGCTGGTGGCCCAGGCGGAGGCGGCCGGCGCCCGGCTGCGCGACGCGGCCGCGCGCGCCCGGCGCACGCTGGGACAGCCGGACGACCCGGTGCGCGCGACCGACCTGCAGCAGCTGATCTCGGCGCGCGCGGACCTGCAGGGCGCCTGGCAGCGGCTGGCCGGGCTCGAGACCGAGCGCGTGCGGGAGGCCGCCGGGGCCGCCCAGGCCGACGCCGCCGTGGTGCGGCTCTGGATCTACGCGGGGCTCACGCTCGCGGGCACGCTCGTGATCCTCGCGAGCGTGACGCTCACCCGCAGCATCACCGTCCCGCTGCGCGCCACGGTGGTCCACGCCGAGCGCATCGCGCGCGGCGACCTGCGCGAGGAGGTCGAGGTGACCGGCCGGGACGAGATCGGCCAGCTCGAGCAGGCGATGCAGGCCATGACCGAGAAGCTGGCCGAGGTGATCGGCGAGGTGCGCGGCAGCACCGACGCGCTCACCTCCGCGTCGCAGCAGCTCTCCGCCACCGCGCAGAACGTCTCGCAGGGCACCGGCGAGCAGGCCGCCTCGGTGGAGGAGACCACCTCCTCGCTCGAGGAGATGAGCGCGTCGATCACCCAGAACGCCGAGAACAGCCGCCAGACCGAGGCGGTGGCGCTCGAGGGGGCCCGGAACGCGCAGGAGAGCGGCGAGGCGGTGAGGCGCAGCGTGGAGGCGATGCGCACCATCGCCGAGAAGATCTCGATCATCGAGGAGATCGCCTACCAGACCAACCTGCTCGCGCTGAACGCGGCCATCGAGGCGGCGCGCGCCGGCGAGCACGGCCGCGGGTTCGCGGTGGTCGCCACCGAGGTGCGCAAGCTGGCCGAGCGGGCGCAGAAGTCCGCCGGGGAGATCGGCGCGCTGGCCGGCTCGTCGGTGGAGGTCGCCGAGCGCTCCGGCGCGCTCCTCGCCGAGCTGGTGCCGGCGATCCGCAAGACCTCCGACCTGGTGCAGGAGGTGGCGGCCGCATCGCGCGAGCAGTCCACCGGCGTCCGCCAGGTCACGAAGGCCATGGGCGTGGTGGACCAGGTCACGCAGCGGAACGCCTCCGCCGCCGAGGAGCTGTCGTCCACCGCCGAGGAGATGTCCTCGCAGGCCGAGGCGCTCCAGCAGCTGGTGGCGTTCTTCCGGGTCCGCGAGGTCCACGCGCCGGCGCGGCCGCGGCCGCCGCTGGCCGCCCCGCGGCTGCCGCAGCCCTCGCCGGTGGCCGCCGCCGCGCTGGCCCCGAGCGCGCCGGGCCGGGTGAACGGAAGGACCGACGGGGCGCTGGAGAAGGAGTTCAGGCGCTTCTGAGCGGCTCGGCGGGCGCGTCCGCGGTCACCGCCACCAGCAGGTAGGGCCCGGCCGCCCCGATCCACGCGCGGAGCGCGGCGCGGACCGGGCCCTCCAGCGCCAGCGCGAACCGGCGCGCGCGCAGCCCGCCCAGCCGCTCCGGCGGGGCGGGCGCGCGGATGGAGAGGCGCACCGCGCGCAGCGGGACGGTGAGCCCGGTCCCGAGCCACTTCACCACCGCCTCCTTCGCGCCGAACGCGGCGCAGGCGGCGAAGCCGGCCTGGGGCTCGCCCAGCGCCCGCTCGAAGGCGCGCAGCTCCTCCGGCCAGAACGCCTCGCGGTGGAACGCGCCGTCGAGCGCCTCCACCCGCACCAGGTCGAGCCCCACCGGCGCGTGGAACGCCGCCGCGGCGGCGACGCCCTCGGTGTGCGTGATGGAGACGTACGCGGGGAGGCGCGCGCCGCGGGCGTCGAGCGCCACCGGCTGGGCCGTCCCGGCCGCCGCGTCGCGCAGCACCGCCGCGCACGCGCCCGGGTCCCGCAGCAGCCGGTCCACCGCCGCCCGGGCCGCCGTGCGCCCGGCCGCGAACTCGAGGCGTCGCCGCGCGGTGGCCGCCGGCGGGAGCAGGGCGCGCTCGGCCGCGGGGAGCCTCGCCAGCGCCGCCTCCGCCGCGGCCACCGGGCGGAACGCGATCACCGGCGCGGCGTCCCCCGCGGCCGCGGTCATGCGGCGACCTCGACCGCGGCGATGCGCCGGAGCTCCAGCCCGGTCACCTCGAGCAGCTCCTCGCCGTCCTCGCCCGCCACCACGAGGTCGTAGAACACGCGCGGCGCGTCCTCCGCGGTCCGGCGCGCCTCGACGCGGGCCCGCTCGCCGGCGCGGAGCGCGCGCCCGGCGCGCAGCCGCTCGACGGCGATGGGCACGCACACCCAGCCCTCGCCGTAGCCCTCCAGGCTGCCGGCCACCTGGAACGCGGCGTCGAGCAGCAGCGGGTCCACGCGGAACGCGGGCGCCCGCACGCCCGGCACGGCGGCGCGCAGGTCGGCCGGCTCCACCGTTGCCCGCGCCGCGCCGCCCAGCAGCTCCAGCCAGCGCACGCGGCAGAACAGCGGCCCGAGCTCCACCGGATCGCGCGAGAGCCGGTAGAACGAGCGCGCCCGCACCAGCCCGTCGCTCTCGGGCAGCGCGTGCCGCCGCGCCTCCGGCGTCCCCGTCTCGAGGCGCACCGCCGCGCGCGCGTGGACGCGCTCGCTCCCGCCGGGCACCGCGACGGGCAGGCTCGAGACGAGCCGCACCCCGAGGACGCCGCCCTCCCCGGGCTCGACCACCGCGCGCACGTCGAGCGCGGCGCGGGCGAGCGCCACCGGCGCCTCGATGCGGAAGCCGGTCACCTCGGCCACGCGCTCGCCGGGCCGCGCCAGCGCCGCGGCCTCCGCGAGCAGCTCCAGCGCGAACGCGCCGGGCAGGATGGGCCGGCCGTCCACCCGGTGCTGCGCCAGGAACGGCGCGTCGGCCCGGAGCCGCGTCCGCGCCACCAGCCCGCCGCCCGGCCGTGGCTCGGCCGCGTCCACCAGCGGCGAGGCGCTGCGGACCAGCGGGACGCCGCCGTCGTCGAGCAGCGCCACCGGGCGCGCGCCGTCGGCGGAGGCGCCCAGGAACGGCCAGGCGTGCAGCATGCGCTCGGAGACGAGCAGCGTCTCCGGCGCGTCGCCCGAGCGCAGCTCGGACACGAACCAGTAGCGCCCCTCCTCCGGCGAGATGGAGGTGACGCCCATGGCGTCGAGCCCGGCGGCGATGTCCGGGTTGCCGGCGGCCCAGCCGATCTCGCGCCAGGCCGGCCAGTCGATGGTGACGCAGTGGACCGGCCGGCCGCGCCGCGCCATCCACGCCGGCAGCAGCGCGGCCATCAGCGCGTTCGCGCCGGCGTAGTCGGTCTGCCCGCGGTTGCCGAAGCGCGCCACGCCCGAGCCGAACGCCACCACCGCCCGCAGCGGCTCGTCGCGCGTCGCGTCGAGCAGGTGCAGCAGCCCGGCCACCTTGGAGTCGAGCACCCGCGCCACGTCCGCGGCGGTCTTGCCGGGCACGCTGGCGGACCGCTCCACCATGGCCCCGTGGCCCAGCACCGTGATGGCGCCGTGCCGCGCGCGCACGTCCGCGACCACCGCCCGCACCGAGGCCGGATCGGTCACGTCGCAGACCGCGTACGCGAGCGGGAGCCCCTCGCGCCGCGCCCGCTCCAGGTTGCGGTGCAGCTCGCGGTCCCGCGCCAGCGCGTCCATCTCGCGCGCGAAGCGGACGGGCGTCAGCCCGGGCTCGCCGCGGCGGCGGACGATCTCGCGGCGCCGGAACTCGGCGAACGCGCGGTCGTCCATGGCGAGGTGCGGGAGCGCGGGGTCGGGCAGCGGCGTGCGGCCCGTGACCACCACCTTCGCCCCGAGCCGCGCGATCGCGCAGGCGCACTCGAACACCACGCCGCGCCCGCCGCCCGAGAACAGCAGCACGTCCCCCGCGCCGAGGTCGCGCCGCGCCGGCGCGCCGGCCTCGAGCGGCGCCTGGCGCAGCGCCACCACCGTCCGGCGGCCGCCGGCGAAGCCCACCTGCACGCGCTCGTTGCCGTCCTCCAGCTCGGCGACGAGCGCGCCCGCCAGGGCGGCGGCGTCCACCGCGGGCGGGAAGTCGAGCGCCTTCACGAGCGCCCCGGGCACCTCCTGCTTCAGCGCCAGCGCGAGGCCGTGCTGGAACGCGCCGGAGGGATCCCCGGCGGGCGCGCCGAGGCCGAGCGTGCCGCCCATGGACGTGACGGCCACGTACGCGCCGGGCCGCTCCGGGGTGGAGGCGAGGAGCGCGTCGTAGATCCGGCGAACGAGCGCGTAGGAGGCCTCGGCGGCCGCGCGGGCCGCGCCGGCGATCGCGCCGCCCTCCGCCATCAGGTCGAGCCGCGCGGGCTCGCCGAACGCGGTGAGATCCACGAGCAGCTCGGGCGCGCCGTGCGACGTCACCGCGGCCTCCACCGCGTCGGGCGTGGCCGCCAGCGCCTCGGCGCCGCGGACCCGCAGCGCCGCCGCGACCGGCCCCGCCGGGCCGCCGGCCGGGCCGACCACGAGCGCCCGCCGACCGGCGAGCGACCAGCGCGCGGCTCGCGCCGGCAGCGCCGCGGTCACCGCCGCCGGCACCAGGCGGTCGGCGGCGAGGCCGTCGCCGGGCGGGATCACCGCGGGACCGGTGGCCGCCGCGGGCGCGGCCGCCTCCTCCAGGATCACGTGGTGGTTCACGCCGGCCATGCCGAACGTGCTCACCGCGGCGCGGCGCGGGTGGCCGGCGGTGGCGGGCCAGGGGCGCGCCTCGGTCGCGAGCTCCGCCGGGATGGCCTCGAGGTGCAGCTCGGCGTCGAGGTCGCGGGTCGCGTTGGACGGCGGGAGCACGCGGCGGTGCAGCGCCAGGGAGGCGCGCACCAGCGCGATGAGCCCGGCCGCGCTGGTGGTGTGGCCCACCTGCGACTTCGAGGCGGAGAGCACGAGCGGGGTCGCGCGCGGCAGGCCGCCGTACACCGCCGCGTAGGTGGCGACCTCGGTGCGGTCGCCGAGCCGGGTGGCGGGGCCGTGCGACTCGAGCAGGTCCACCGTCTCGGGCCGCACGCGCGCATGCGCGAGCGCGCGGCGCAGCGCGAGCTGCTGGCCGCTGGTGCTGGGCGAGTAGATGGAGAGCCCGCGGCCGTCGCTCGAGATCCCGTGGCCGCGGACCACCGCGTAGACGCGGTCGCCGTCGGCCCGGGCGTCGGCGAGGCGCTTCAGCGCCACGGCGCCGGCGCCCTCCGCCGGCACGAAGCCCTCGGCGTCCACGTGGAACGGCAGGCCGCCGCGCGGCGAGAGCGCGCCGAGCAGGCCGAGCGCCACGTAGTACTCGGGGACCAGGTTGTAGGCCACGCCGCCGGCCAGCGCGACGTCCACCTCCCCGCGCGCCAGCGCCTCGCAGCCGGCCGCCACCGCCGCCAGCGACGACGCGCAGGCCGCGTCCACCGTGAGCGGGACGCCGCCCAGCCCGAACGCGGCGGCCACGCGCGCGGTGAGCGCGTAGCCGGAGGTCGCCGCGAGCGCCTGGGGCCAGCGGGCCTCGCCGCGCGCGTCGAAGACGGCGCGGGCGCGGGCGACCACGCCGGCGATGCAGGCCTCGTCGAGCCCCGCCTCGCGCATGGCGTCCTCGGCGAGCGCGAGCGTGTTCCCGAACGCGACGCGGGTCTCGACCGCCGCCTCGCGGGCGCGGAGCGAGAGCTGCCCGAACACCGCCTGGCCGCGCAGGCCGCGCGCGCGGGCGGCCTCCCAGCCCGCGTCGGCGAGCGCCTGCTCGGCCGCGAGCAGCGAGATGGGCACCGCGCCGTCCAGCGCCGCCGCCTCCTCGGGGTCGATCCCGTAGCGCTCGGGCCGGAACGGCGGCGGCGACACGGTGGCGGCGAGCCGGGTGCGGAACGCGTGCGCCAGCTCGGCGTTCGCGCCCACCAGGGCGTCCACGTCGAAGCGCGAGCGAGGCAGGTCGAGCACCGGGTCGGCGTGGTCGAGCACGTTGCGCCAGTAGGCGTCCACGTCGTTCGCGCCCGGCACGACCAGCCCCACGCCCACGATGGCGTAGCCCTGCTCGTCGCGCCGGCGGCGCGGGCGCGGGGGCGCCGCGGCGGGCCGGGGCGCGCCGGGCGCGGCCAGCACCGCGTGGTAGGCGACCGGCTCGGGGCCGCCGTCGCTCACGCCGATGCGGCGCGGCGCGCCGGCCACCTCGGCCGCGGGCCAGGCGCCGCGGTGCAGCGCGAGCGCGGCCTCGACGAGCGCGACCATCCCGGTCGCGCCCTGGAGGAAGCCGGTGGTGGGCACGCACGAGCGGGTGGGCACGGGGGCCTTTCGCGCGCGGTACGCGGCGGCGAGCCCGGCCGCCTCGCCGGCGTCGCTGGCGAGGCCGGCGGCGCGCGACACCACCGCGTCCACCTCGGCCGCCCCGATGCCCTCCACCGCGGCGCAGGCCGCCCGCTCCACGCAGCGCGCCAGCGCGCCCGGGTCGCGGGCGCCCGGCTCGGCGGCGCCGCCGAGCCGCTCCACCAGCGCGTACACCCGCGCGCCGGCGGCGTCGTCCTCGCGCCGGAGCACCAGCGCGGCCGCGCCCTCCCCCGGCAGCGTGCCCGCCGCCGCCGGGTCGAACGGCCGCGGGACGTCGTCGGCCAGCTCGCCGCGGTGCGCGAGCGACAGCAGCACCGAGGGCGTCACCAGCGGCGACACCGCGCACACCACCGCGACGTCGCACTCCCCGCGCCGGAGCGCCTCCACCGACTCGTACAGCGCGGCGAGCGAGGACGCGCTGCCCACGTCCACCGCCGCGTGGCCGCCGCGGAAGTCGAACAGGTTGGCGGCCCGGCCGGCCACGATGCTCGCCGAGGTGAAGAGCGAGTCGGGCTCGATGGCCGGGCAGGCCAGGTCCACCACGCGATCGAGGATGGCGAGCGCCAGCTCGCGGCGGTCCGGGGCCTCGCGCGCCAGCGCGTCGCCGATGGGGATGGCGAGGCGGTTGCGGCGGATGCGCCGCATCGGATCGGTCCGCGGATCCGGGCCGAGCGTGGTGGCGGCGATGCGGATCTGCCCCCGCTCCACCGGGGCGGCGCCGGGCTTCATGCCGGCGTCGGCGAGCGCCTCGGCCATGGTCTGGAGCGCGAGCTTCTCGGCGAGGTGCAGCCGCTCCACCTGGAGCGGCGGGACGCGCAGCGCGCGCCAGTCGAGCGGCACGTCGTCGAGCAGCGCCGCGCGCGGCGCCCGCCCGCCCAGCAGCGCGCCCGCCTCCGGGCCGAACGCCACCGGGTCGAAGCGCGCCGCCGGCACGCGCGCGAACGGCGCCGGCCGCCGCGCCGCGAGCCGCGTCCAGAGCGCGTCCAGGCCGGCGGCGCCGGCGAGCCGGCACCCCATCCCCACCACCGCGATCCGCGCGCCCTGGCTCACGCCACGCCCTCGCTGGCGCGGCCGTCGCCGACGCGCCGGCTGTACCGCCGCCAGGCGCGCTCGGCGGCCTCGCCGATGGGCCCGGCGGCCGCGGCGGTCGCGACGGGCCGGCCGCACACGCCGCGCAGCTCGGCCACGAGCGCCTCGCCCGCCACCACGGTCACGTCGGCGCGCCAGAGGCCGCCCTCCGGCGCCACCATCTTCACGTGGAGCTCGAAGGACGCGCCCGGCGCCGGCGGCGCGTGCACGCGCACCTGCTCCACCGAGCAGACCGCGTGCGGCACCCCGGTCACGCCGAGCCAGGCGAACGAGGCGAGCTCGCCCGCCGCGGCGAGCGCCGCCGCCAGCCGCTCGACGTCGTCGCCGTCCCCGGCGTCCGCCCCGCCGGCCGCCACCATGAAGCCGTCCGAGCGCGCCCAGGCGAGCACGCCGTCGGCCGCGCCGAGCACCGGGGCGAGCGCGTCGCGCAGCTCCGGCCCGCTCGCCGCCCGGTCGCGCCGCTCCGGCGCGATGGCGCGCAGGATCTCGGCCGGCGCCGCGGCGGCCGGCCCGGGCGCGCCCACGCGCACCGTGGCCTCGGCCTCGCTCTCGCCCAGGATGGCGCGCAGCTTCAGCGCGCCGTCGGCGGCGTGCGCCACGTCCACCAGCGGCTCGCGCGCGGGGGCCTCCTCGTCCGAGGCGCGCAGCTCGAGGTGCGCGACCTCGCGGACGCCGTCGCCCGCCGCGCCGAGCAGCGCCTCCAGCAGGCGGCGCGAGGCGGCCACCGCCGGCCCGCGCGCGTCGTTCACCACCGGTGCAGCGGCAACGGGCGCGGCGTGCGGCGTGGGGATGGGGCGGGGGGCGCCGCCGCCGGGCGGGCGGGGGCCGCCGCCGGGGCCGTCCGGATCCGAGGGCGCGAGCCGGCGGGCGAGCGCGTCGGCCGCCTTGCGGATGGTGTTCGCGTCGCGGAGCTTGAACCCGGGGTCGGGCGGCAAGCCGAAGCGCTCGCGCGCGGCGGCGAGCACCGCCACCTGCTTCACGGTGTCGATGCCGAGCTCGGCCTCGAGGTCGAGGTCGGCGTCGAGCATCTCCTCCGGGTAGCCGGTCCGCTTCACCAGCTCCTCCACGATCGCCGCGCGCACCTGCTCGCGGGCGGCCTCGAGCGACAGGCGCGGCGGGGTGCCGCGGCCGAGCGCGTTCGGGGGCGGCGGCGGGAGCGGCAGCGCGTGCGCGGCCGCGGTCGCCGGGGCCGCCTTCGGGGCCGGCGCCGCGGGGGCGGCGGTCGCCACGGCGGGCGCGACGCCGCCGCGCCCGGCCTGCACGCGGCCGGCGAGCCACGCGGTCGCCTTCGCGATGGTGTTCGCGTCGCGGAGCTTGAACGCCGGATCCGGCGGGACGCCGAGGCGCTCGCGCACCGCGGCCAGCACCGCGACCTGCTTCACCGTGTCGATGCCGAGCTCGGCCTCGAGGTCCAGCTCGGGGTCGAGCATCTCCTCCGGGTAGCCGGTGCGGCGCGCGTACTCGGCGACGAGCGCGCGCCGGACGTCTTCCGCGCCGGCGGGGGTCGGGGCGGGCGCGGCGGCCACCGGCGCGAGCGCGGGCGCGAGCGCAGCCACGGGCGCGACGACCGGCGCGGGAGCGGCTGCGGCCGCCGCCACCGGGGTGGGCGGCACCTCGGGGGCCGGCGCGGCGGCCGACGCGGACGCGGCGAGCGCGATCGCCGGCGCCGCGAGCGCCGGGTGCTCCGGCGCGGCCCCGGCGAGCAGGCCGTCGATGAGGTCGCGGATCCCGCGCAGCAGCGCCACCGCGTAGGCCGGCATCGCCTCCGCGGACGGAGCCGCGCCCGGGCCCTGCGGCACGGGCCGGATCTCGGGGGTGCTGCGGGACGGGGTGCTCATCGCGGGGTCCTCCTCCAGGACTGCAGCGCCGTGGACGAACAGGCAGGCGAGCGCGCGCTGGAGCTGCTCGACCTCGCCGACCTTTGGGTGAAGCGTGGCGTGCGCGACGTGCGGGCGATCGCCGAGGATCTGCCCGACGAACGTGGTGAGCGGCCACTTGGGCCCGCACTCCACGAACACGCGCACGCCGCGCGCGTGGAGCGCCTCGACCGCCGGCCGGAGCCGCACCGGCTCGACGAACTGGCTGGCGAGGTGCTCGGCGAAGCGCTCCGGCGGGACGCCGGCGAGGCTCCGCCCGGTGACGGTGGAGACGATCTCCACCTCCGGCGCGCGGAACGGGATGGTGCGGAGCAGGCGCAGGTAGCGCGGCTGCGCCGCGGCGATGAGCTGCGAGTGGTAGCCGTGCGAGACCGCCAGCACGGCGGCCTCGACGCCCTCGTCGGACGCCCGCCGGAGCAGCTCCGGCATGGCGCGGCGATCGCAGGAGACGATGCAGGCCCCCGGCCCGTTGTCGGCGGCGAGCGCGGCGTAGCCGGGGAGCCCGGCCGTGAGCCGCGCGGCGCGCTCGGCGCCGCAGGTGAGCGCGACCATCTTGCCCGGGTCGTCGCCGGTGAGCGCCAGCACCGACAGCGTGCGCTCGCGGACCACCGCGAGCCCGTCCTCGAGCGACATGGCCCCGGCCGCCACCAGCGCCGCGAGCTCGCCCGCGCTCTGGCCCATGAGCGCCCGCGGCGCGAGGCCGTGACCCGCGAGCAGCCGGTGCAGCGCCACGTTCACGACGAACACCGCGCAGTGGATGTCCTCGTCGCTCTGCGCGTACGCGTCGGGCCGGTCGGTGAAGAACGAGGGCCGCAGCGGCCGCCCGCACAGCGCCTGGTAGGCGCGGTCGGCGGCGTCGAGCGTGCCGCCCAGCGACGGGAACGCGGCGAGCGCGTCGCGCAGCATGTTCGGGTACTGCGGCCCCTGGCCCGGGAACGTGACCGCCACCTGCGCCGGCGCGCGCGCGTCGGCCGCGTGCACGCCCTGGGCGCGGAGCAGCCCGAGGTCGAGGCCGCCGCGCACCGCGCGGGTGAGGTGCGCCGCGCGCGCGGCGAGCGCGGCCGGGTCGGCCGCCACCACCGCGGCCCGGAACGGCGCGCCCGAGGCCGCCCGCCGCGAGGCCCGGAGCGCCTCGAGGTAGTCCTCGGGGCCCGCGTCGCGGAGCGCGCCCGCGAGCCGCTCCAGCGCCTCGGCGCAGCCGGCCGCGTCCTCGGCGCCGGCGGCGGCGATGGCGAGCGGCCGCGCCGCGAACGGTGACGCGGCGACCGCTGGGATCGGGGACTTCACGGAAGGAGCACGCGGCGCGACCGGGGCGACGCGGGCCGGCGCGCCCGGGCGGTACTCCTCCACGAGCGCGTGCACGTTCGTGCCGCCCAGGCCGAAGCCGGAGACGCCGGCCCGCCGGGGCGCGCCGTCCGGCCCGGTCCAGCGCTCGGCGCGCGTGACGACCTCGACCGGGCCCGCGCCGAAGTCGATGGCCGGGTTGGGCCGCTCGACCTCGAGCGACGGCGGCAGCAGGCCCTCGCGGACCGCGAGCACCGCCTTCAGCAGCGCCGGGGCGCCGGCCGCGCCGAGCAGGTGGCCGATGTTGGACTTCACCGAGCCGATGCGGAGCGGCCGGGCCCGGCCGCGCCCGTACGCGCGCACGCACGCCTCGACCTCGGTCCGGTCGCCGAGCGCGGTGCCGGTGCCGTGGCACTCCACGTAATCGACGAGCGCGGGGTCGATCCCGCCCGCCTCCAGCGCGCGCCGCATCGCGAGCGCCTCGCCCTCGAGCGACGGCGCGAACACCGACTTGCCCTTGCCGTCGCTGGAGGCGCCCACGGCGCGCACCAGCGCGTGGACGCGCTGCCCGTCGCGCTCGGCGTCGGCGAGCCGGCGGAGCACCAGGATCCCGGCGCCCTCGCCCGGCACGAACCCGTCGGCGCGCGCGTCGAACGGCGTGCTCCCGGTGGCGGAGAGCGCGTTGAAGCGGCAGCACCCCACGTAGAACTCGGGCTGCATGTCGGCCCACACGCCGCCCACCAGCGCCGTGTCGCAGGTGCCGTCGCGGAGCGCCTGCACCGCCGCCTGCAGCGCGGCGAGCGTCGAGGCGCAGGCCGACTCGACGGTGAGCTGCGGGCCGCGCAGGTCGAAGCGGCGCGCGATCCGCGCGGCCATGACGCTGCCCAGCCAGCCGGGCAGCGCGTCCTCCGAGAGCGGGGGCAGCTCGCGCTCCAGCCGCGCGCGGGCGGCCTCGAGGAGCGCGCGCGCCTGCGGGCCGGCGAGCCCGGCGGCCGGCGCCGCGGCCTCCACCTCGGCGGCGAGGCGGGCCAGGTGGAAGCGCACCTCGGCGAGGAGCTTGCGCCCCTGGCACGCCATGAACCCGAGGAACACGCCGGTGCGGCCGCGATCCCAGGCCCCGCGCTCCAGGCCCGCGTCCGCGACGGCCTCCTCGGCCACGCGCAGCGCGAGCAGGTGCGCGGGGTCCACCGCCGCGCGGGCGGCGGGCGGGATGCGCCAGCGCGCGTCCGCCTGCGCGGGCGCGTCGGTGAAGCCGCCGAGCCGCGTGTAGCTGCGCTCGAGCCGCGCGGCGTCCGGGTGGCAGTAGGTCGATGCGTCCCAGCGGCTGGCGGGGACCTCGCGGATCGACGACCGGCCGTCCTGCAGCGCGCGCCAGAACGCCGGGACGTCCTCGGCGCCGGGGAGCGTCGCGCCCAGGCCGATCACCGCCAGCGGCACGGCCTCGGCCGGCGCGCGCCACGCCGCGACGGAGGCGGGGGCGGAGGCCGACGCGGGCGACGGGGCGGCGAGCACCGCGTGGTAGGCGAGCCCGCCGAGCGACACCGCGCTCACCGCGGCGCGCGCGGCGTCGCAGCCCGCGCGCGGGCGGAGCGGCGCGGGCGCGCGCGGCACCTCGAACGCGGTCTCCTCGAGGCGGAGGTCCGGGTGCGGGCGGGAGAACCCGGCCTGCGGCGGGACCACGCCGTGCTCGAGCGCCAGCACCGTGCGCAGCATGCCCACCGCGGCGCTCGCGCCGCGCAGGTGGCCCACGTGCGCCTTGGCCGAGCCGATGGCCACCGGGCCGGGGACGCCGCGGTACCCCTGCGCCAGCGCGGCGAGCTCGGTGGCGTCGCCGCGCGGGGTGCCGGTGGCGTGGCACTCCACGAAGCCGACGGAGGCGGGATCGACCGCGCCCTCCTCGTGCGCCCGGCGGATGGCGAGCGCGAGGCCGTCCGGGTGCGGCGCGAGCGGCGACGCGGCGGCGCCGTCGCAGGCGCCGGCCACGCCGAGCACCACGGCCAGGACGCGATCGCCGTCGCGGAGCGCGTCGTCGAGCCGCTTCGCGGCGAACATCACCGCGCCCTCGCCCGGCAGCGTCCCGTCGGCGGCGGCGTCGAACGGGCGCGGCCGGTGGGCCGACAGCACGCCCATGCGCGAGAGCGCCACCAGCTCGGCCGGCGAGAGCAGCTCGCTCGCGGCGCCGAACAGCGCGCAGTCCACCGTCCCGTCCCGGAGCGCGCGCGCCGCCACGTCCAGCGCGGCGAGCCCGGAGGCGAAGCCGGCGTCCACCGCCGCGTGCGGGCCGCGCAGGTCGAGCAGCATGCCCACGCGCCCGGCCGCGATGCTGGCCGCCGAGTTCACCACCGGCTCCTCGCTGGCCGGCCGCAGGCGCGCCTCCAGCGAGGCGCGCGCCGACGCGAGCGCCGCCTCGGCCGCGGCCGCGGGCACGCCCGCCTCGCCGGCGCCCTCGCGCACCGCCGCGGCGAGCGCGTCGAGCCGGACGCGGAGCCCGGTGTCCGGCCGCCAGCCGAGGCCGGTCGCGCCGAGCCACACGCCGGTGCGCTCGCGCGGCAGCGCCTTCACGGCGGCCAGCGCCTGGCGCCCGGCCTCCAGGACCTGGAGCTGCGCGGGGTTCATCGCGTCCGCGTCCGCCGGCGGCATCCGGAAGGCGCGCCAGTCGGGGCGGAACCCCGTCACCTGCGCCGCGGCCGGGAGCCGGCCGAGCCCGAGCCGCTCCCACTCCCACGCCCCGCCCGCGAGCGGCTCGAACGCGTCGCGGCCCGACTGCATGGCGTCCCAGAACGCCTCGACGCTGCCTGCGCCCGGAAGCACACATCCGACGCCGATGAGGGCGATCGGGACCCTGGGTGTTCCCCGCTGCTCCGAAGTGGTCACGTCGGAGAGGGTGGCGGACAACGTCACTTTTCGTCAATAGGGGTGGTGCAATTATCCACGAATTGCGCCATGCGCAAACGAATAGGTGAATATTTTGCGCGCGCGGCTGCCCGGAAGGCGCGCACGCGCGCACCCGGGTTGCGCCGGCTCCACGCGGTTCGCCGGGTTTGACAGAGTGTGATACGACCCTGGGTCCGAGCAGACTCCGGGTGCGTTCGCGTTGTAGCCGCCCCATGTTTTCCGCGATGACCCCGTTGACTACGAGACTGGGTTCGCGGGTGGTGCGGGCGCCGTCCACCGCGCCGGGCTGGCCGGGGCGGTGGACGGCCGGCCGAGGACCGGCCTCACGCGGCCTCGGACCCGGCGGACGTCGCTGCCCTGGGCTCGTGCAGGCCGACGCGGTTCCCCTCGCTGTCAACGAGGATCGCGAAGCGGCCGTTCGGGCCGATGTCGGTGACCGGCACGACCACCTTCCCGCCCGCGGCCTCGACCCGGCGAAGGCAACGCTCGATGGAGCCGCGCGTGTCGAGGTACACGATCGCGCCGTCCACGCCGGGGCGGGCGTGCTCGCTCTTCACGATGGCGCCGCCGGTGCCCTTCCCCGCGGCGTACGGGAAGAACGCCATCGGCATCCGGCCGCTGGTGTCCACCCTCAGCTCCGTCCCCAGCACGGCCTCGTAGAAGCAGCGCGCGCGGTCGAAGTCGGCGGCGGGCAGCTCGAACCAGTTGATCGCGGTGCTCATGTCTCTCTCCCTCGTCGGTGCCGGCGGGGGATTCCGCCGGACGGACGGGAAGATGCTTGCGGGCTGTGTCAGCGTTATGTCAGGTTTCCGGCTTCGACGACGCTCGACCCGGCTCCCCACCGGGGACCGCCACCATGGACCGCCAGGCCCGCCTGTTCGCCATCGCCGAGTACCTGCGCGGCCGCCGCACCGGCGTCACCGCCGCGCAGATCGCGGAGCGCTTCGGCGTGACGCTCCGCACCGTCTACCGGGACCTCGACGCGCTCCGCTCGGCCGACCTGCCGCTCCACGCCGAGCAGGGCCGCGGCGGCGGCTACGCGCTCGACCGGCACTACGCGCTGCCGCCCATCAACCTGAGCGCGCGCGAGGCGGCGGTGCTCGTCGCGCTCGGCGCCTACGCGGCGCGCATGCGCCTGCTCCCCTTCGCCGAGACGCTGGAGGCGGCGCTCGACAAGGTGCGCGGCGCGCTGTCCGCCTCCGCGCAGCGCGAGCTCCTGAAGGTGCTCGACGGGCTGCAGTTCGTGGGCGTGCCCGCCATGCCGGCCGCGGCGGCGGTGCGGCGCGCGGTGGAGGAGGCGTGGTTCGGCGGGACCGCGCTGCGGGTGCGGTACCGCCGGTCCGACGAGAGCACCAGCGAGCGCACCGTGAAGGTGGCCGGCGTGATCATGGAGCGGCACGCCACGCTGGTGCACTGCGTGGACGTGGACACCGGCGAGGCCCGCCACTACCGGCTCGACCGCATCGACGTGGCGACGCCGGTCGCGGCCGCGCCCGCAGGTCCCGGCGGCGGCCGGGGTTGAGCTCAGCGCGGCGCCTCGGCCGAGTCGCGGCGGCGGAGGATGACCACCGAGCCGACCAGCACCAGGATCAGCACCGTGAGCAGGCCCAGCTCGCTCATGACGTGCCGGAACTGCTCGTCGCCGCTGGGCGCCTGCGCGCCGAACTCCGCGGTGATGACGAGGATGCGCCGGATGGCGGCGATGAGCGCGACCAGCAGGAACGGCTCGGGCACGAGCAGGTGGTCGCGGAACGACACCTTCACCGTGTAGAGCAGCTCGACGATCATCATCGCGAGCAGGATCCGGTCGAGGAGCTGCACGATCACCTGCAGGTCGAGATCGCGGCCCAGCGCGCCGACCAGGTTGACGCCGCCGTGCAGGAGCAGCACCGCGCACGCCAGCGTCAGCAGGATCCCGAGCGCGACGTAGATGACGTCCTGGACCCAGGTGATCCCGACCGAGACCCATTCCCGCGCGCGCTTGTTCACGCTGCCCCTTTCGCCCGGACGGCACGCCCGACGGCCCCGCCCCGCTCGCAACCCGGGCGTTCAGGCGTGCGGTGCACTATATTAATGAGCGCGCAGCCCGGCGCCTCGCGCCGAGAACCGTGCCTCCGCCGATCGGCGGCGGCCCACCGCGCCACCCTCCGCACCCGGAACCCGCGCGCGTTCGCGCGGAGGCGGTCTCCGTGCGGTCGCGTGCGCGCCGACGAAGGAGCAATCGATGGACCTCGAAAAGGGGATGCTGGTGCAGCACGTGTCGCTGGGCGTCGGGAAGGTCGTCGCGGTGGAGCGCGACGCGGTGCACGTGTACTTCGCGAGCGGCGACGGACGCGTGGCCGCGAAGCTGAAGCTGCCGACCGCGCTCCCGTTCCTCACCGCCGCCGCCGGCGCCAACGCGTGGCTCGCCGCGCTCCCCGCCTTCCGGCTCGCCCCGGAGACCGGCCGCTACGAGGTCGCCGACGGCCGCATCACGCAGGCCGAGGCGCTGGAGCGCTACCGCGCGGTCTCGCCCGAGGCGGCCGCCGGCGAGGCCGGCGCGGAGCCCCCGAAGGTGCGGCGCGACCGCGCCTGGAAGTGGCGCCGCGCGCACGAGGCGTGGGAGCAGGAGCTCGGCGGCGGCGAGGGCGAGCGGCTCCTCGCGGCCGGCGACGTCGGCGCGCTCGTCGCCCGCGCGGTGAAGGTGGAGCACCACGTGCGCCCGCTGCTGCCGCCCGCGGAGCGTCCCGCCTTCGCGGCCGCGCTCTCGGATCCCGAGTCCGCGCGCGAGCTGTTCGCCGCGCTGTTCGCCCTGCTGGCGGCGCCGAAGCCGGAGCAGGAAGCGTTCGAGCGCCTCGCGGCGGCCGTCGCGGCCCTGCCCGCGCCGCCGGCGCTCGAGTCGCGCTGGCAGGTGCTCACGCTGCTGCCCTTCGTGGCCCGGCCCGACGTCCACATGCTCGTCGAGCCGCGCACCACCTGCGCCGCCGCGCTCCGGCTCGGGATCGACCTCGCGTACACCCCCGAGCCGAGCTGGGCCACCTACACCGCGCTGCTCGCCGCCACCGGTCGCCTGCTGGCGCAGCTCGAGCCGCTCGGCGCGCGCGACCACGTGGACGTGGACACGTTCCTCCACGCGAACGTCAAGGCGCCGCCGCGCACCCCGCGCACGCCCCCGGCCCGGCGCACCCCGCGCGTGTCCACCGCGGCCTGAGTCTCCCGGTCGCAGCCCTCTCAGGTGCATGCCGCGCCGCGCGCGCGGGACCACCTAAGCTGGACGCCCGCCGCGCGGCCCGTGCCGCCGGCGCGCGTACAGCCACCCGGAGGGCCTCCATGATCCGCGCGGACATCCTCGAGCAGTTCCCCGAGCTGTTCGGCCGCAAGCGCGTCAACGGCCGCGAGCTCGACGTGGACGCGACCATCGAGACGCTCACCCGCGAGCTCGAGCCGGAGATCGAGGCGGCGCTGACCGCGCGCGGCGCGCTGCTCCGCTCGCCCGAGCCGGTGGCCACGAAGTACGCGTGGCCGCACTGGAACGAGGCGTTCGAGGACCCGGTCGGAGGGAGCGCCTGGACGTTCCGGCAGATCGTCCAGGGGATGATCGACAACTTCCTCGGCAAGGAGAGCCCGCTGCGCTGGCGGCTCAACGACGAGGTGGCGATCCCCGAGCACGTGCACCCGTCGCGCAACCCGGGCCTGGAGCTGACCGGGCCCTGGCACCCGCTCGACATGGCGTTCAACGCGCTCAACAGTCCCGCGCCGATGAACATGCCGGACTTCGAGGACGCCTCGCCGCCGCACTTCCGCCCCGACGGCGCGCCGGCGCGCGAGCCGGTGGGCGTGTTCGCGGCGCTCAAGAACGCGAAGGAGATCTTCGAGGGGCGCTGGTCGGACCGCGCCTACGAGGTCGAGAAGAAGGGGAAGAAGCGCAGCTACCGGATCACGACGCCGCAGGCGAAGTGGCCCACGCGCCTCGCCCGCCCGCCCAGCCTGCACATCCGCTACGACCACGTCACGGTGGACGGCCGGCCCGCGCCGGGCCTGGTGGTGGTCGCGACGCTCTGGGCGCTGAACGGCTACGACGCGCTCACCCGCGCCGGGAGCGGCGCGTACTTCTACATCCCCAAGCTGCAGACGCCGCGCGAGGCGCTCATCGTGGAGCGGCTGCTCTCGCGGCTCGAGGGGATGATGGGCGTGCCCGCCGGCACGCTCAAGGCGAAGATGCTCTACGAGGAGGGGAACGCCGGCCGCCAGCTCCCCGCCATCGTCTGGACGCTGCGGCGCCGGCTGCTCGGCACGAACGTCGGCCGCTGGGACTACCTCGGCAGCCTCATCGAGATGTGGAAGGACGATCCGCAGGGCGTGTTCCCCGACCCGCAGACGATCGGCATGGCGACGCCCGGCATGCTCGCGTACCAGCGCTACAACGCGCTGCTCATGCTGATGGCGGGCATGAAGGACGGCGAGCTGACCCACGCCGCGCCCATCGGCGGCATGGCGGCGGTGATGATCTACCAGGCCGGCGATCCCTACGGCCGCGCCCGCTACAACCCGCTCGCGCTCCGCGCCATGGTGATCGACAAGCTGCGCGAGCGGCTGCTGGGCCTGTTCTTCGTGCCCGACGCGCCGCTGCGGCCCGGCGAGCAGCCCACCCTCGACGCCGTCCTCGGCGGCAAGGTCCGCGGCGCGCTCCACGACGCGTACCGCCAGAGCTGGGTGGCGAGCCCGGAGCCGGAGTACGTCGGCGCCGGCAACGGCCCGCTCCGCGCGCGCGTCGGCGCGCTCCAGGAGCTGCTCGACGCGCCGGTGGAGACCGTGGACGCGGGCGGGAAGCAGGTGCCCACGGTGGCGAGCGGGCTCTCCGACGACGAGCGGGCGCTGTTCCGCTCGCGCGGGCTCGTGGACGCGAACGGGCGCATCACGCCGTTCGTGCTGGCGCGCGAGCAGGTGGACGCGCCGGAGAAGCTGCTCGACCTGGCGCGCTGGGAGGCGATCTACCGGGTGCCGGAAGGCGACGTCACCATCGAGCACGTGCAGCACGCGTTCTACATGGCGGCGAACTACGGCTTCCAGATCCTGAACGGCAACTTCGCCGCCGCCATCGACGACTACGAGCTGAAGCTCCGCTTCATGAACGACCTCGCCACCTACCGCATCAACGTGTCGTGGCTGTGGGCGCTCCTGCGCCACCAGGCGCCCGTCACGAAGGACGGCCACCTGCTCCGCGCCACGCTCACCGGCGACGGCGTGGTGCTCGGCAAGCCCGCCGAGCCGGTGAAGGCCGGGACGCGCCTCGACCGCGCGCTGTTCGAGAAGGTGTACACGTTCCACGGTGAGTGGACGGACGCGTTCTTCGCCGAGCAGGACCGCCGCGGCGAGCCCGCGCGCTTCGACCGCTCCAAGGCGCCCGTCATCATGGAGCTGCTGCACCGCCAGCTCCTCTCCAAGCGCTACATCCAGCACAGCGCCCGCGCGCTGTTCGTGATCGGCGCCGCCCGCCCCGAGGACCGCGCCGGCCTGCTCGACGCCATGTTCGACCTCGAGCGCGCCGAGGTGGCCGCGCGGGTGGAGAAGGGCGCGCTCCCGAACGGCGCGCTGGAGGCGCACGACTACGTGAACGACGTGTTCGGGGGGTAGGACGCGGGGGCGCCGGGCTTGATTCCCGGCGCCTCCATTCCCTAACTATGCGGAAGGATTCGACTTCAGCTCCGGCCGGAGGCTCGTCTCCAAGCCGTCTCCAAGGCTTTCCGCTCGCCCTGAGCGTAGCCCCGCCGAAGGCGGGGCGGAGTCGAAGGGCGCTCCGACCTCATCCTCGACAGGTCTGCGGTCCAGCAGCCGGATCGCCGCGTTCTTGTGCGCCGGCGACAGGTGCATGTACCGCTGCGTCGTCGTGAGGTCCTGGTAGCCGGCGAGTTCCTGAATCGCCTTCGCCGTGGTGCCTCCATGGCGAGGTGCGAGCAGAACATGTGGCGGAAGATGTGGTAGCTGCCGTTCGCCGGCAGCGCTGTGCGCGCTCCATCCAGATCCGGCTGATCACCGAACCCATCCGAGGCTCGAAGCGAGCAAGGGTCGGCGGCTCGATCCGGCGCGCGAAGGCCACACATGACGAGACCCTCCGGAAGCTCTCGAGGTAGGAGCGCGCAGCACGCCGCCTCGGGCGTTCATCGCTGGTTCGCCTTCATCGTTGTGGCGCGATCACCGCCTCCCGCGCCCCCAAACGTGCGGTATAGACGGCCGGGGAGACGTGCTTGGCGACCGTTGATTTCGCATCCGCAGCTACGAGACATCTTGAAGTTCGATTGAGAATGGCGACGCGAGCGATGGCTGCTGCCTCGGTGCTGGCCCTTGCGGGTTGCTCGGACTTCCTGAACATGTGCAGGAACGACGTGCTCGCCGACGTGCACTCACCATCGGGCGAACGTCACGCCGTCGTGTTCCAGCGGGACTGCGGCGCGACGACGGGATTCGGCGTTCAGGTTTCAATTCTTCGGCGTGGCAAGGCCTTGCCGAACGAGGCGGGCAACACCTTCACCGCTGACGCAAACCACGACGCGGGCGTCTCGCTCGACGTTCAGCCGATATGGGAATCGGACCGCGTGCTGCGCCTGACGCACGACGATCGCCTGCGAACGTTCACGCGCGAACGCTCGGTCGCTGGCGTCGAGATCGTGTACCAGCCCTCACCCGCGCGGTAGGCGGCGTGCTGTGCCCGGAACGTGCCCGCGCCCACGGGGCCTCGCGGGCAGGCGGGGGAACGACGGGGCGGCGCATCCGCTCGACGCCCCGGCACTCACCGCGACATCAGTGCAAACACGCCCCAGCCCAGGTATTCGCGGGTGAACGTGGCGTAGCGCTCGGGCGCGACGGTCAGCTCGGCTCGGACCTCCTTCGCGAAGTCATCGTCCGGGTTCGCCTCGAGCCATCGACGCATCGTGAGCCACTTCGCTGCCTCGTACCTGTCCCAGCTGTCGGGGTCGGCCAGCACCATCTCGACGACGTCGTAGCGGAGCTTGTCGAAGGACGCGAGGAGGTCCCGGAGCAGGAGGAAGTCCGAGCTGGAGGCGGCGTGGCATCCCCTGGCGACCTCCTCGGTCGGCGGCAGCTTCAGCCAGTACGGCTCGCCGACGAGGACGATCCCTCCCTGGCGGAGGCTCCTGGCCAGGAGCTCGATGGTGCCGGCGACGCCCCCGCCGATCCAGGTGGCGCCGAGACAGGCTGCCACACCGACCTTGTCGCGGGCGACGTACCCGGCCGCGTCGCCGTGGATGAACTCGACCCGGTCGGCGACGCCCAGCTCGGCGGCGCGGCGCCTCGCCTGCTCGGTGAACAGCTGGCTCATGTCCACGCCGGTGCCGCGGATCCCGTGATCGCGCGCCCACGTGCACAGCATCTCGCCCGAGCCGCTGCCGAGGTCGAGCACCCGCGTCCCCGGCTCCAGCCGGAGCGCCGCGCCGAGCGTGGCGAGCTTCTCCGGCGTGAACGGGTTGTGGATGCGGTGCGCGCTCTCGCTGACGTTGAAGATCCGTGGGATGTCCACTGTTGAGCTCCTTCGCGCTTCGGATGCGCTAGCCTCGGCGTGAGGGTGGTCCGGGGTTGCATCCAGAGGTACCCCGCATGATGCCGCAGCCTGAACCGATCCAGGGACCCGGGATGAGGCTACGTGTCGGCGATCGCGCGCCCGCTGCCGCGCTGGACGACGTCGATGGACGCCGGCTCGAGTGCAGCAGGCCTGGGACGCCGGCGGTGGTGCTGTTCACGCGCTACGTGGGCTGCCCGGTGTGCCAGCTCCACGTCGCGCGGATCGCAGCCGCGATGCCCGAGTTCCGCGCGCGCTCGTGCGGAGTCTGGATGGTGTTCCAGTCCAGCGCGGAGCACCTCCGGGCGGCGATGGCGGAGTGGAGGCCGGGGTTCTCCGCGGTCGCGGATCCGACCGCGCGCCTGTACGACGCGTTCGCGGTCGAGGCGAGCGTCGCGGGTTACCTCGCTCCCCGCTCGCTGCTCGCGCTGGTGCACGCGACGATGGCCGGCAAGCGCCACGGCCGGTTCGAGGGCCGCGAGACGCAGCTGCCGGCGGCGTTCGTGCTCGCTCCGGCCGGGCGGATCGCCTTCGCCCATTTCGGCCGCAGCATCGGGGACGACGCGCCCATCCCTGCGCTGCTCGGCGCCGTGGACTCGACGAACCGCGACGCAAGCGCGCGCACGCCCCCGTGAGTACGATTCTTCACGTCGCGACCCCGCCGCAGCGGCGCCGCATGCCGCAACACATTCCGGAGGCCCGCATGCCCCACCTCGTCTTCGACCTGAACGTCTCCCCGCCCGACGACGCCCGCGCCCGGTTCGGCGAGGAGATCGCCCGCCGGTTCGGCGAGATCATGGACACCGGCACCGACCACGTCGCGGTGCTCGTCCGCGCGCACTCGCGGGGCAGCCTCACGCTGGGCCTCGCGAAGGATACGGCGCGGGGCGTCGCGCTCGCGAGCGCCGACCTCCGCCTCGGCCGGACCAAGGACCAGGAGCGCCGGCTCTGCCTCGCGTTCATGGATGAGCTCGAGCGCTGGTTCGGCGTCCCGAAGGATCAGGTCTACGTCGTCCTGACCCGCCACGACGGGCCCGAATTCCAGCTCGTCGACCGGGTCCTGCCGTCCTGGTCGGCCGGGGAGGATCCCCTGGCGCCCCGGTAGCCGCATCCTTTCGGTGATGCGCCGGCGCGCAGCCCCGCCGTCCCGCCGGCCTGCGGCGGCGGCGTGCGGGTCTCGCACCTGGACGACCTGGGCCGGATCGATCCGGCGACGCCCTACCGCACCGCGCGCAGCGGCCCCGCCTCGCCCCAGCGCTCGGCGAGCGACGCGTCCCGCGCGACGATCTCGGCGGTGTCCCGGGCGATCATGAACTCCTCGTTCGTCGGGATGACGGCCGCCATGGGGCTCGTGCTGCGCGTGATCCGGCCGCCCTGCCCGCGCCCGTGGGCCTCGTTCGCCTTCGGATCCAGCGCGAAGCCCGCGAACGCGAGCAGCCCGATGATCTGCGCGCGCACCTTCGCCTGGTTCTCGCCGATGCCGCCCGTGAACACGAGCGCGTCCACGCGGCCGAGCGACACGAACATGCCGGCCGCCGCCTTCGAGACGGAGTAGCAGAACTTGTCGATGGCGAGTCGGGCGCGCTCGTGGCCCGCCTCGGCGGCCCGCTCCAGCGTCAGCATGTCGTCGGAGAGGCCGGAGATGCCGAGCAGGCCCGAGCCCGCGTTCAGCTTCTCCATCACCTCCTCCATGCTGCAGCTCAGCTGCTTCTTCATGTGCGCGACGATCGACGGATCGATGTTGCCGCTGCGCCTGTCCATGACCACGCCCTCGAGCGGCGTGAGGCCCATGGTCGTGTCCATGCTCTGCCCGTTCCGCACCGCCGCGAGCGAGCACCCCTTGCCGAGGTGCGCGGTCACGATGGCGTGATCCTCGGGGTCGAGCCCGAGCTGCTTCACGGCCAGCTCGGAGACGTAGCGGTGGCTGGTGCCGTGGAACCCGTAGCGCCGGACCTCGTGCTCGACGAACCACGCGTACGGGACCGCGTAGAGGTACGACCGCGGCGGCATGGTCTGGTGGAAGGCGGTGTCGAACACGGCCACCTGGGGCAACTCGGGGAAGAGCTGCTGCGCCACCTCGATCCCGCGGACGTTGGACGGGTTGTGCAGCGGGCCGAGCGGGATGCACTCCTTGATCTTCGCGATCACCTCCGGGGTGATCAGGATCGACCCGGAGAACTTCGCGCCGCCGTGGACGACGCGGTGGCCGATGCCGAGCAGCCCCTCTGCGAGCCCCAGCTCGCGCAGCAGCGTGTGGGCCGTGCGCAGCGCGGCGTCGATCCCCTCGCCCGGCACGGTGCGCCGCTCCGCGCGGCCCTCGTGCTCGAGCTCGAGCGCCGACTGCCCGCTCCCGAGCGGCTCCACCCTCCCGGAGACGTGGACGTGACCGTTCGACGCGTGGACGACGGCGAACTTGGTCGTGGCGCTGCCACAGTTCAGGACGAGGACGTTCATGGAGGCGGATCCTTCCGGCGGCCGGTCGGGCTGCCGTTATACAGGATCCGCCCCGGCGGGGTACCACGCCCGGCGACTACTCCTCCGACCGGCTCGTGCCGTCGCGATTGCGCTCGTAGCGCCGGGTCTGCGGGAACGGCGGCAGCCAGGCCTCGCGGCGGATGGTCCAGAGCTCGTACGTCGGCTTCAGCTGGTCGGGCGCGTCCAGGGATCCGAGGTTCAACCCGATCTCGTCCTCGCTGAGCCCGAAGACGGGCGAGCCGCAGCGGGGGCAGAAGGACCTGCCGGCGAACGTGCGCGACTCGCCCTCGATCTTCACCGCGTCCGCCGGGAAGATCGCGGACGCGTGGAACAGCGCTCCGTGGTTCTTGCGGCAGTCGAGGCAGTGGCAGATGCCGACGCGGTACGGGCGTCCGGTCGCCACGAATCGAAGGTCGCCGCACAGGCAGCCGCCGGTGAATCGTTCCATCTGCGCCTCCTCTGGAGCTCGTTCTCGTAACCGCGGCCGGCCGGCGTCGGAAGGGCGACCTCCCGGCCGTCGTCCGGCCAACGCCTTTCTACCGGCCGCCCGCTTGCGCGTGGCCCTTGCCCTCGCATCTCGCTTGGGGCGCGATCGATGGTCCGTGCCCGCCGGCCGGGTCCACGGCATGTGGTTGGCCTCGCTGGTGGAGGACGCGCGTATGCCCAAGATCGTCGTGAACGCATTCCTGACCCTGGATGGCGTGATGCAGGCTCCCGGCGCGCCGGACGAGGACCGCGAGGGCGGCTTCGTGCACGGTGGGTGGATGGCGCCGTACTCCGACGACGTCCTGGAGCGGGTCGTCGCCGACGGGTTCGCCGACGCCGACGGCTTCCTGCTCGGGCGCAAGACCTACGACATCTTCGCGAGCTACTGGCCGAAGATCACCGACCCCGCCAACCCGATCGCGAGCGCGCTCAACGCGCGGCCGAAGCACGTGGTCTCGCGCAGCCTCGAGCGCGTGGAGTGGAACAACTCCCACCTCATCGAGGGCGACGTGGTCGGCGAGGTGCGGAAGCTCCGGCAGCAGCCGGGCCGGACCGTGCAGACGTGGGGCAGCACCGAGCTGCTCCAGACGCTGCTCGAGCACGACCTCGTGGACGAGTACCGCCTGTTCGTGTTCCCGGTGCTGCTCGGCTCGGGCAAGCGGCTGTTCGCGGGCGGCACGGCGCCGGCGGCGCTCCGGCGGGTGGAGTCGGTCAGCGGCGAGAAGGGCGGGACGTACCTCCGGCTCGAGCGCGCCGGCAAGCCGGAGTACGGGCGGATGGGCGGCTGATCCCGGCCGCTCCGTTGGCTACGGGGCCGCCTTGCCTGGCGAGAACTTGATCAGGCGGTCGTAGAGCACCTCCTGCATGGCTGCCCCGCTCTTCGTCGCGGGCTCGAGGTACATGCGGTAGAGCAGTCCCAGCACCGTGTCGGGGCCCACGTCGAGTCGCCTGCACTTCTTGACGAGGTCCTCGGAGGGCACCTGCAGGCAGTTCGCCTCGCCTCCGCAGCTCCTCGAGATCTTGTAGGCGTACATCAGGCCCGCCGCGGGATCGCCGGGGGGCAGGAACCGTGCTGCGGTGCCGGAGAGCTTGCGATCGTCCACCGTGCCGATGGACAGCTTCCCGTCCTTCGCCTCGCCCGTGTAGACGTTGATGCTCATGTACGAGGTCTTGCCAGTCGCGGCGTGGTTGGCGCCGAAGGCCATCAGGAACTCGCCGTCACCGAGCGTGATCTGGTCGTCCCAGGAGAGGAACTCGGGCAGGTACCCGGCCTGGAGGCAGAACGCGTCGCGCGCGTCGCCTCCCACCGGTACGGCGCGCTGCAGGTCGTCCATGCCCTCGTAGCCGACGGGCACGGTGACCGGAACGTCCTTCGCGTCCATCCCGGGGTTCGCGTCGAGGATGCGCTGCCGGAGCACGCCCAGCGTGTTCCAGAGGTACACCTCCGACTGCCCGGTCCCGCGGATGCGCAGCCCGGGCAGCGGAAAGGGGTCGAGGTCCCCTTCGTCCACCGGGACGCGCGGCGTCACCCGGAACATCCGGAGCGGCGCGTTGCGGATGTACGCCTCGCCGGCGTTCTCGTAGCCGTCCTCCCACATCGCGTTCCGCATCTGGATCCGGAAGTCGTCGGCGGCATCGCCGTCCCCGAGGTTCAGCATCGAGGCCGGGAACACGACCTGGTTGACGGCGTCCGTCGAGTAGCCGACGTCCCCGAGCGCCTGGAGGACGCTTCGATACGTGCCCCGGTCCGGCGTGAAGACGAGCGCGACCCGCTTGCCGAAGGGATCGCCGGGCGGGCCCTCGGTCTTGATGGACAGGTGGTTGACCGGATCCGTCGGGGCGACCATGAGCCCCGGCAGCCGCTGGCCGTCGGGGTACACCTTGCTCGCGATCCACGCGTAGAACGCGAAGTAGCGCTCCGGCGGCGGCGTCGTCCCGACCAGCACGATGGCCTCGTCAGGCCGGAGCTTGAAGTCCTGCACCAGCTCGGCAGAGCCTGCCGCCCTCGGGACCTTCAGCACGAGATAGGGAGCGTTGTTGTTGTACCAGGCGTGATCGATGTCTGGCGCGTACCTGCACCAGGCCTCTCCCCGGTTCCACACCTCGACGCCCCCGGGCGTCACGTGGAATCCACGCCGCTCGAGCTCCGCCGTGAGCCTGGTCGGGCCCGGCTCCGCGGCACCGCCCACGAGCGGCAGCCAGACGAGCGCGCCGAGCACGGCGGCGCGAATTCCCCATCGCCCTCTGTTCCTCATGGCCGACCTCCCTCGCCGGCCGCGGCTGGGGGCAGCCGGCCACGCGCGCGCGCGCTCGACCGGATCAGATGCCGTCGGGCGATGCTCCACAACCGGGCGCGCGGGTCGCGCCGCGCATGGCAGGTCGTCGGGGTGTGCTTCGGCGCCGCGATCGCGCCGGCGGCTCACCCGCCCTGCTTCCTCAGGATGACGTGCAGCGCGCGCTCCGTCGCGACGTGCTCGACGCAGCGGTAGCCGAGGGCGGTCGTGTCGAGGCCGGCGAGGAGGTGCTCGCCGCGGCCGAGGAGCACCGGCGAGATCGCGAGGTGCAGCTCGTCCACGAGCCCGGCGGCGAGGTACTCGCGGACGGTCGCGACGCCGCCGCCGAGGCGGACGTCCTTCCCGCGCGCCGCCTCCTTCGCGCGGTCGAGCGCCGCGTGGATGCCCTCGGTCACGAAGTGGAACGTGGTCCCGCCCTGCATCTCGAGCGGCGGCCGCGCGTGGTGCGTGAGCACGAAGACGGGCACGTGATAGACGGGGTTCTCGCCCCACCACCCCTTCCAGCCGTCGTCCGTCCACGGCCCGCGCGACGGCGCGAACATGTTGCGTCCGAGGATCCAGGCGCCGACGTTCTCGAAGCTGCGCGCGGCGAGGTCGTCGTCCACGCCCCGCCGGCCCTCGTCCGCGCCGGCGGCGCCGCCGGCGTGCATCCTCCTGAACGTCCGCGTGTCGAGGACCCACTCGTGCAGCGACATGCCCCCGACGCCGAGCGGGTGCTCCAGGGACTGGTCCGGGCCGGCGCCGTAACCGTCGATCGAGATCGAGAAGGCGTTCACGCGAAGCTTCGACATGGTTGGATTCCTCTCGCGCGGGCAGCGCCCGCGGCAGCTGGGACCCCCGTCCTCGGATCGAGCGACGCACGAGGCGGGCCGGAGGATACGTGGCGACGTGGGGTGCACCTCGATTACGCCGGGCACCGCCGGGGAGCACCTTCCGGATGGGGTGAACGCGCCTCGCCCGGCCGCAGGTCACGTCGCCTCCTCCCCCTCCTCTGGATCGGTCCCGGGGACGTGTCGCCCCGAGGACGAGGGCGTTATACCCACCAGCGCGCACGGGCGGCGGCGAGGCGGCGGAGCGAGTGACGAACGCGATCGAGACGACGGGACTGGTGAAGCACTTCGGCGCGACGCACGCGCTGAACGGCGTGGACCTCGCCATCCGGCGGGGCTCGGTCTACGGCCTGCTGGGGCCGAACGGCGCCGGCAAGACCACGACCATCCGCATCCTCGCCACCCTGCTCCGGCCGACCGGCGGCCGCGCGATGGTGCTCGGCCACGACGTGGGCCGAGAGCCGGCGGCGGTGCGGAGCAAGGTGAGCCTGACCGGACAGTTCGCGTCGGTGGACGAGGACCTCTCCGGCCAGGAGAACCTGGTGCTGGTGGGCCGGCTGCTCGGCCTCTCCTGGCGCGACGCCCGGGGCCGCGCCGCGGAGCTGCTGGACGCGTTCGGGCTCGCCGAGCTGGCCGGCCGGCAGGTGATGACGTACTCGGGCGGCGAGCGGCGCCGCATCGACATCGCGGCGAGCCTGGTGACGGTGCCGGAGATCCTGTTCCTCGACGAGCCCACCACCGGGCTCGATCCGCGCAGCCGCACGCAGGTCTGGGACCTGGTGCGCCGCATCGCCGCGGGCGGCACCACGGTGCTCCTCACCACCCAGTACCTCGACGAGGCGGACCGGCTGGCGGAGCGCATGGCGGTCATCGACCACGGCCGCGTCATCGCCGAGGGGACGAGCCGCGAGCTGAAGGCGTCGGTCGGCTCGAACGCGCTCCGGCTGCGGCTCGCGGACGCCGGCCAGCGCGCGGCGGCGCAGCAGGTGATCACCCGCGTGCTGGGCGACGGGGTCATGCCGGGCGCGGAGCCGGCCGAGGTCGCGGCGCGCCTCGAGAAGGCGGCGCAGGCGGGCGCGGTCCTGTCGGCGCTCTCCGAGGGCGGGATCGAGATCGCGGAGGTGACGGTGGGCAACCCGAGCCTGGACGAGGTGTTCCTGGCGCTCACCGGGCGCACGGCGGAGCGAGGCGACGGGGCGGAGCCGGGCGGCGAGGCGGAGGCGAGCCGATGAACGCGACCCACGAGGCGCTCGCGATCCGGGCGCGGCCGCGGCCGGCCTCGGCGCCGTCGGCCGTGCTGACGCTGGCGTGGCGGGCGATGCTGAAGATCAAGCACGTCCCGTTCCAGCTCTTCGACGTCACCGTCACGCCGATCATGTTCACGCTGCTGTTCACGTTCATCTTCGGCGGCGCGCTGGCCGGCTCGCCGCGGCAGTACGTGCAGTACCTCGTGCCCGGCGTGCTCGTGCAGACGGTCCTGTTCATCACCGTCTACACCGGCGTGGGGCTGAACTCCGACATCCGCAAGGGCCTGTACGACCGGTTCCGCTCGCTGCCCATGTGGCAGCCGGCGCCGCTGCTGGGCGCGCTCGCCGGCGACGTGTTCCGCTACTCGGTGGCGGGCGGGGTGATCCTGGTGGTGGGGTTCATCCTCGGCTTCCGGCCGCAGGGCGGGGCGCCGGGCGTGCTCGCGGCGATGGCGCTGGTGCTGGTGTTCAGCTTCGCGCTCTCGTGGCTGTGGATCGTGGTGGGCATGCTGGTGCGCACGCCCGAGTCGGTCATGACCACGAGCTTCGTGTTCCTGATGCCGCTCACGTTCGCGAGCGACATCTTCGTGGGCCTCGGGACGATGCCGGGCTGGCTCCAGGGCGTCGTCCGCCACAACCCGGTGACGCACCTCGCGAACGCGTCCCGCGACCTGATGCACGGGCGGCCGGCCGGCGCGGACGTCTCCTGGACGCTGCTGGCGTCGCTCGTGATCGTCGCCGCGGTCGCGCCGCTCGCGATGCGGCTCTACCGCAAGGAGCGGTAACTGGCGCTCATCCCGACCCTTCGACTCCGGCGGGCCTTTCGGCCCGCTCGCTCATCCCGAGCGTAGCGCGGCCCGCGGGCCGCGCGGAGTCGAGGGACGCTCAGGGTGAGCGGATGGTGCGGGAGCCGCGCCTACCGCGCGATCGGCTTGTACCGGAGGCGCTTCGGCTTCGCGCCCTCCTCGCCCAGCCGGCGCCGCTTGTCGGCCTCGTACTCCTGGTAGTTGCCGGTGAAGAACGTCCACTGCGAGTCGCCCTCGGCCGCCAGGATGTGCGTGGCGATGCGGTCGAGGAACCAGCGGTCGTGCGAGATGACGAACACGCAGCCGGCGTACTCGAGCAGCGCGTCCTCCAGCGCCCGGAGCGTCTCGACGTCGAGGTCGTTCGAGGGCTCGTCGAGCAGCAGCACGTTCGCGCCGGTCATGAGCGTCTTGGCGAGGTGGAGCCGGCCGCGCTCGCCGCCGGAGAGCGTGCCCACCACCTTCTGCTGGTCGGCGCCCTTGAAGTTGAAGCGCCCGATGTAGGCGCGGCTGGGCATCTCGAACTTGCCCACCTGCACCTGGTCGCGGCCGCCGGAGATCTCCTCGAACACGGTCCTGTCCGAGGAGAGGTTCTCGCGGCTCTGGTCCACGAACGCGAGCTTCACCGAGGGGCCGATCTCCACCGCGCCGGAGTCCGGCTGCTCGGCGCCGGTGATCATCTTGAACAGCGTGGACTTGCCCGCGCCGTTCGGGCCGATGATGCCGACGATGGCGCCGGGCGGCACGATGAACGAGAGCTTGTCCATCAGCAGCCGGTCGCCGAAGCCCTTCGAGACGTCCTTGAACTCGATCACCTTCTGGCCGAGCCGCTCGGCCACCGGGATGAAGATCTCCTGCGTCTCGTTGCGCTTCTGGTACTCGACGGTGGACATCTCCTCGAACCGCGACAGGCGCGCCTTGCTCTTGGCCTGCCGTGCCTTCGGGTTCTGGCGCACCCACTCCAGCTCCTGCTTCATCGCCTTGATGCGCGCGCTCTCCTGCTTGGCCTCGACCTCGAGCCGCTGCTCCTTCTGATCGAGCCAGCTCGAGTAGTTGCCCTTCCACGGGATCCCGCGGCCGCGGTCCAGCTCCAGGATCCACTCGGCGGCGTTGTCGAGGAAGTAGCGGTCGTGCGTCACCGCGACCACCGTGCCCGGGAACCGGGTGAGGAACTGCTCCAGCCACTCGACCGACTCGGCGTCGAGGTGGTTGGTGGGCTCGTCGAGCAGCAGCATGTCGGGCTTCGAGAGCAGCAGCTTGCAGAGCGCCACGCGGCGCTTCTCGCCGCCGGAGAGGTTCTTGATGACCGCCTCCCAGGGCGGCAGCCGCAGCGCGTCGGCGGCGATCTCGAGCGCGTTGCCGGTGTCGGCGCCCGCGTTCGCGATGATCGCCTCGAGGCGCGCCTGCTCCTCGGCGAGCTTCTCCATGTCCGCGTCCGGCTCGGCGTAGGCGGCGTAGATCGCCTCCAGCCGCTGCTGCGCGTCCGCCACCTCGCCCTGCGCCGACTCGACCTCCTCGCGGACGGTGCGCTCGCCGTCCAGCTTCGGCTCCTGCGGGAGGTAGCCGATGCGGATGCCGGCCTGGCGGGTGACCTCGCCCTCGTACTCCTCGTCCACGCCGGCCATGATCCGGAGCACGGTGGACTTGCCGGCGCCGTTCAGGCCGAGCAGGCCGATCTTGGCGCCGTGGAAGAACGAGAGCGAGATGTCCTTGATGATCTGCCGCTTGGGCGGGACGATCTTGCTCACGCGGAGCATCGACATGACGTACGGGGGCATTTCGCGCGTTCTCTCGGGATGGGGGAAGGCGCGGGAATCTACCCGAAAACCGGCCGGCGCGCCGCGGGATGCGCTGCGCGGGCCCGGGGGCACGGTGGGCCCGAGACGGCGAGAGGGCCGGCGGAGCGAACTCGCCCCTGCCCGGCCCTCCGCACCCCCGGCGTCCCGGTCACATCCCCTGGTGCTGCTGCTCCCACTGGCGCGCGAACTCGGCGCCCGCGCGCTGCATCTCCTCGTCGGTCATGTCCTTCACGTGCGTGGCGAAGGACCAGGCGTAGCCGAACGGGTCGGTGATGCCGGCGCAGCGGTCGCCCCAGAACATGTCGGCCGGCTCCATCGTGGACCGCGCGCCGGCCTGGGTGGCGCGCCGGTGGGCGGCGTCGCAGTCGTCGGCCTGGATCCAGAAGGTGGTGGGCGCGGGATGCTCCGGGCTGGGCGCCGCCGCGCCCATCCCCGGCATCTCGTCGTTCAGGTAGAAGACCGAGTCGCCGATCCGGAGCTCGGCGTGCCAGATCTGCTTCCCGTCGGGCGAGGGCATGCGCCGCAGCTCCTGGGCGCCGAGCGCCTTCTTGTAGAACTCGATCGCCTTCGCGCAGTCCCGCAGCACCAGGCTCGGCGTGAGCGTGCGCGGTCCCTGGGGCATGGGCTTCGTGGTCGCCATGGCGTTCCTCCTCTCGAGCACTTCGGGTTCCCGTGCCGTGTAGGCGGCGCCGGCGCGGCGATCGAGCCCGACATGGGCCCCACCGCGTGACGAGGCGCTGACGGGCCGTAAGCGCCGGTTCGGGCACGCGGCGTTCCGCGCGCCCGCCGGGTCGCCCCCTCCGGGCGCGCCGGCGCGCGCCACCGTGCCGCGCGTCCGATTGGCGCACCGGATTGCACGCAGCGTTTACTCCGGATCAATTCCCCCGACCGGAGTGAGGGCTACGGTGCTCGCCCAGGGGGAGATCACCATGGCTCGTCGGCCCGTCGCCCTGCGCGCCGTCCGTTCGCCGTCCTGGAGCCTCGTCGTCGCGGCCCTCGCGCTGCTCGGCCCGCCCGCGCCGGCGACCGCGACCGACCTCGACCTCGGCGTCCCCGACCTCGAGCTCCGCCTCGACACCACGCTCCGCTACAACCTCGGCCTGCGCACCGACGGCGTGAGCCGCCGGCTCGGCGACAACCCGGCCTTCACCGCGGGCGAGAACAGCGTCTCCCGGGGCGACCTCACCACCAACCGGCTCGACGTGCTCGCCGAGCTCGACGCCTCCTGGCGGCGCCGCGTCGGCTTCCGCGCCAGCGCGGCCGGCTGGTACGACCAGGGCTACGTGCACGACCGCGCGACGCGCAGCCCGCGGGTGGTGGCGCAGGGGATCCCCGGCTCCTATCTGGACGACGACTTCACCGAGGTGGTGCGCCGCCGCTACCACGGCCCGTGGGGCGAGCTGCTCGACGCGTTCGCGTTCGCGCAGCTCCGGGCCGGCGGCGTCCCGGTGTCGGTGAAGGCGGGCCGGCACACCGTGTACTGGGGCGAGTCGCTCATGCAGGCGGGGCTCACGCACTCGGTGGCCTACGCGCAGATGCCGCTCGACCTGCAGAAGGCGTTCGCGAACCCCGGGGCCGAGCCGAAGGAGCTGTTCCGGCCGCTCGCCAGCGTCTCCGCGCAGGCCCAGCTCACCCCCACCCTCTCCCTCGCCGCCCAGGTGTTCCTCGAGTGGCAGCCGTTCCTGTACCCGGAGGGCGGCACGTTCCTGGGCGCCTCCGACGCGACCTACGACGGACCGGACGGCCTGTACCGCAACGGCGCGTACATGGTGAACGGCGGCGTGAACTGGCCGCGGCAGGCGGGCGACGCCGGGGTGGCGCTGCGCTGGGCGCCGTCCTGGCTCGACGGCACGCTCGGGCTCTACTACCGGCGCTTCACCGACAAGTTCGCCGCGGTGCTGCTCACCCGGAACCCCGGCGCGCAGGGGCCGCTCAGCCCGGAGCTCCCCTCGCCGTTCCGCTACCAGCAGTACTACGGCGCCGACGTGGGCCTCGTCGGCGCGAGCCTCGCGAAGCAGGTGCTCGGGGTGAGCGTGGGCGCCGAGGTCTCGTGGCGGCACGGCATGCCGCTCGTGGCGCAGTCGCCCGCGTTCGCGGTCGCCCCGGCGCCGCCGCTCGAGGCCGCGATGTTCCCGCACGGCCTGCCGCGCAAGATCGGCAGCTCGTACCAGGCGCGCGGGGACACCCTGCACGGCCTCGTCAACCTGCTGGGCGTCGTGCCCGGCGGCCGCGCCTTCTCGAGCGCCGCCTGGGCGCTCGAGCTCACCTTCAGCCGAAGGCTGGCCGTGACCGACAACGAGGACCTGTTCTACGGCGAGGGCTACGGCGTGTGCCGGCCGGATCCGGTGCTGGTGCAGAACGGCCTCGCCCGCACCCGCGACGACGGCTGCGCCACGCGTGGCCACCTGGGCCTGGGCGCGAGCCTCACGCCCACCTGGTTCCGCGTCGCCTCGGGCGCCGACCTGTACGTGCCGGTGACGGTCTCGTGGACGGTCCGCGGGAACTCGCCGGTGGGCCAGGGCGGGAACCAGGCCTCCGGGAGCTGGACCGCCGGCGCCGGCCTCGACCTGCGGAGCCGCTACCGCGTGGAGCTGCGCTACGCGGACTGGTTCGGGAAGACGAACGGCGGCGCCACCATCACCACGGCGAACGGGCTGCCCGCGCTCCTGAAGAGCCGCGGGAACGTGACGCTCACCGCGAAGACCACGTTCTAGGACGTCCAGGAGGATGCCATGACGGTGCGTGAACGGGTGTGCGCGGCGCTGCTGGCGGCGGTGCTCCCCGCGGCCGCCCCGGCGCTCTCGCCGGAGGAGGCGCGGCAGCTCGGGACGACGCTCACCGCGCTCGGCGCGGAGCGGGCCGGCAGCGCGGACGGCGCCATCCCGCCGTACACGGGCGGCCTCACGACGCCGCCGCCCGGCTTCGTCGCGGGCAGCGGCAGCCGCCCCGACCCGTTCGCGGCGGAGCGCCCGCTCTTCTCCATCGACGCCGCCAGCGCCGCCCGCCACGCCGACCGGCTCTCCGAGGGCGCGAAGGCGCTCCTCGCGCGCTACCCCGGCTTCCGGATGGACGTCTACCCCACCCACCGCACGGCCGCGTTCCCGCCGTTCGTGACCGAGCAGACCGTGCGGGCCGCGACGTCGGCCCACACCACCCACGGCGGCCTCTCGGTCGCCGGCGTCCGCGCGGCGTACCCGTTCCCCATCCCGAAGACCGGCAACGAGGCGATGTGGAACCACCTCGTGCGCTTCAACGGGCTGTGCCTCCACAAGCGGATCTCCGCCTACCGCATGGAGGCGTCGGGCCGGCTGACCCACGCCAGCACCGCGCGCGTGATCGAGGACTACCCGTACTGGACCGAGAAGACCCAGTCACCCAACGTGTACTTCCGCTTCCGCATCCAGTACGAGGCGCCCGCGCGCCGCGCCGGCGAGGGCTTCATCCTGGTGGACCCGATCGACTACCTGGAGCGCGGCCGCCGCTCCTGGCAGTACCTGCCCGGCCAGCGGCGCGTGCGCCTCGCGCCCGACCTCGCCTACGACACCCCGAACGCCGCCACCTCCGGCGCGCAGACCTTCGACGACGCGCTGCTGTTCAACGGCGCCATGGACCGCTTCGACTTCACGCTGGTGGGGAAGAAGGAGATCTACGTCCCGTACAACGTCTACCGCGCCGCCTACCAGGCGCGGCCGGAGGAGCTCTTCCGCAAGCACTTCGCGAACCCCGACCTGTTCCGCTGGGAGCTGCACCGGGTGTGGGTGGTGGACGCGCGGCTGAAGCCCGGCAAGCGCCACGTGTACGCGCGGCGGGTGTTCTACCTCGACGAGGACAGCTGGGCGATCCTGACCAGCGATCAGTACGACGCCCGCGGGCAGCTCTGGCGCGTGGGGATCGCGTTCATGGCGCCGAGCTACGACGTGCCGGCCATGTGGGCCGACGCGTTCCTGCACTACGACCTCGCCACCGGCGGCTACGGCATCAACAGCTGGCCCGGCAAGGACGGCTGGATCCGCACCGGCGCCTGCCCGGGCGACGCCGAGTGGTCGCCGGACGCGCTCGCGGGATCGGGCCTGCGCTGATGCGCGGCCGGGCCCACGTCGCGGCGCTGGGCCTGCTCCTCGCGGCGTCCCCCGCCGCCGCGGCGGGGTTCGTGGATCCGCTCGACCAGCCCGCCGGCCCGAGCGCGCTCGCGGCGCGGCGGCCGCTGCTCTCGGTGGCCCGCGCGGGCGAGCGCCTGGTGGCGGTCGGCGAGCGCGGGCTGGCGGTCTTCTCCGACGACGGCGGCGCGCGCTGGACGCAGGCGGCGGTGCCGGTGAGCGAGGACCTCACCGCGGTGCGCTTCGCGTCGCCGCGGCTCGGCTGGGCGGTGGGCCACGGCGGCGTGGTGCTCGCGACCGAGGACGGCGGCGCGCGCTGGGAGCGGCGGCTCGACGGCCGCGGGCTGGCGCGGCTGCTGGACGCATGGGCGCGGGACGGCGCCGGGCGGATCGCGCCGGCGGCGCTCGCCCAGGCGCGCGACCTCGCCGCGCGCGGCCCCGACCAGCCGCTCCTCGACGTGTGGATGGACCAGGCCGGCCGCGAGGGCTTCGCGGTGGGGGCGTTCGGCCTCGCGCTCGCCACCGGCGACGGCGGGCGGAGCTGGACGCCCTGCCTCGACCGGATCGAGAACCCGCGCGCGCTCCACCTGCACGCGCTCCTCGAGGCGCGCGGGACGCTGTACCTCGCCGGCGAGCAGGGCCTGCTCCTGCGGCTCGACCGCGCCGCCGGGCGCTTCCGCGCGGTGGCGATCCCGTACGGCGGCAGCCTGTTCGGCCTGGCGAGCGTCGGCCGCGCGCTGCTCGCGTTCGGGCTGCGGGGGACCGTGCTCCGCAGCGTGGACGGCGGGCCCTGGCAGGCGGTCGAGGCGGGCGTCGAGGCGACGCTCGCCGGCGGCACGGCGCTGCCCGACGGGCGCCTCGCGCTCGCGGCCGTCTCCGGGGAGCTGCTCGTGTCGGCGGACGGCGGCGCCACGTTCGAGCGCGTCTCGGCGCGCGGCGCGGTGCTCGCGCCCGCGTTCGCGGTCGCGCCGGCGGGCGACGGCGCGCTGGCCGTGGCCGGCGCGGAGGGCGTGCGGGTGGTGGCGCTGCCGCGCCCGCGCGAGGCGCCATGAGGCGGGCGAGCGCGCGCGAGCCGGGGCGCGAACGCCCGGACGCGGCCGTGGACGCGCTTTCGCGCGGCGCGCCCGAGCCGTTCGACCCCGCCGAGGGGAGCTGGCTCGAGCGGCTGGTGTTCGACCACCGCGCCGCGCTGGTGGTCGCCGCGGCGCTCGTCACGCTCGCGCTCGGGACCGCGGCCGCGACGCGCCACGTGGTGAGCGCCGACCTGGACCGGATCACGCCCGCCTCCCACCCGTTCGTGCAGGCCTCCCGCGCCCGCGCCGACCGGCTGCGCGGCCTGGGCAACAACCTCGTCGTGGTGGTGGAGAACGTCCGCGGCGACGTCTGGGACCCGGCGTACCTCGAGGCGCTCCGCGACGTGAGCGACACGCTCTTCCTCATGCCGGGCGTGGATCGACCGTGGGTGAAGTCGCTCTGGACGCCGTCGGTCCGGTGGACCGAGGTGACCGAGGAGGGCTTCCGGGGCGGCCCGGTGATGCCGGACCCGGCCGACGGCTCGCCCGAGGCGATCGCGGCGCTGCGGCGGAACGTGCGCCGGGCCGGGCTGGCCGGGACGCTGGTCGCGCTCGACGAGCGGTCCAGCGCGGTGCAGGTGCCGCTGCTCGACCGCGACCCGGTCACCGGCGCCGGGCTCGACTACCGCGCGCTGTCGGCGGAGCTGGAGGCGCTGCGGCTGCGCCTCGAGGGGCCGAGGGGCGACGGGCCGGTGCGCGTGCGCATCGTCGGGTTCGCGAAGCGGGTGGGCGCGATCCTCGACGGCACCGTGGCGGTCGGCGCCTGGTTCGGCGTGGCCGCCGCCATCGCGGCCGCCATCCTGTGGCTCTCCTCGCGCTGCGTCCGGAGCACGGCGCTCGTGCTGGCCTGCTCGGGCGTGGCGCTGGTCTGGCAGCTCGGCATCGTCTCCCTGCTGGGCGTGCCGCTCGACCCGTTCTCGGTGCTGGTGCCGTTCCTGATCTTCGCGATGGGCGTGTCGCACGGCACACAGAAGATGAACGGCGTGCTGCAGGACGTGGGGCGCGGCGCCGACCGGCGGCTCGCGGCCCGCCGGACGTTCCGCCGGCTGTTCCTGGCCGGCTTGACCGCGCTCCTCACCGACGCGGTCGGGTTCTCGGTGCTGGCGCTGGTGGACGTCCCGGCCATCCGGCAGCTCGCGCTCACCGCCACGGTGGGCGTGGGCGTCCTCATCGTCACGAACCTCGTGCTCCTGCCGGTGCTGCTCTCGTACACCGGCGTGAGCGGCGCCGCGGCGCTGCGCAGCCTCCGCGGCGAGGCGGGCGGCGCGGGGCCCGGGGGCGCGTGGCGCCTGGTGGACCGCTTCACCGAGCCGCGCTGGGCGGCGGGGATCCTGACCGTGGCCGCGGCGCTGGTGGCGGTGGGGCTCGCCGCCGGACGCGACGTGCCGATCGGCTCGACGCAGCCCGGCGCGCCGGAGCTGCGCGCCGACGCCCGGTACAACCAGGACGACGCCTACCTCGCGGCCCACTACGGCGCGTCGAGCGACGTGTTCGCGGTGATGGTCGAGACGCCGCCCGAGGGCTGCACCTCCTGGGAGACGCTCGTCGAGGCCGACCGGCTGGGCTGGGCGCTGCGGCAGGTCCCGGGCGTGCAGGCCACCGCCTCGCTCGCCGACGCGGTCCGGCAGATCACGGCGGGCTCGTTCGAGGGGAGCCCGAAGTGGCTGACGCTCTCGCGCGATCCGCGGATCCTGGGCGGCGCGGCCGAGGCGGCGGGGACGCGCAACCCCGACCTGTTCGACCCCGAGTGCACGGTCATGCCGGTGCTGGCGTACCTGTCCGACCACCGCGCCGACACGCTCGACCGCGTGGTGGCCGCCGCGGACGGGTTCGCGCGCGACCACGCCGCGCCGGGCCGCGCCTTCCTGCTCGCGGCCGGGAACGCCGGCGTGGAGGCCGCCACCAACCTCGCCGTCCGCGCGGCGCAGCCGCGCATGACCGCGTGCGTGTTCGCGGCGGTGGTGGCGCTCTGCCTGCTCGTGTTCCGGAGCTGGCGGGCGGTGGTCGTGACCGTGGTGCCGCTCGCCACCACCGCGGTGCTGTGCCAGGCGGTGATGGCGTGGCTGGGCATCGGCATGACCATCGCCACGCTCCCGGTCATCGCGCTCGGCGTGGGCATCCCCGACTTCGCGCTCTACCTGCTCTCGGTCCAGCTCGCGCACCAGCGCGCCGGCGCGCCGCTCGGCGAGGCGCACCGGCGCGCGCTCCGCTTCACCGGGCGGCCGGTGGTGCTCGTGGCGGTGACGCTCGCGGCGGGCGTCGTCACCTGGGCGTTCTCGCCGCTCCGGCTCCAGGCCGACATGGGCATCCTGCTCACGTTCATGTTCCTCGGGAACATGGTCGCCGCGGTGGCGCTCGTGCCGGCGCTCTCCCGGCTCCTCCTCCGAGAGGTCCCCGCCCGATGACCGCCCTGCCGGACGGCGCCACGGGTTCCCGGAGCGTGAACGTCACGGACCTCGTGGACGCGGGGCGGCTCGGGCGCTTCCACCTGGGCGCGTTCGCGGTGCTGGGTGGATGCCTGGTGATGGACGGGTTCGACCTGCAGGCCATGGGCTACGCCGCGCCGGCGCTGGCGCGCGACTGGGGGCTGCCCATCGCCCGGCTCGGGCCGGTGTTCGGCGCCGGCCTGCTGGGGCTGTTCCTCGGCTCGATCCTGGCCGGCATGGCGGCCGACCGGATCGGCCGCCGCCCGGTGCTGATCGGCGCGACCGCGGCGTTCGGGGTCTTCACGCTCGCCACCGCCGCCGCCGGCTCCATGCCCGCGCTGCTCGCGGCCCGGTTCCTGGCCGGCCTCGGCCTCGGCGCCATCATGCCGAACGCAACCGCGCTGGTGGGCGAGTACGCGCCGCGCCGGAACCGCGTCGCGACCATGATGATCGTGACGAACGGCTTCATGGTGGGCGCGGTCGCGGCAGGCGCGCTGTCGGCGTGGCTCGTCCCCGCGTACGGCTGGCGCGCGCCGTTCTGGATCGGCGGCGCCATCCCGCTCGTCCTGCTCCCGCCCATGGCGCGCTGGCTGCCGGAGTCGCTGCAGCTCCTGGCGGTCTCCGGGCGCCGGCCGGCGGAGCTGGCGCGCTGGCTGCGGCGCGCCGCGCCGGGCGCGCCGGAGGGCCCGGGCGTCCGCTACACCGTTCGCGAGGCCCCGCGCCGCGGGTTCGTGCTCCTCGAGCTGCTCCGCGGCGGGCGCGCCACCGCCACGGTCCTGCTGTGGCTCGCGAACTTCGCGAACATGATCGTCATCTACGCGGTGGCGAGCTGGCTGCCGACGCTCGTGCGCGAGGCGGGCCTCTCCACCGCGACCGCGGTCTGGGCCGGCACCGCGGTGCAGCTCGGCGGGCTCGTCGGCACGGTGGTGCTGGGCCTCGTGCTCCAGCGGCTCGGCTTCGTACCGGTGCTGGCGAGCTGCTTCGCGACGGCCGCGGCGTGCCTGCTCGTGCTCGGCCGCCCCGGCCTCCCGCTCGCGGCGCTCCTCGCCGTCGCGTTCGCCGTGGGCTGGGCGGTGCAGGGCGGCCAGCCCGGCCTCAACGCGCTCGCCGCGACGTTCTACCCGACCGACCTCCGCTCCACCGGCATCGGCGCCGGGCTCGGCGTGGGCCGGCTGGGCGGCTTCCTCGGCCCGCTGGTGGCGGGCGCGATCCTGGCGGGCGGCGGCGGCGCGCAGGCGGTGTTCCAGGCCGCCGCGGTGCCGGCCGTGGTCTCCGCGCTCGTCATGCTCGCGCTTCGCCGGGCGGCGCCGGGCGTGGGCGCGGCGCCTCCGCCGCGCGGCGGCGATGTCCGCCGCGGGTGCTAGCCTCGGGGCGTTCGGGCGCGATCGGTGCGCCCGGGGGAGCCCCGATGAACGCCCTCGTCCCGATCCTCGTCGCCGCGCTCGCGGTCGCCGCCGCGGTGGCGGCGCTGGTCGCGCTGGTGCCGCCGCGCGTGGCCGCGGCGGTGCGCGCGCTGCTCGCCGACCGGCTCGACGCGGTCGAGCGCGGGCAGGAGCGCCTGGAGCGGACGCTGCGCGAGGAGCTGGGGCGCGGGCGCGCCGAGGCGGCGCAGGGGACGCAGCGGCTCCGCGAGGAGGTCCGCGCCTCGCTGGGCGAGTCGCTGGGCCGGATGGGCGAGGCCACCGAGCGGCGGCTGGACGCGCTGCGCGCCACGGTGGAGCAGCGGCTGAAGGTGCTGCAGGAGGACAACGGCGCGCGCCTCGAGCAGATGCGCGCCACCGTGGACGAGAAGCTGCAGGGGACGCTGGAGAAGCGCCTGGGCGAGTCGTTCCGGCTGGTGAGCGAACGCCTCGAGGCGGTGCAGCGCGGCCTGGGCGAGATGCAGACGCTCGCGAACGGGGTGGGCGACCTGAAGCGCGTGCTCGCGAACGTGAAGGTGCGCGGCACGTTCGGCGAGGTGCAGCTCGAGGCGCTTCTCGAGCAGCTCCTCGCCCCGGAGCAGCTCGCGAAGAACGTCGCCACGCGCCCCGGCTCGGGGGAGCGGGTCGAGTTCGCGATCCGGCTCCCCGGCCACGACGGCGCGCGCACCGAGGTGCTGCTGCCCATCGACGCGAAGTTCCCCATCGAGGACTACCAGCGCCTGGTGGACGCGTCGGAGCGCGGCGACGCCGCCCGCGTCGAGGAGGCGAGCCGGGCGCTCGAGGTGCGCATCCGCGGCTGCGCCCGCGACATCCACGACAAGTACATCGCGCCGCCCGCCACCACCGACTTCGCGCTGCTGTACCTGCCGACCGAGGGGCTCTACGCCGAGGTGGTCCGCCGGCCCGGGCTCACGGAGGCGCTGCAGCGCGACCTCAAGGTGGTGGTGGCCGGCCCGACCACGCTGGCGGCGCTGCTCAACAGCCTGCAGATGGGCTTCCGCACGCTCGCCATCCAGAAGCGCTCGAGCGAGGTGTGGCAGGTGCTCAGCGCGGTGAAGACCGAGTTCGGCAAGTTCGGGCAGGTGATCGAGAAGGTGGACAAGAAGCTCCAGGAGGCCTCCACCACGCTCGGCACGGTGGCCACCCGCAGCCGGGCCATCCAGCGGCAGCTCCGCGACGTGGAGGCGCTCCCCGCCGCCGAGGCCGCGGTGCACCTTCCCGCGCTCGACGCCGCGGTCGAGCCGGTGGAGGACGACGTGCCGGCGTAGCCCGCGCCACCGCCGCCCGCGCGACCCGGCGCCGCCCAGGCGGTAGACTGCGGGTCCATGCCGACCGCCCGAACCCGGCCGCCCGCGAACCGCGGCTCCAGCGCGCAGGCGCGGCTGCTCGGCCTCGCCACGTTCATCCTCTCCGAGCCCGGCCCGGTGTCGCGCCGGCGCATCTACGAGGCGTTCCCGGACGACTACGCCGGGAGCCCGGCCGCGAAGGAGAAGAAGTTCTCGCGCGACAAGCGCGATCTCGAGCGGCTCGGGTTCGTGCTCGACCGCGAGGACGTGCCGGCGGCGGACGACCAGGTCGCGTACCTCATCGACGCGCGCGCCTCGGCGCTGCCGCCGCTGGAGCTCGCGCCGGACGAGGCCGCGGTGGTGTGGACCGCGGGCGTGTCGGCGCTGCGCGCCTCGGATCACCCGCTGCGCGACGAGCTGGAGAGCGCGCTCCGCAAGCTCCTGGTCGGCGCGAAGGGGCTCCCGCCGCGCGCCGCGGCCACGGAGGAGCTGGCCGCCGAGGGCGCGCCGGCCTCCGGGGCGCTGCTCGACAAGCTGGTGGACGCGTGGGAGCGCCGCCGCACCGTGACGCTCGACTACCTGCGCATCGCGACCGGCGAGGTGGTGCGCCGCGACGTGGACGTGTACGGCTGGGGCCGCCGGCGGGGCGAGTGGATCTTCGCCGGCCACTGCCACCTGCGCGACGCGGAGCGCGTGTTCTACCTGTCGCGCGTGTGCGCGCTGAAGGTGGACGCGCGCCGCCGGGACCCGTACCGCGTCCCCGCCGGCTTCGACGTCCGGCGCTGGACCCGCCAGCAGATCTGGGACTACGACGTCCACCCGCCGCGCGAGGCGGCGGTCCGCTTCCGCGGCTCGCTGGCGCGCGTGGCCGGCCAGCTCCTGCCCGCGGCGCGGCTGAGCCCGGACGCGGACGGCGGGCGGGTCGCGCGGCTCGAGGTGCGCAACCTGCGCGGGCTGGTGCGGCAGGCGCTGGCGTGGGGCCCCGAGGCCGAGCTGCTCGAGCCGGCCGAGGGCCGGGCCATGGCGCGCGAGATGCTCGCCACGCTCGCCGCCGCGCTGGACGGGAGGGCGCCGTGAGCGATCCCTACCTGAAGTCGCTCCGCCGGCTGCTGCTCCTCGTCCCGGTGGCGGCGCGCGCCGCGCGCCAGGGGCGCGGCGTGCCGCTCGATCGCGCCGTCGCGGTGACCGGCGCGCGCAGCGTGGCCGAGCTGCTCGCCGACGTCGAGAGCATCCGCTCGCTCTGGGTGGACCCGGAGCGCGCCGAGGACCTGGTCTCGCTGGACGTCGCGGACGGCGAGGTCCACCTGATGTACGCGCACGAGCTGGGCCGGCCCGTGGCGCTGTCGCTCGCCGAGGGCGCGGTGCTGCTCGCCGCGCTCGCGCCGTTCGAGGAGACCGCCGGCAAGCCGGTGCGCGAGGCCGTCCGCAAGCTGCGCAAGGCCATCCCCGAGCCGCTCCGCCCCGAGGCCGAGCAGCTCGTGCGCGGGCTCGACGTGGTGCTCGCGCCCACCGGGCCGTGGGCTTCCGCGCTCCGCGAGGCCATCGCCGCGCGGCTGGAGGTGGTGCTGGAGTACCGCGCCGTGGGCGACGGGGCGGTGGCGCGTCGCACGGTGGAGCCCCGCGCGCTGTTCCACCGCGACGGCCAGTGGTACCTGGCCGCGTGGAACGTGGAGAAGGCGCACGAGCACCTGTACCGGCTCGACCGGATCGCCTCGGTGACCAGCGGGACGCGCGTCTTCGGCCCGCACCGGGCGTCGCTCGCGCGCTACGCGGGGCGGCTCTACTTCGAGTCCGGCGCGGAGCGCGACGTGACGCTCCGGCTCACCGGCGTCGCCGCGCGCGTGGCGCGCTCGAACCCGGCGCTGCGCGTCCGCGAGCACGGCGACGGCTCGGTGTCGGTGGTGCAGCGGGTCACGCCCGGCAACTACCTCGCGGGCGCGGTGCTGGGCTGGGGCGGCGCGGCGACGGTGGAGTCGCCGCCGGACGTGCGCGAGGCGCTCCGGGCGCGCGTCGCCGAGCTCGCCGCGACGTACGCCGAGGGGTAGCCGCGGCTAGGCGGGCGGCAGCGTCGCCAGCGCCTCCTCGATCCGCGCGCGCACCACGTCGCGGAGCTTGGGCGCGTCCTCCGGCTTCATCCCCTCGACGCTCACCGGCGCGAGGATCCGCGCGGTGCCGCGGCAGGGGCGCACCCACGGCCCGCCCTTCGGCATCCCGTGCGCGGTGCCGGACACCGCCACCGGCAGCACCGGCACGCCCGCCTCGATGGCCAGGCGGAACGCGCCGGACTTGAACGGGAGCATGCGCCCCTTGGCGCTGCGCGTGCCCTCCGGGAACATCATCACGTTCATGCCGCGCGCGAGGTAGCCCTTCGCCTTCCCGAGCGCCTCGCCGCCGCTCTCCGGGTCGCCGCGGCGCACCGGGATGTCGCCGGTCATGCGCAGCATGGTGCCGACCCAGGGGATCTTGAACAGCTCCTCCTTGGCGACCCACTTCATCTCCCGAGGCATCCGCGAGAGCAGCAGGATGTCGAGCATCGACTGGTGGTTCGCGACCACCACGTACGGCCCGGCGCCCGGCCAGCGCCCCTCGAGCTTGAGCCGCCAGGGCGGGAACGTCTTCGTGATGGCGACGCCCACGAAGCGCAGGAAGCGGCCGGCCACCACGCGGTTCCGGTCGAAGGCGAGGGTGAGCGCGAGGAGCACCGCCTGGATCGGCAGCGCCAGGACGAGGATCAGGATGACGAAGACGTAGCCGACCGCGGCGATCGGCACGTACACGGAGCGGGAGAGCCGGGGCACGGGGATCGCATCCTGCCGGGCGGACGTCATCGGATCGTCACCGCGTGGGAGGGGCGCCCGCCCTCGCGGGCCGAGGGCGGCGACGGGCGGGCCAGCTTCGGCCGGGCCAGGTGGTGGTCGGTGCGCGACTGGAACAGCGCCGCCGCGGCGAGCACCCGCGCCTCCTCGAGCGGCGCGCCCACGAGCTGCATGGACACCGGGAGCCCGTCCACGAAGCCCATGGGCAGCGCCACCGCCGGCAGGCCGGCCAGGTTGCCGGCGGCGCCGAGGAGGTCCGGGAACGCGAACATCGCGTCGAAGTTCTCGGTGACGCGCGGCGGTGGGTACGGGAGGTTCGGCGCGAGCACGAGGTCGTGGCGGGCGAAGAACCCGGCCAGCGCGCGCTGCACCTCGCCGCGCACGCGCATGGCGCGGACGTAGTCGGACGGGTTGCCCTTGGGCAGGTAGTCGTCGGGCTTGCGGGTCGCGTGGGAGCGGTCGGCCAGCTCGCGGGTGCGGCCGGAGCGGATCAGCTCCTCGAACGCGGTCGCCGCCTCCGCCTCGATGAAGAGCGACGCGAGCGGCTCGTAGGGCAGGTCGGGCAGCGCCGCCGGGGTGAGGATCGCGCCCCCGTCGCGCAGCACCGCCTGCGCCGCCTCGTACGCGGCGCGCACGCCGGGCGCGACCGCGGGCTTCTCCGGGAAGCCGAGCACCGCCACCCGCAGGCCCCGCGGGATCCCGCCGCGCACCTTGCCGTTGCCGAGCCCCGGCGGCGGCGCGATCGAGGTCGGGTCGCGGGGGTCGGCGCCGGAGAGCACGCCGAGCACGAGCGCGCAGTCCTCTGCGGTCCGCGCCATCGGGCCGAGCTTGTCGAGCGTGTACGAGAGCGCCATGGCGCCGGCGCGGGAGAGCACGCCGTAGGTGGGGCGGAGGCCGGTCACGCCGCAGAACGCGGCGGGGCAGGTGATGGAGCCCCAGGTCTCCGAGCCGATCGCGAACGGCACGAGCCCCGCGGCCACGGCCGAGCCGGCGCCCGACGACGAGCCGCCCGCCCAGCGCGTCGGGTCCCAGGGCGTGCGGCAGGGCCCGTTCAGCGCCGCCTCGCCGGTGTGGTAGCCGAGCCCGCCGGCCAGCTCGATCATCGAGAGCTTCCCGAGCAGCACGCCGCCCGCCTCGGCGAGCCGCCGGGCCACGGTCGCGTCGTGCTCGGGCACGCGGTCCGCGTACGGGCGCGCGCCGAAGGTCGTCCGGATGCCGGCGGTGTCCACCAGGTCCTTCAGGCCGTAGGGCACGCCGTGGAGCGGCCCGCGCCAGCGCCCGGCGGCGAGGTCCGCCTCGGCGGCCCGAGCGTCGGCGAGCGCGCGCTCGCGGGTCACGGTGACGAAGCAGCCGAGCGCGGGGCCGAGCGCGTCGATGCGGGCGAGGTACGCCTCGGCCAGCTCCACCGGGGAGAGCTCGCGCGCCTGGATGCGGCGCGAGAGCGCCGCCACGCCGGAGAAGAGGACGTCGTCGTCGAGGGCCATGGGCTACTCGCGCGGGCGCGCCGGGGCGGCGCGGAAGACGAAGGCCGGCTCGGCCGCGGCCGGCAGCGGGAAGGCGCGGATGGCGGCGGTGGCCTCGTCGGGCGCGGGGGCCGGCGCGGGCGGGGCGGCCGCGGGCGCGGCGGCGGCGGGGGGCGCGCCGGAGCGCGCGGTGGCGCACCCGGCCGCGACGGCGGCGGGCGCGAGCGCGAGGACGCGCAGGAAGTCGCGGCGGGCGGTGCCCTGCGGGTGCTTGGAGCTGGGCATGCGGCTGTCTCTAGCAGATTTCGGGGGCGCGGCGGGGCGGCGGTGCCCGGTCGGGCGGGGGGCGGAGACGGCCTGGCCGCCGGGCCGGCGCCGAGGCAGGATCCTGCGGTGCCGGAGCTCCCGGACATCGAGGTCTACGTCGAGGCGCTCGCCGCGCGGGTGCTGGGTCAGCCGCTGGAGCGCATCCGGCTGGGGAACCCCTTCCTGCTCCGCTCCGCCGACCCGCCGCTCGCCGAGGCGGAGGGGCGGCGCGTCGCCGCGGTGCGGCGGCAGGGGAAGCGCGTGGTGCTGGCGCTCGACGGCGACCTGTTCCTGGCGCTGCACCTCATGATCGCCGGACGCCTCCACTGGAAGGACCCCGGCGCGCGGCTCCCGGGGAAGGCGGGGCTGGCGGCGTTCGACTTCCCGAACGGCACGCTCGTCCTCACCGAGGCCGGCACGAAGCGCCGCGCCGCGCTGCACCTGGTGCGCGGCGCCGCGGCGCTCGCCGCGCTCGACCGCGGCGGCCTCGAGCCGCTCGGGGCGGACCTCGCCGCGTTCGCCGCCGCGCTCCGGCGCGAGAACCACACGCTCAAGCGCGCGCTCACCGATCCCTCGCTCTTCTCCGGCATCGGCAACGCGTACTCGGACGAGATCCTGCACCGCGCGCGGCTCTCGCCGGTCGCGCTGACCTCGCGGCTCGGCGACGCCGAGGTGGCGCGCCTGCTCGAGGCCACGCGCGAGGTGCTCGCCGGCTGGACGGCGCGGCTGCGCGAGGCGGCGGGGAGCGGCTTCCCGGAGGGCGTCACCGCCTTCCGCGAGGGCATGGCCGTGCACGGGCGCCACCGGCAGCCGTGCCCGGTGTGCGGCACCGCGGTGCAGCGGATCGTCCGCGCCGAGAACGAGGTGAACTACTGCCCGCGCTGCCAGACCGGCGGGCAGATCCTCTCCGACCGGTCCCTCGCCCGCCTGCTGAAGCAGGACTGGCCGCGGACCGTGGACGAGCTGGAGCGCAACCCGGCGCTCGGCCTCCGGCCCGCGCCGGAGCCCGCCGCCTCAGCGCCGAAGGCGCCGCGCCGCCGGACGCGCTGAAGCCCGCGCCTGCGTCGAGTCCCACGCGCACGGTGCCACGCGCGCGACGCACCCGCGGGCCGGGAGCCGAGCGGCCGACCGCGCGGAAGTGCCTGCAATCAGGTGGGGGCGGCTGCGTCCGAGACGCACTGCGGCAATGCGTCGGCGCACCTCGGGCGATGCGGGTCGCGACAGATTGCAAAAGATGCACCAATTGATCTGCGTCTCATTGACAGCGGATTTATTTTGGGATTTCCTCGTCGGCCCCAAATCAAGCTCGTCGACTCCTACCGCCGCACCGAGGAGATCATGGCCTCCGACTTCACGCCCCCGCAGAACCCTCCGTCGTCCCCCGTCGCGAAGAAGAAGATCCGCCGCGAGGACGCGCTCGCGTACCACTCGTCCGGCCGCAAGGGGAAGATCGAGGTCGTCCCCACCAAGCCGTGCGCGACCGCGCGCGATCTCGCGCTCGCCTACAGCCCGGGCGTCGCCGAGCCGTGCCTCGAGATCGAGAAGGATCCCGACGCCTCGTACCTGTACACGGCGCGTGGAAACCTGGTCGCGGTGGTCTCCAACGGCACCGCGGTGCTCGGCCTCGGCAACATCGGGCCGGCCGCCGGCAAGCCGGTCATGGAGGGCAAGGGCGTCCTGTTCAAGAAGTTCGCCGACGTGGACGTGTTCGACATCAACGTGGACGCGCTCGAGATCGACAAGTTCTGCACGGTGGTGAAGGCGCTCGAGCCCACCTTCGGCGGCATCAACCTCGAGGACATCAAGGCGCCGGAGTGCTTCGTCATCGAGGCGCGCCTGAAGAAGGAGATGCAGATCCCGGTCTTCCACGACGACCAGCACGGCACCGCCATCATCTCCGGCGCCGCCCTGCTGAACGCGCTGGAGATCGCGGGCAAGAAGATCGGCGACGTGCGCGTGGTGGTGTCCGGCGCCGGCGCCTCCGCCATCGCCTGCACCAAGTTCTACCTGACGCTCGGCGTGCGGCGCGAGAACGTCATCATGGTGGACACCAAGGGCGTCATCTACCGCGGGCGCGCCGAGGGCATGAACGAGTGGAAGGCGGAGTTCGCCGCCGAGACGAAGTGCCGGACGCTCGCCGACGCGCTGAAGGGCGCCGACGTGCTGCTGGGCTGCTCGACCAAGGGCATGGTGACGCAGGAGATGGTGAAGTCGATGGCGAAGGACCCCATCGTCTTCGCGCTCGCGAACCCCGACCCCGAGATCGACTACCCGGAGGCGAAGGCGGCGCGCGAGGACGTCATCATGGCGACCGGGCGCTCCGACTTCCCGAACCAGGTCAACAACGTCCTCGGCTTCCCCTACATCTTCCGCGGCGCGCTCGACGTCCGCGCCAAGGCGATCACCGAGGACATGAAGATGGCCGCCGCGAAGGCGCTCGCCGAGCTGGCCAAGCAGGACGTGCCGGACTCGGTGTCGCGCGCCTACGCCGGCGAGAAGTTCCGCTTCGGCCGCGACTACATCATCCCGAAGCCGCTCGACCCGCGCGTGCTGCTGTGGGTCGCGCCGGCGGTGGCGCAGGCCGCCATCGACGGCGGCGTCGCCCGCGTGAAGATCGACATGGACGAGTACCGCGACCGGCTGCGCAAGATGCAGAGCCGCTCGCACCAGGTGATGGGCTCGATCTTCACCAAGGCGAAGAAGAAGCTCGCCCGCATCGTCTTCCCCGAGGGCCACCACCCGAAGATCCAGCAGGCCGCCGAGATCCTCCGCGAGGAGGCGATCTGCGAGCCGGTGCTGCTCGGGCCGGTGGAGGCGATCCGCCGCTCCATCGCCGACCAGCGGCTCGACGACCTCGACGGCGTGACGATCATCGACCCGATGGACAGCCCCGAGTTCGCGCGCTACGTGGCGCGGTACTGGGAGCTGCGCCAGCGCCGCGGCATCACGGTGGAGGAGGCGCGCCGGCGCATCCGCACGCGCAACTACTTCGGCGCGGTGATGCTCGAGCTGGGCGAGGTGGACGGGCTCGTCACCGGCCTGACCAGCGGCTACGCCGACGCGGTCCGCCCCTCGCTCGAGGTGGTGCGCACCCGCGCCGGCAAGCGCGCCGCCGGCGTGTACATCGTGGTCACGAAGCACGACTTCAAGTTCTTCGCCGACTGCACCGTGAACATCGACCCGGACGCCGACGAGCTGGCCGAGATCGCCATCACCACCAGCGACCTGGCCCGCTACTTCGAGGTCACGCCGCGGGTGGCGATGCTCTCCTACTCCACGTTCGGCTCCGCGGGCGGCGACAGCCCCCAGAAGATGCGCGACGCCGCGGCGCTGGTGCGCCAGCGCCGCCCGGACCTGGAGGTCGAGGGCGAGATCCAGGTCGCGATCGCGACCAACGGCGACGTCCGCGTGCCCGAGTTCCCGTTCTCGACGCTCAAGGAGGACGCGAACGTGTTCGTCTTCCCGAACCTCGACTCGGCGAACATCGCCTACCAGCTGCTCGAGAACGTGGGCGGCGCCGAGGTGATCGGGCCGGTGCTGCTCGGCATGCACAAGCCGGTGAACTGCCTGCAGATGGGCTGCTCGGTGCAGTCGATCGTGAACCTCGCGGCCATCACCGCGCTGCGCGCGCAGGGCGATCAGTTCCTGTTCTAGGCAAAGGCGGAATTTGACAGGCGGGGGAGGCCGGACCACCCTCCCCCGCCATGTCCCGCGCCGCCCCCCGCCCGCTCCGCCTCGCGCTCGCCGGCTTCGGCAACGTCGGTCGCACCTTCGCCGAGCTGCTCCCCGGCCCGTACGGCCGCGCGCTCCGCGCCGAGGGCGCCGCGCCGCTCGTCACGGCCATCTTCACGAACCGTCACGGGGCCGCGATCGACGCGCGCGGGCTGCCGCTCCGGCGCGCGCTGCGGCTGGTGCGCGGCGGCGGCTCCCTGGACGCGCTCCACCGCGGGCCGCCGGTCGCCTCGGCGCTCGACCTCGTCCGCCGCGCGCCCGCCGACGTGCTGGTGGAGCTGACCCCGCTCGCGCCCGCCACCGGCGAGCCGGCCACCTCGCTGGCCCGCGCCGCGCTGGGGCGCGGGCTGCACGTCGTCACGGCGAACAAGGGACCGGTGGCGCACGCCCGCGCGCGGCTGGTGCGCCTCGCGGCCCGGAACGGCGTGCGCTTCCTGCACGAGGGCGCGGTGCTCGACGGGACGCCGGTGTTCAACCTGGTGGAGCGCTGCCTGCCCGGCGCACGGATCCTCGGGTTCCGCGGCCTGCTCAACAGCACCACCACCCGCGTGCTCGCCGGCATGGAGGCGGGGGCGAGCTTCGAGGCGGCGCTCGCGGAGGCGCAGCGCGCCGGGGTGGCCGAGGCCGACCCGCGCCACGACCTCGAGGGCTGGGACGCGGCGGTGAAGGCCTGCGCGCTCGCGAACGCGCTCATGGGCGCGGACGTGCGGCCCGCCGCGGTCGAGCGGCGAGGCATCACGGGCCTGGGGCCCGGGGACGTCCGCGCCGCCCGCGGGCGCGGGGCGGTGCTCCGGCTCATCGCGCGGGCGCGTCGCGACGGCCGCGCGGTGCGGGTGAGCGTGGGGCCGGAGGAGGTCGCGGACGGCGACGTGCTCGTCTCGCGGGGCGCGGACGGCGTGCTCGTCCTCGAGACCGACCTCATGCGCGAGATCGGGATCTGGGAGGGGACCGGCGGGGTGGACCAGACCGCCTACGCGATCCTGTCCGACCTGGTGGCGATCGCCCGCGGACGCCGGCGCCGCTGATCGCTCAGCAGCGCGGCGCGGGCGGGTCCTCGCCGTCCTTCGCGGCGTCGTTCGCGTCGTGGTCCTGCGTGCCGGCCCCGGACCGGGGCCGCTGGGGCACCGCTCAGGTGGGAACGCCCATGCGCGGCAGGATCACGAACTGCATCAGGAACCAGAGCCCGGCGACGGCGGCGAAGGCGAGGAGATCGTTCATGTCGTCGGCCGTGTGAGCCGGGGGCCCGCGAAAGGGTTCGGGCCCCCCGGGTGTCCGGCCTAGGCGACGTGCTCGAGCACGCGCGCCAGCCGCGCGCGCACCTCGCTCGCGATCGGCGCCAGCTCCGGGCGCGCGGCGGCGATGGTCTGCATGGGATCCACCGCGGTCACCACCGCCTTGCCGTCGTCGCCCTCGTACACGATCACGTTGCAGGGGAGCATGACCCCGAGGTCCACCACCGTCGAGAGCGCCTGGTGCGCGAGCGCCGGGTTGCAGGCGCCGAGGATCTTGTACTTGCGGAAGTCCAGGCCGAGCTTCGCCTTCAGCGTCTCCTTCACGTCGATCTGCGTGAGGATCCCGAAGCCCTCCGCCTTGAGCAGCTCCGGCAGCCTCTCCAGCGCCTGCTCGTAGGTCCAGGACGTCGGCTTCTTCATTCCGAGCTGGGACATCGTCTCGATTCTCCTTTTCCGATGCGAGCCTCCCACCCCGGGGCCGGTTCGTCCGCGCCCCCGAAGGAATCCCGCCACCGCGGCGTGGCTCAGACGTGCGAGAGGCCGGTCGCCGGCCCGGAGGACGCCCATGGGGAAGCGAGCACTGGTGCTGGGCGGCGGCTTCGCCGGCCTGGAGAGCGCGATCCGGCTGCGCGCGCGCGGGTTCGAGGTCACGCTGGTCTCGGACCGGCCGTACCTGTTCATCCACCCGACCTCGATCTGGATCCCGACCGGCGAGCTGCCGTTCGAGGAGGCCTGCCTCGATCTCGCCGGCGTCGCGGCGCGCCGCGGGTTCGAGCTGCGGGTCGGGAAGGTCGAGGAGCTCGAGGGCGCCTCCCGCCGGGCGAAGGTGGACGGGCGCCGGCTGGCGGCCGACCACCTGGTGGTCGCGCTGGGCGCCTCGCGGCTGCGGCCGCAGGGCGTCGAGCACACGGTGACGCTGGGCGGGGACCCCGCCGCCGCGACCTCGTTCCGCGTGGCGCTCGAGGCGCTGCTCGCGCGCGGCCGCGGCCGCATCGCGGTCGGCTTCGGCGGCAACCCCCGGGCGCCCTCGGCGGTGCGCGGCGGCCCGGCCTTCGAGGTGGCGTTCAACCTCGACGCGCTCCTGCGCCGCCGCGGGCTGCGCGACCGCTTCGAGCTGACGTTCTTCGCGCCCATGGCGCGCCCCGGCGAGCGCATGGGCGCGAAGGCGGTGGAGGCCGTGGGCCGGATGCTCGCGCGCCAGGGCATCGCGGCGCGCACCGGCCGGAAGATCGCCTCGTTCGACGCGGGCGGGGTGGCGCTGGAGGGCGGCGAGCGCATCGACGCCGACCTGGTCGCGTTCCTCCCCGCCGGCGACGGCCACCCGGTCGTGAAGGCCTCCGACCTGCCCCGGGACGAGGCCGGCTTCGTGCGCGTGGACGCGGGCTGCGCCGTCCCCGGCATGCCCGGCGTGTGGGCGGTGGGGGACGTCGCCGCGCTGGAAGGCCCGGCCTGGAGCGCGAAGCAGGGGCACCTGGCGCAGGCGATGGCGCGCGTCGCCGCCGACAACGCCGCGTCCTGCGAGGCGGGCGGCGCGCCCTGCGCGAGCTACCTCGCGCACCTCGCGATCGTGTGCCTGATGGACACCGGCACCGGCGGGGCGCTGGTGTACCGCGACGATCGCACCGAGCGGCTCGTGCCGCTGCCGGTCGTCGGCCACTGGATGAAGAAGGCGTGGGGCCGGTACTTCAAGGCGGAGCGGCGCGGGGTGGTGCCGCGGGTTCCGGGGATGTAGGGGGGCTGAAGCCCGCGCGTGGTGAGTTGGCGTCCGCTGGTGGGGAGTGGGTGCCCGCTCGTGGTGAGCTTGTCGAACCAGGGGCGGGGATGCGGTTCTGAAGCCGCTCGTGGTGAGTTGGTGTCCGCTCGTGGTGAGCTTGTCGAACCACGAGCGGGGGGCTTTGAGGGTGCGGGGGCGGTCGGGGGCGGGGCTGCTTGGCCGGAACCGGGGCCGCGGGGATCGGCTTGCGAGAAGCCTTTGGGTGGGGCGCGGGGCGCGGGGCGGGCGCGGATCGTCACCGTTAGTGAATGGCTGTTTGCGGCCCAACGGGAACGTTCTGCGGGCTTGACGAGGGTGGAGCGGAGAGCGGCGGTCGCGAGCGGAATGGCTGCGGCGCAGGGCTCTGGAGCGTTGGCAGGGCGCGGCTGAGGCGCTGGAGGACGACGCGAGGGGTCCCGGGACCCTGGGTGCGTTCGCGCGCATGGGACGATCCTCGTGCGTTTTACGGAGGGCGAAACTCGCGTGCGATGCTTCGAGCATGGACAACGCAACCGAGTTCACGAAGCGTCTCGTCGAGCTGCTCCGGTCGGAGCGGCACGCCATGGCGGAGTTCCTGGTCGCGCTCGCGGAGTTCGACCGGCGGGGGCTTTGGCGGCAACGCGGGCACACGTCGCTCTTCTCGTTCCTGCATCGAGAGCTGAAGCTCTCGGCCGGTTCCGCCCAGCTACGGAAGACAGCCGCCGAGCTCATCCAGCGCTATCCCGCCGTGGAGGGCGCGCTTCGCGAGGGCAAGCTGTGCCTGTCCTCCGTGTGCGAGCTGGCGAAGGTGGTGACCACCGACAACTGCTCGGAGATCCTGCCCCGGTTCTTCGGGCTGTCGAGCCGGGATGCGGCGGCGGTGGCAGTCTCGATCCGTCCCGTCGAGAATCCGCCGCGGCGGGAGATCGTAGTTCCCGTGCGGTCCGCGGCACCGGTGGTGGCATCGCGCGACGCGGCGCAAGCGGCACCCGCGCAGGTCATTTCATTTCATGCGCATGAAGTTGCGCCGGAGTCCTGCCGTTCCGAGCCGGTCCCTGCGCTCCTTCAGCCCCCCTTCGACCCCGCCCCTGCCCCGAAGTCCAGCTCCGTGGACTGGCTCGACGGCGACCAGGCACGGATGCACCTCACCGTCTCCAAGGCGTTCCTGAAGAAGCTCGAGGCGGCGCGTGACGCGCTCTCGCACTCCATGCCCGGTGCCAGCCGCGAAACCATCCTCGAGGCGGCGCTGGACGAGCTCCTCGCCGAGCGCGACCGACGGAAGGGCCTCACGGCTCGGCCGCAGATGAAGCCTCGCCCCTCCACGCGGCCGGGCCGCCACATCCCTGCCCACGTTCGCCGCGAGGTGTGGGCCCGCGACGGCGGGCGGTGCACCTTCGTCCTCGCGTCGGGAGAGTGCTGCGGGTCCACGCACCGGCTCGAGCTCGATCACATCGTGCCGCGCGCGTGCGGCGGGGTGTCCACGGTCGACAACCTTCGCATCCGCTGCAAGGGCCACAACCTCGAGGAAGCGCGGCGGGTCTTCGGCGACGCGCTCGTGGACGCGTACGCGGGGACGGGCGGCGGCCGCGGCGCGCCGCTACTCGGCGCGGCGGAGGCTCACAGGCTCACGCGCAGCGCCACGCCGGCGTCCAGCACGGGCGCCTTGCCGAGGCGCGGGTCGGGCGGTCCGCCGAGGAACGCGGCGGCGGCGGCGGGGACCTCGTAGGCGAAGCGGAGCTCGCCGCCCTTGCGGCCCACGTGGCCGGCCACGAACGTCTCGACGCGCAGGTACGTGAGCGCCAGCACGGAGTGGTCGAGGCGCACCACGAACGTGCGATCCGACAGGTTCCCGAGCGCGGAGAGCGTGAAGATCGTGTTGTTCCAGCTCCCGGGCCTGGGCAGGGTCGCGAACGCGCCGGCGTAGTGGCGGCCGAGGTAGAACGGGCGGAACGCGCCGGGGTCCTGCTGCACCACCGCGGGCGCGGCGGGGTTCGAGAGATCGAGCCGCGGGGCGCCGGCGGCGAGGAACGGGTACACGTCGGCGTCGGAGTAGCCGGAGTCGTCGAAGAAGTACTCGGCGCCGAGGGTGACGGCGTCCTCGTCGGAGTACTTGGCGGACCAGCTCCCGCCGAGCACGACCTGCGGGGTGAACCCGCTCGGCTCGTACGCGACGTAGCCGAACGGATCGGTCAGCGTGGGCGCGGTCTTCCGCCAGCGGGTCCCGTCGGCGCCGGTGCGCAGCGCGGCCTCGGCGTAGAGGTCGAAGTCGCCCACGCCGCCGGACAGGTCCACGCCGAACCGCGGCCGGTGACCGTCCTGCACCATGGCGTCGAGCCCGAGCTCGGCGGTGCCGGCCACCAGCTCGGCCCGCCCGCCGGCGCCGACCCGGCCGACGCGGTCGGTGGCGCGCGTCTCGCCGGCCAGGTCCTCGAAGGCGAGCACGCCGTAGAAGTTCCAGCCGCGCGCCTCCCAGGGCACGTGCACCTTCACCATGCTCGTGCCGCTGCGCGCGTCGTAGACGGCGAGCGGATCGCGCTTCACGGGGTGCAGGAAGTCCGTCGGGTTCCAGAACTTCCCGACGCCCCACTTCACGTGCTGCTTGCCGGCGGTGACGAACGCGCGGCGGCCGAGGTCGAAGTTCACCCACAGCTGATCGAGCGTGCCGCGCGGGTTCGAGGCGGCGGTGGCGGCGGACTCGGTCACCCCGGCGCTGGGCTGGCTGAGCGCGACGCTGGCGCGCGAGAGCGTCGGGTCGTAGCTCATGCGCCCGAGCACGAACGCGCGGACCCGGTCGTTGGGCCGGGCGTCGAGGTACGTGTCGAGCAGGTTCGGCGAGGCGAGGTACCAGTCCGCGGGGTCCACGCCCTCCTGCCAGGTGCCGACGGCGCGCAGGTAGAGCTGCCCGCCGATGCGGAGCGGGTCCTCGCGCTCGCGCGAGATGATCCCCTCGGGCGGCGGGGACACCGCGTTGGGCGAGCCGCTGCTCCCGAACAGCTCCGCCTCGACGTCGCCCCGATCATGCGGAGCGGGGGCGGCGGGCGGCGCGGCGGGCGCGCCGAACAGCTGGTCCTCGGTGGGCCGGTCCTGCGCGACGGCGGGCGCGGCGGGGAGCGTGCACAGGGCGGCCGCGGCGAGCAGCGCGGCGGTGCGGGGCGAGGGCATGGCGCGCTCCTACCGGCTCTTCGACTCGAGCCAGGCCTTGGTGAACAGGTTGGCCTCGAGCGATCGGAGGTCGATCTCGCGGATCAGGATGAGGGTGGAGTTCCCCTTCTCGATCTCGTCGTAGATGCGGATCTCCTCGGGGTACCAGACCTCGCCCTTCTTCGACTCGGAGTAGATCTTCCGCCAGCGCGGCGTGTAGGTGGTGCGCATGAGCCGGCCGGACAGCGCCACGTCCTGCCGCTTCAGGATGTTGAGCGTCGCCTTGTCCACCCACAGCCGCCGCACCGGGTAGGAGACGTCCACGCCGGGCTTCACGGTGAGCACGAGCTCGTGCACCTCGAACACGCCCAGCTTCGAGTCGCCCTTCCACTCGGCGGTGTAGTCCTCGGAGAGGCGCGGCTCGGAGAGGTCGTCGCGGCGCGTGTCGGTGCCGCCGATGCGCTCGCGCTCGGTGCGCCGCTCCCACCGGCCGGTGGACGGCTCGTAGCTCCACAGGTTCTTGTCGATGCGCAGGTAGCCCTTGCCGGCCTCGGCCTTGGGCTTGGTGAACAGGAAGAGCTGCTTGTCATCCTCGTCGCGCCGGTAGACCAGCAGCTCGTAGACGACGTCGGTCTTCCCCTTCTCCTTCGCCTCCATGTAGCAGAGCGCCTTCCAGTCGCCGGAGTTGCGCTGGCGGTCGTCCAGCGTGGCGACGACGCGCTTCAGCTCGTCGGGGCCGAGCGCGGCGGCGGGCGGGGCCGCGAGCGCCAGGGCGGCGGCGGCGAGGGAGAGGACGGCGGCGAGGCGTGCGTGCATGGTGCGGGTCCCGGGGTTCAGCCGACGTGGTGCATGGCGGTGACCGGCCGCAGGCGCGCCGCCCGGCGGGCGGGGAGCAGCGCGGCCACCACGGTCACGGCGGCGAGGAACAGCACGTCGCCGAGGATGGCGCCGGGCTGGAGCAGGAACGAGAGCCTCTCCTGCATCAGGAAGAGCTGCATGCCCTCGGGCACGCCGATGCCGGCGAGGTTGAGCGCGAGGGCGATCGCGGCCGCGATCGCCGCGCCGGCGGCGGCGCCGCCGAGGCCGAGCAGCGCCGTCTCCAGCACGAACAGCCACAGCACCTTGCGGCGCTGCATGCCGATGGCGCGCAGCGTGCCGATCTCGCGGGTCCGCTCGCGGATGGCGATGGCGAGCGTGTTGAGGATCCCGATGACCACCACCACCATGAGCACGAACACGAGCAGCGCCGTGAGCGCGCGCAGGCCGAGGATGAACTGCTTGAACTGGCCCATCTCGTCTTCCCACGTGGTCACGTCGAGCTTCTGCCCGGTCCAGTCCTCGCTCGGCACCTTCTGCATGAGCTTGATCCAGTACGGCTGCGACTCGGGCTCCATCACCCGCCAGCCCGCCTCGGCGAGCGCGGCGCGCAGCCGGCTCGCCACCGCGGGCGCGTCGGCGGGGTCCTTCAGGTACAGGTGCAGCGCGCCGGTAGCGGTGGGCGCGAGGCCGTAGAGCCGGCGCAGCGTGTCCGCCTGGATGAAGGCGCTGAACGCGGAGAGCAGGCCGACGTTCCGGGCGATGACCGCCACCCGGACGTCGGCGGTGTTGTTCACGCCGCGCGTGGTCGGCGCGGAGAGCGTCACCACGTCGCCCACCTTCACCTTGAGCCGGTCGGCCTGCCCCTGGAACAGCAGCACCGTGTCCGGCTGCGCCAGGTCCTCCAGCCGGCCCTCCACCGGCCGGATCACCTTCGCGAACCCGCGCTCCTGCGCCACCTCCACGCCGCCGAGCACCAGGTCCATCGACGAGCTCTCGGAGACGGCCTTGGCCCAGCCGCGCCCGCGCACCGCCACGTAGTCGATCTCCGGGACCAGCGCCCGGACCGTGTCGAGCGCGCGCGGGTACTCGGACACGATCGGCGCGGCGCTGCCCGAGGTGATCTTGAAGAACCCGCCCACGTTCACGTGGCCGGTGAGCAGGGTGGTGGCCGACACCATCATGGCCCGCTCCACCCCGCCGGTCAGGCTGGAGAGCAGCACCAGCAGCGCCGTCACCGCCGCGAGCGCGCCGCCCAGGAACAGGTTGCGCCGGGTGTGCCGGGTGAGGTTGCGGGCGGCGATCTGGAGGTCCACGCCGATCACGATCAGTCCTCCGTCGCCATCGCCTCGACCGGCGTGACGCGCATGGCGAGCAGCGCCGGGTAGAAGCCGGAGAGCACGCTCACCACCACCACCACCACGATCGAGACGGCCACGCTGCCGCCGCCCAGGGTGGGCATGAGCGCCGGCCCCGAGAACAGGAAGTTGAGGAGGTCGGAGGTGGCGGGGATGCCGCCCGCCGCGCGCACCGCCCACACGCCCAGCCCGCCGAGGCCCGCGCCGGCCAGCCCGAACGCCAGGCCCACCGAGGCGATCTCCACCAGCATCATCGCGAGCACGAACCGGCGCTGCGCGCCGATCGCGCGCAGCGTGCCGATCTCCTTCACCCGCTGCAGCGTGGCCATCACCATGGCGTTGTTGATGATCACGAGGGCGATGGCGAAGAAGATCACCACCGCGCTGTAGAGGATCACCCGCAGCAGCGTCACGAACTGGCCCACCAGGCCCGAGGCCTGCTGCCAGTCGATCACCTTCAGGTGCAGCCCGGCCCGGTCCGAGGCCGCCTGCACGTCGCGCAGGGTGTCGCGCAGCCGCGAGGGGTCGCGCAGGATCAGCGCGGCGTTCAGCGCCACGCCGCGGTCGATCTCCTCCTGCGAGTAGACGCGCGCCGAGAGATCCTCGGCGGGCCGGTCCCCCCGGCGCTCGGCGAGCAGCCGCCCCTCGTCGATGCGCGCGGCGCGCGACTCGCCCTCCAGCGCGCCGCCGCCGCCGCCGAACAGCGCCGCCTCGGCGTCCTCGCGCGCCAGGTCGGTGGCGCCCACCGAGCGCTTGATGGCGTCGATCTCGGCCGCGCGCTCGCGGGTCATGTAGCCGTACAGGTCGCGGAAGGACTGCAGGTCCATCACGCTCATCATCCCGGCGATGCCGGACTTCTCGATCTGCCGGAACTGGATGAACCCGTAGACCTTCACGTTCACCGAGTTGAAGTACCCGCTCTTCGCCGGCGCCTTGATGGTGATGGTGTCGCCCACGTTGATGACGTAGAGGCGCAGCAGCGGGGCGAGCTGGTCGTAGAAGATCCGGTACCGCGCGTCGAAGCTCGCGTCGTCGGTGTCGAACAGCCGGGCGAGCAGCGCGGGCAGCTGCTCCCCCGCGGCCGCCGGGCCGAGCGCGCCGCGCAGCCGGGTGGCGGCCTCCTCCGCCTGGATCGGGTCGAGCTGCAGGAGGATGTCCTTCAGCCCGGCGCGGTTCTCGCGCACCCAGCGCTGCAGCTCCTCGTCGTCGGCGATGCGGCGGCCGCGCCGGTCGCGCGCCTCCTTGATCTGGTCGAGGCGGCGGGCGTTCCGGAGCTTCAGCCACTCCTCGGCGTACTGCTTGCCCACCAGGATCCCGCGCCGGCCGCGCGGGATCATCTCGCCCTCCGCCACCTGCGCGAGCTGGAACGCGCGGAAGAACGCGTCCACGTCGGTGCCCACGTAGCGGATGAACGTGAAGCCGCCGTCCATCGACAGCTTCGCGATCCGGTTCTCCAGGAACTCGAGGTTGCCGTAGCGATCGCGGTCGAACCCGGCCCAGAACCCGTCGTCCGCGGCGCGGGTCAGGTCGGCCCACTCCCGCCGCCGCTCCTCCGCGTCCCGGCCCTCCAGGTCGGCGATGCTCCGCGCCTGGCCCAGCTCGTCGCGGAGCAGCCCCACCATGCGGCGCACGTGCGCCTTGCGCGCCTCGTAGCCGCGCAGCGCCTCCGCCGAGCCGTCGCCGCCCTCCACGCGCCGCACGTCGGCGCGGAGCCGCTCCAGCGCCACGTCGAACACGTTGCCCGTGGCGACCATGGCCTGGTCGATGCCCATGGGCACCACCGTCTCCACGTTCGGGACGGCGGAGAGCACCTGCTTCACCTTCGCGAAGTCCTCGATGGGCTCGAGCAGCGACTCGCCGCGCAGCCCGCCGTACAGCTCGAGCGAGTCCTCCGAGCGGGCGTCGTACACCTGCAGCTGGCCGCCCAGGCTGCCCTGGATCGACGTGCGCATGCCCTTGTCGATCGAGTCGAGCAGCGAGAGCCCCAGCACCACCAGGAACGCGCCGCCGAGCACGATGGCGCCGATGATGGAGGTGCGGACCTTGCTCGCGGCCAGGTTGCGGAACGCGATCCGCAGCAGCACGAGCAGCGCGTCGCGCCGGCCGGTCACCGGGCCGCCTCCGCCGCCCCGTGACCCGCCTCGCGGCCCACGATCCGCCCGTCGGCGATGCGGATCACCGCGCTCGCGTGCGCCATCACCTTGGGGTCGTGGGTGGAGAACACGAACGTCGTGCCGTCGCGCGCGTTCATCTCCTTCATGAGGTCGATGATGTTCTCGCCGGTGGCCGAGTCGAGGTTCGCGGTCGGCTCGTCCGCGAGCACGAGCGACGGCGCGGTCACGAGCGCGCGGGCCACCGCGACGCGCTGGCGCTGGCCGCCGGAGAGCTCGCTGGGACGGTGGCGGGCGTGGCTGGCGATGCCCACCGCCTCGAGCAGCCCCATCACCCGCCCCTCGCGGTCCCGCCGCGAGAGCCCGCCCTGGAGGAGCAGCGGGAACTCCACGTTCTGGAACACCGAGAGCACCTGGACCAGGTTGAAGCTCTGGAAGATGAAGCCGATGGTGCGCAGGCGCAGGTCGGTGAGCTGCCGCTCGCTGAGGCGCGAGGTGTCCTTGCCGTCCACCTGCACGACGCCGGTGGTGGGCGTGTCCACGCAGCCGATGAGGTTGAGCAGGGTGGTCTTCCCGCTGCCCGACGGCCCCGCGATGGAGAGGAACTCGCCCCGCCCGATCTCCAGCGTCACGTCCCGAAGCGCCGGCACCACCGTCTTGCCGAGCATGTAGTCCTTCGAGACGCCCTGCACCGCGACGATCGACATGCCGACGCTCCCCCGCGGCCCAGGGGCCGCGCGCCGCCGCTTCTACCCCAGGTGACACCAACGGGCTAGCGACATCGTGCTGCCTAGTCGTCCTGGCGCCCCACCGCGACCGCGAACCCGCCGGGCTCCTCCTCGACCGCGTGCACGGTCCAGGGCCGGCAGCATACCGGGCAGTCCTCGACGTACGTCTGCGACGCCCCGCCGCCGGGATCGACGAAGATCGTCACCAGCTCGCCGCAGTACGGGCACTCGATCTCGATGTCCAAGGTGCCCCCCGTTATAGTCGCGGCGTGGCGAAGCGGCCGTTCAACGAGGGTTTGCAGAAGCTGAAGGCGCTCTCTCCTCCCCGTGAGGAGCGGCCCCAGAAGCCCGTACGCCCTCCCCCGCCGCCCCCCGCGCCGCCCGCGGAGCCGAGCGAGTCCGAGCTCTGGGCGCAGGCGACGCGCGGCGCGCGCCCGGTCGAGCGCGGGCCCGACACCGTGGCGCCGCCCGCGCCCCGCGGCGCCCCCGGCGCCCACTGGCACCCGGACCTCGAGGCCATCGACGCGCTCCGCGCGCTGGTCTCGGGCGACGCGCCCTTCGACCTCTCCGACACCGACGAGTACATCGAGGGCCGGGTGGCGGGGCTCGATCAGGCGGTGGTCCGCAAGCTCCGCCGCGGCGAGTTCGCGGTGCAGGGTCACGTGGACCTGCACGGCCTCACGCGCGCCGAGGCGAAGCAGGCGGTGGACGCCTACCTGCGCGGCGCGAGGCAGGCGGGCAAGCGCTGCGTGCTGGTGGTCCACGGCCGCGGGCTGCACTCCAAGGACCAGCTCCCGGTGCTGAAGGACGCGCTGAAGGGCTGGCTCGCGTCGGCGCGCTTCGCGCGGCACGTGCTGGCGTTCGCGACGGCCCGCCCGGTGGACGGCGGGGCGGGCGCGCTCTACGTGCTGCTGCGCCGGCCCGGGCGATAGCGGCGGCGGCGCGCCCCCGGGCGTTGGAGCCCGGCGCGGGCGCAACGGTTCGCCTCAGCCTCCCCGGGACGTTGCGGAAACCTTTGGGTGGCGCGTTGGCTCTGAGCCACCGTGACCACGCACATCCTGTCCAAGGCCTCCCGCCTCGCGACGCTCGCCGCAGCCGCGGCGCTCGCCGCGCCCGCCGCGGTCCTCGCCGCGCCGCTCACCGTCGAGGACGCGATCCGCGCCGCCTGGGCGAGGAACCCGGCCCTGCAGGCGTCGGCCGCCCAGGCCGAGGCCGCGCGGGCCGACGCCGACCGGGCCCGCGACGCGCGCCTCCCGACGCTCTCCTTCACCGCCCGCGCGTTCCGCACCGACGAGCCGATGATGGCCTTCGGCACCCGGCTCGACCAGGGGCGGATCACCATGGCCGACTTCGACCCGGCCCGCCTGAACGACCCGCCGGGCATCGGCGGCGTGGGCGCCGGCGCCAGCATCCAGCTGCCGCTGTTCATGGGCGGCCGGCTGCTCGCCGGGCAGAGCGCGGCCAGCGCGATGGCGGGCGCGGAGGGCGCCTCGCACGCGCAGCGGCAGCGGGAGATGGCCGCGGGCGTGGTCCAGGCCTACTTCGGCGCGCAGGCCGCGGAGGAGGGCGTCCGCTACGCGGAGGACCTGCTCGCGCAGGCGCAGGAGACCGAGCGGTTCGTGCGGCAGCGCGCCGCCCAGCAGCTCGCGCTCGAGGCGGACGTGGCCCGCGCGGTGGCGTTCCGCGCCCAGGCCGAGGCCGAGCGCGCCGCCGCGCTGCAGCGCCGCGCCACCGCCCGCTCGGCGCTCGTCATGCTGGCCGGCGACGAGGTCGCCGACGCCGAGCTGACCACGCCCATCGACGCCCTGCCCGCGCTGCCCGCGGGCGCGGCCCCGCCGCCCGAGCGCCCCGACCTGCTCGCCGCGCGCCTGCAGCGCGACGCGGCCGAGGCCGGCGTGCGCGCCGCCCGCGGCAGCCTGCTGCCGGCGCTGTTCGCGCAGGCGAGCGCCGAGACCTTGCGCACCCCCAGCCTCTCCGACGGCACCGCCTGGACCATGGTGGGCGTGATGGCGAAGTGGGACCTGTCGCTCGGCGACGCCCGCGCGCTGCGCGCCGCCCAGGCCCGCGCCACCGCCGCCGGGGACGCGCTGGTCTGGCGCGAGCGCGAGGCCGCTCGCGAGGGCGGCGAGGCGCGCCGCGCCGTGGACACCGCGGACGCGCGCGTGCGCTCCGCGCAGGAGGCGGTGGCCGCCTCGGAGGAGGCGCGCCGCATGCGCGCCGCCCGCCATCGCCAGGGGCTGCTGCCCCTCACCGACCTGCTCGACGCCGAGACCGGCCTCGCCGGCGCCCGGGCCCTGCTCGTCGCGAGCCGGCTGGAGGCGCGCGTCGCGCGCGCCCGGCTCGCCCTCGCCCTCAACGCTCCCATCGAAGGACTCACGCCATGAACCACCGCACCCTGCTGCTCGCCCTCGCGCTCGCCGCCCCCGCGCTCCCCGTCCCCTCCCTCGCCGCCGAGGCCGCGGCCGCCCCCGCGGCGCCGGCCCGCGTCCGCGCCGCCCGCGTGGACGGCGGCGGCGCCGGCCGCACCGTGGCCGCGAACGTGGTCGCGGTGCGCCGCGCCACCATCTCGACGCGGCTCGCCGCGAACGTCACCCAGGTGCACGTGGAGGAGGGCCAGCGCGTCGCCGCCGGCCAGCTCCTCGTGTCGCTCGCCGACAACGACGTGAAGGGCGGCCTGGACGCCGCCGAGGCCGCGCTCGCCGCCGCCGCCGCGCACGAGAAGCGCATCGAGGCGCTGCTCGCGGAGCGCGCCGCCACCACCTCCGAGCTGGAGGGCGCCCGGGCCCAGCGCGCCCAGGCCGCCGCGGCGGTGGCCGGCGCCCGCGCCAACGTCGGCTACTCGCTGCTCCGCGCCCCGTTCGCCGGCACGGTGCAGTCCCGCCGCGTGAACGCCGGCGACCTGGTCGGCCCCGGCCAGCCGCTGCTCCAGCTCGAGGGCGACGCGCTCGAGCTGACCGCCAGCCTCTCCGACGACGAGGCGCGCGGCCTCGCGGTGGGGAAGACGCTCGCGTTCCTCGCCGGCACCACCCGCGGCACCGTCGAGATCACCGCGCTCACCCCGGGCGGCGATCCCCTCTCCCACCGGCGCGGGCTCCGCGCCCGCGTCCAGAAGGCCGAGGGCGAGCTGCGCTCCGGCTCGTTCGCGCGCCTGGTGCTGCCCGCCGCGGCCGGCGAGGCCAGGGCGCCCGCCGCCCAGGCGGCGGTGTGGGTGCCGAGGAGCGCGCTCGTGCAGCGCGGCGACCTCACCGGCGTGTTCGTGGCCGACGGCGGCAAGGCCCGCCTGCGCTGGATCTCGCCCGGCGAGCCCGCCGGCGACGCGGTGCTGGTGCGGGCCGGGCTGCGCGCCGGCGAGACCGTGATCGACGCCCCCGGCGCGCTCCGCGACGGGCAGGCGGTGGAGGTGGCGCCGTGACGACGCCGGAGCAGGGCCAGCGGCTGGGCCTGGCCGGGCGCCTGGCGCGCCCGTTCCTGCGGTCCAAGCTCACGCCGGTCATCGTCTTCGCCTCCATCCTCCTCGGGCTGGCCGCGGTCTGGCTGACCCCGCGCGAGGAGGAGCCGCAGATCGTCGTCCCCATGGTGGACGTGATGGTGCCGTTCCCCGGCGCCAGCCCGCGCGACGTGGAGACGCAGCTCGTCACCCCGCTCGAGCGCCGGCTGTGGGGCATCCCCGGGGTCGAGTACCTGTACAGCTCGAGCCGGGCCAACGTCGGCTTCATCACCGTGCGCTTCAAGGTGAACGAGCCGCTCGAGCCCTCGCTGGTGAAGGTGCACCAGGAGCTGGGCGCGCACCCGGAGCTGCTCCCCTCCGGCACGCTGCCGCCGGTGGTGCGGGCGCTCACCATCGACGACGTCCCGTTCCTCACCCTGACGCTCCACGCCGAGGAGGCGCTCCCGGCCGGCGAGCTGCGCAAGCTCGCCGAGGAGGTGGCGCGCGAGCTCGCCGACGTGCCGCGCACCGCCAGCGTGCAGGTGGTGGGCGGCGCCCGCCGCACCGTGCGCGTCGAGCCGGATCCGGCGCGGCTGCGCGCGCTGTCGGTGTCGCTCGCCGAGCTGCACCAGGCGCTGCAGGGCGCCCAGGCGCAGCTGCCGGCCGGCGCGCTCGTCGAGGGCGGCCGGCGCATCGAGCTGGAGGCGCAGGGCTTCGCCCGCTCCGCCGCCGAGCTGGACCGGGTGGTGGTGACCGTCCGCGACGGCCGGCCCATCTACGTGGAGGACGTGGCCCGCGTGGTGGACGGCCCCGAGCCCGAGCCGGCGGTGGTGCTCACCGCCGAGAAGGGCAAGGAGGGCTTCGAGCAGGCCGTGTCCATCGTGGTCGCGAAGCGGCCGGGCACGAACGCCACCGAGCTCGCCCACCAGGTCCTCGCCAAGGTGGACGCGCTCCGCGGCGGCCTCATCCCGGCCGGCGTGAAGGCCGACGTCACCCGCAACTACGGCGAGACCGCCGGCGAGAAGTCGAACGAGCTCATCGAGCACCTGCTCATCGCGACGCTCTCGGTCATCGCGCTCATCCTGCTCGCCATGGGCTGGCGCTCGGCGGTGGTGGTCGCCGTGGCGGTGCCGGTCACGCTGGCGCTCACCCTCCTCATCACCTACCTGAACGGCTACACGCTCAACCGCGTCACGCTGTTCGCGCTCATCTTCTCCATCGGCATCCTGGTGGACGACGCCATCGTGGTGGTCGAGAACATCCACCGCCACCTGCACCTGCCCGGCCCGAAGCGCAGCTTCGCGCAGGTGGTGCTGGACGCGGTGGACGAGGTCGGCAACCCCACCATCCTCGCCACCGTCGCGGTGATCGCGGCCATCCTGCCCATGGCCATGGTCCGCGGGCTGATGGGCCCGTACATGCGCCCCATCCCCGTGGGCGCGAGCGTCGCGATGGTGTTCTCGCTCCTCATCGCGTTCGTGGTGAGCCCCTGGGCCGCCATGAAGGTCTTCCGCAAGGAGGCGCACCTCCCCGACACCGACGCCACCGGGCTCCACCCGGCGGATCCGGGGCGCGAGTCGCCGGAGCCGGCCTCGGCCGAGCCGCACGCCGTGGCGGAGTCGGCGCCGGAGGGTCGCCTGGCCCGGCTCGACCGCAAGGTCATCCGCGCGCTGCTCGGCTCGTGGAAGGTGCAGCTCGGCTTCATGGCGCTGGTGACGGCGCTCCTCCTCGGCGCGGTGGCGCTGCTCTTCACCGGCGCGGTGAAGGTGAAGATGCTGCCGTTCGACAACAAGAGCGAGTTCCAGGTGCAGCTCGACCTGCCCGCCGGCGCGCCGCGCGAGGAGGCGCTCGCGCTGGGCCAGGACGTCGCCCGCCGGCTGCTGGCCGAGCCGGAGGTGGAGAGCGTCCAGGTGCACTCCGGGGTGGCCGCGCCGTTCACGTTCGTCGGCATGGTCCGGCACAGCTTCATGCGCGAGGCGCCGGAGATGGTGGACCTGCAGGTGAACCTCTCGCCCAAGGGCGAGCGCAAGGCCGCCAGCCACGCCATCGCGGTGCGGGTCCGCCCGCTCGTCGAGGCGCTGGCGCACCCGGCCGGCGCGCGCGTGAAGGTGGTCGAGATCCCGCCGGGCCCGCCGGTGCTCGCCACCATGGTGGCCGAGATCTACGCGCCGTCGGCGCAGGAGCGCGACCGGCTGGGGCGCGAGGTGAAGGCCGCGTTCGAGGCGGTGCCGGGCGTCGTGGACGTGGACTCGACGCTCAACCCGACCAGCCCGAAGCTGGCGCTGGCGGTGGACCGCGAGAAGGCGGCCCTGCACGGCGTGCAGCCCGCCCACGTGGTGCAGACGCTGGCCGCGGCCGGCTACGGCGCGCCGCTCGGCACGTTCCACGGCTCGCAGGGTGCGGCCCAGGTGCCGGTGGTGCTGCAGCTCGCGCCGGCGCAGCGGACCCGCCTCGACTCCATGCTCGCGCTCACCGTCCCGGGCGCGCGCGGGCTGGTGCCGCTCTCCGAGCTGGTGCGCGTGGAGGAGACGCGCGAGGCGCCGGAGATCCAGCACAAGAACCTGAAGCCGGTGACCTACGTCACCTCCGACCTGGCCGGCGAGATCGAGAGCCCGCTCTACGCGCTCCTGGCCCTGAACGAGAAGCTGGAGGGGCTGAAGGGCGATCGCGGCGAGCCGGTGGCCCGCTACGGCCTCGCCCACCCGCCCGACACCGAGCACGCGTCCATGAAGTGGGACGGCGAGTGGCACATCACGCTCGAGGTGTTCCGCGACCTCGGGCTCGCCTTCGGCGCGGTGATGCTGCTCATCTACGTGCTCATGGTGGGCTGGTTCCAGAGCTTCTCCATGCCGCTCGTGATCCTCGTGCCCATCCCGCTGTCGCTCGTCGGCATCCTGCCGGCGCACGGCCTGTGGGGCGCGTTCTTCACCGCCACCAGCATGATCGGCTTCATCGCCGGCGCCGGCATCGTGGTGCGCAACAGCATCATCCTGGTGGACTTCGCCGAGCTGAAGCTGCGCGAGGGCATGCCGCTCGCCGCGGCGGTCGAGGAGGCGGTGCTGGTCCGGTTCCGCCCGATGGCGCTCACCTCGCTCGCGGTGATCGTCGGCAGCGCGGTGATGCTGGCCGACCCCATCTTCCAGGGGCTGGCGGTGGCGCTCATGGCCGGCGCGGTGGCGTCCACGCTGCTGTCGCGCTACGCGGTGCCGGTGATCTACTACGTGCTGGCGCGGCGCGGCCGCGCGGCCGAGCTGCAGCGCGAGGGGGCGCGGGCCGCCGAGCTCGCCGCCGCTCAGAGCAGCGTGCCGGAGAGGATCAGCGTCGCGGTGGTGAAGTAGATGACGAGCCCGGTCACGTCCACCAGCGTGGCCACGAACGGCGCGGAGGCGCTGGCGGGGTCGAGCTTCAGGCTGCGCAGCACGAACGGCAGCAGCGAGCCCGCCAGCGTCCCGAACAGCACCACGCCGATCAGGCTGCAGAAGACGGTGGCGGCGACCAGCAGGTAGTGCTCGCCGTAGGTGGGCCGCACCGCCTGCCACACGACGATGCGCAGGAACCCGATGGTGCCGAGCACGGCGCCGAGCGCGAGCCCGGCGCCGAGCTCGCGCCGCATCACCCGCCACCAGTCGCGCAGCCGGACCTCGCCGAGCGCCATGGCGCGGATGACGAGCGTGGTGGCCTGCGAGCCGGAGTTGCCGCCCGACGAGATGATGAGCGGCACGAACAGCGCCAGCACCACCGCCCGGGCGATCTCGTCCTCGTAGCGCGCCATGGCGGTGGCGGTCAGCATCTCGCCCAGGAACAGCGCGGCGAGCCAGCCGGCCCGCTTCTTCACCATGGCGGTGAAGCCCACCTCGAGGTACGGCGCGCCCAGGGCCTCCATGCCGCCGATCTTCTGGATGTCCTCGGTGGCCTCCTCCTCGACCACGTCCACGATGTCGTCCACCGTGACGATGCCCTTGAGGTGCCCCTCGGCGTCCACCACCGGCAGCGCCATGAAGTCGGTGTCGCGGAACACGCGGCTCACCGCCTCCTGGTCCTGGTCGTCGCGGACGGTGACCGGGTCGGCGCGCATGATGTCGCGCACCCGGCGCCCGGGCTGCGCCGCGAACAGCTCGCGGAAGCTCACCACCCCGAGCAGCCGCTGCGCGTCGTCGAGCACGTAGACGTAGTAGATGGTCTCGAGCCGCTCCTGGGCCTGGCGGCGCAGGTAGATGATGGCCTCGTCCACCGTCATGTCCGGCCGGAGCCGCGCGTAGCGCGGGCTCATCAGGCCGCCGGCGTCGTCCTCGGCGTAGGCGAGCAGCGCGCGCACGTCGCGGCGGGTCTGCTCGTCGAGCAGCCCGAGCAGCCGCTCCCGCTCCTCCGGCTCGGCCGCCTGCACCAGGTCGGCCGCGTCGTCCGGCGCGAGCAGGCGCGCCCAGGAGCGCTGCTCCTCGTGCGGCACGGCGCGGAGCAGATCGGCCTGGTCGCGCGCCGAGCGCGTCAGGAACAGGTCCTCCGCCTCCGCCCGCGGCAGCAGGTGGAAGCCCTCGACCCGGTCCTCGGGGGAGAGCACCGGCCACAGGTCCGCCAGCTCCTCGGCGGTGACCTCCTCGCGCGCCTCGGTGTCCGCCATGCGTCGCCCCGCTAGAGCTCGCCGGCGATGGCGCGGGCCGCGGCGGCCGGGTCCGGCGCGTCGCGGAGCGGCCGCCCCACCACGATGACGTCGGCGCCGGCGCGCACCGCCTCGGCGGGCGTCGCCACCCGGGCCTGGTCGCCCTTCGCCGCGCCCGCCGGGCGGACCCCCGGCACCACCAGCAGCGGGCCGGGCCCCACCGCCGCGCGCACCGCCGCCACCTCGTGCGGCGAGCAGACGATCCCGCCGGCGCCGGCGTCCACCGCGAGGCGCGCCAGCCGCACCACCGCCGCCTCGGGCGGGCCGGCGAGGCCGATGGCCTCGAGCGCCGCGGCGTCCAGGCTGGTGAGCACCGTCACCGCCAGCACCCGCACGCCGGGGCCGGCGCCGCGCACGGCCGCCCTCACCATCTCGGCCCCGCCGGCCGCGTGCACGGTGAGCAGCGCCGCGCCGCTCGCGGCCGCGCTTCGCGCCGCGCCCTCCACGGTGTTGGGGATGTCGTGCAGCTTCAGGTCGAGGAACACCGGCCGGCCCAGCCGCGCCGCGGCGCGCACCGCGGCGGGCCCCTCGGCCGCGAACAGCTCGAGGCCGACCTTGAGGATCCCGACCTCCGGCGCGACCGCGCGCGCGAACGGCTCGGCCGCGGCGAAGGTGGGGAAGTCGAGCGCGGCGCAGATCCGTTCCGACGGCTTCATGGCTAGGCCTTTCCGACCTGCATGCGCCCGACCTCGCGCAGCAGCGCGTCGGCCTCGGGGCGGGGCAGGCAGTTCTTCACCTCGAACAGCGCGAACGCGAGCAGGTCCTCGAGCGCCTCGAGCGCCCGGGCCCGCGCCGCGGCGCCGGTCCAGGCCCCGGCCGCGAGCACGTTCGCGAGCACCAGCATGACGTCCACCGACCCGTCCCCTGCCAGGTGGACGCCCTCGAACAGCGCGCGCTGCTTCGGGGGCAGGCGCTCGAAGTAGCTGTTGAGCCGCGCCGAGGCGTCGGGCTGCGCGGCGGCGAGCGCCTGGTGCACGCGCACGAAGATGCGGCGGTAGATCTCGAACGGCCCGGAGGTGCGCACGCCCGGCGGCGGGGTGGGGCGCGGCGCCTCCACCACCGGCTCGGCCGGCGCCGGCGCCGCGGGCAGGGCCGGGACCGACAGCACGCCGCGGCGCACCAGCGCGACCGCGGCGGCGAGCGCCTCGCGCACGGTGAGGCTGGCGGCCCGCGCCGTCTCCGGGAGCGTGCGCGCGCCGTCCACCGCCTCGACCAGCCGCGCCTCCACCGGCAGGAGCCCGCCCGCGCCGCCCGCGCCACGGCGCAGCACCACCTCGCGCCCGCCCAGCTCGCGGCCGAGCTGCTCCGCCTCCTCCACCCGCCGCATGCCCTCCAGCAGCAGCTCGCGGGTGCGCTGCGGCAGCTTCACCGCGTTCTGCTCGTCGGTCCGCCCCTCCAGGAAGGCGAACGTGCCCGCGGGCTCCAGGAAGGAGCCCATCAGGATCTCGGTCACCTGGAGCGTCATCCCCTCGTAGAGCTGGCCGGGCGAGAGCAGCCCCTGGTCCACCAGCACCTGCCCGAGCGGATGGCCGGCGGAGACGAGGTGCCGGCAGCGCTCCAGGTCCTCGTCCCGGACCAGGCCGGACCGCACCAGCATCGGGCCGAGCCGCTCGGCGGGCTCCGACGACGAGGCGAACACCACCTGCCCGTCGCGGAAGAAGATGCTGCGCCGCCGCAGCTGCTCGGGCCGGTCCGGCGCGGCGGCGTGCTCGCCGTCGGCGCCGAACGCGAGCAGCAGCACGCCGGTCTTGAGCGAGGTGAACACGAACTGGATCACCTCGGGCACCGAGAGCGCCGAGAGCGAGCCGGCGAACCAGGAGCGCGGCGTCTCGCCGCGCGCCGGCGCGATGAGCGCGAACGCGCCGCGCGCCGACACGAGCTCGGCGTCGCCCCCGCCGGCGAGCCCCAGCGCCTCCGCCTCGCGCGGCGGCAACGTGACCTGGCCCTCGGCCCCCACCGACAGCTTCGCGCGCATCCACCCCTCCGCTGCCCGGCGCGGCGGGATGCGCCCGCCCGGGCCGGACCGACTAGGTCGTCGCCGCCCGCACGGCCTCGGCCGCCTTGCGCGCGACCTCGCCCAGCGGGACGAGCTCCACCGCGCCGCCCCTGCGCAGCTTCCACTCCACGTTGCCGGCGGCGAGCCCCTTCTTCCCCACCGCGACGCGGATGGGGATGCCGAGCAGGTCGGCGTCCTTGAACTTCACCCCGGCGCGCTCGTCGCGGTCGTCGAACAGCACCTCGACGCCCTCCTTCCCGAGCGCGGCCACCACCTCCTCGGCCGCCTTGCGCAGCTCGGGCTCCGGCCCGAGCGTGAGCACGGTGGCGTGGAACGGCGCGATGGCCATGGGGAACACGATGCCGTTGTCGTCGTGGTGCAGCTCGATGGCGGCCGCGAGGATGCGCTCCACGCCGATGCCGTAGCTGCCCATGACGATGGGCACCTGCTTGCCCCCGGCGTCGAGCACGGTCGCCTTCATGGACTCGGAGTACTTGGTGCCGAGCTTGAAGATGTGGCCGACCTCGAGCGCCTTGAACACCTCGAGCGCGCCGTCGCAGCGCGGGCAGCCCTCGCCGGCCTTCACCGTGCGCAGCTCGGCCAGCGTGGCGCCGTGCGCGAGGAGGTCGCGCCGGACGTCCACGCCGCGGAGGTGGAAGCCGTCCTCGTTCGCGCCGGTGACCATGTCCTTGCGGTCGGCGAGCGACGGGTCCACCACCACGCGCGCCCTCGTGAACCGCACCGCGCCGAGCGAGCCGGCGTGCGCGCCCATGAGCGGCGGGATCTCCTCCGCGTGCGCCGGGCGGACCACCTGCGCGCCGGTGGCGGTCTGGAGCTTCGCCTCGTTCAGCTCCTGGTCGCCGCGCACCACCGCGATCACCGGCCGCTCGTCGGCCATGTAGACGAGCGTCTTCAGCTGCCGCCGCGCCGGCACCGAGTGCGGGGCCTGCTCCAGCGCCTCGATGGTCACGACGCCGGGGGTGGGGAACTTCTCGGGCGCGGCGAGCCCCGGGCCGTCGGCCTCGGCGGCGACGCGCGAGGTGGCGGTCTCGGTGTTCGCGGCGTACCGGCACCTCGGGCACGCGGCCACCAGGTCCTCGCCGGCGTCGGTGCGCACCATGAACTCGGACGACTCGCTGCCGCCCATCGAGCCGGAGTGCGCCTGCACCGCCACGAAGTCGAGGCCGCAGCGGGTGAAGATCTTCTCGTAGGCCTGGCGCTGGTCCTCGTAGCTCTTGTCGAGCCCGGCCCGGTCCACGTCGAAGGAGTACGCGTCCTTCATGGTGAACTGGCGCACGCGCAGCAGGCCGGACTTGGGCCGCGGCTCGTCGCGGAACTTCGTCTGGATCTGGTACCAGACCTGCGGGAGCTGCCGGTAGCTGCGCAGCTCGTCGCGGGCGATGGCGGTGAAGATCTCCTCGTGCGTCATGCCGAGGCCGTAGTCGCCGCCCTTGCGGTCCTTCAGCCGGAACATGTTGTCGCCCATCACCTCCCAGCGGCCGGACTCCTTCCAGATCTCCGCGGGGTGGAGCGCGGGCAGGAAGAACTCCTGGCCGCCGATGGCGTTCATCTCCTCGCGGACGATCGCCTCGATCTTGGTGAGCGAGCGCTTCGCGAGCGGCAGGTAGTCGTAGATGCCGGCGCCGAGCTGGCGGATGAAGCCGGCGCGGACGAGCAGCTTGTGGCTCGCGACCTGCGCGTCGGCGGGCGCTTCCTTGAGCGTGGGGATGAAGGCCTGGGTGTAGCGGACGGCGTGCATGGGGGTGGGTTATACAATGGAACCCCATGCCAGCGCGCACCCGCCATGCGCTCCTCGCCGCGGTGGTCCTGGGGCTGGGGGCGGCCCTCCTGTCGCAGCTCCCGGCCGGCACCTTCGGCCGGCGCGCGCCCCCGCCGGTGGAGACCCCGGAGCTCGCCGCCCAGGGCAAGCGCGTGCTCACCCAGCAGTGCTGGCACTGCCACCGGGAGATCCCGCTCGCCCCGCGGGTCGCGGGCTGGGACGCACCGCGCGCGTACGAGGCGCTGGGGCGCCTGCCGCAGCTGAACCCGGCCATGCCGCCGTTCCGCGGCACCGACGCCGACCGCCGCGCGCTCGCGGCCTACCTGGCCGCGCTCGCCGCCGGCCGCGCGCCGTGAGCGGATTGCGTCCGCTCGTCCCGAGCCCGTCGAGGGACGCTCGCCGGCGCTACTTCGGCGCGCGCTGGCCGGAGATCTGGATGGCCTCGGCCACCAGCGCCTCCTCCAGCTCCTCGGCCTTCATGCGCTTCACGATCTTGCCGTCGCGGAACAGCAGCCCCACGCCGTTGTGGCCGTAGGCGATCCCGACGTCGGCGGCGGCCGCCTCGCCGGGTCCGTTCACCTCGCAGCCCATCACCGCCACCTGCACCTCGCCCTTGAGCGTGGCGAGGCGGCGCTCGACGCGCTCGGCCACCGGGATCATGTCCACCGAGCACCGGCCGCAGGTCGGGCAGGAGGTGAGCGTGGCCCCGCCGAACTTCAGGCCGAGGGAGGTGAGCAGCATGCGCGCCACCCGCACCTCCTCGACCGGATCGGCGGTGAGGGAGATGCGGATGGTGTCGCCGATCCCCTCGCCGAGCAGGATGCCCAGGCCCGCGGCGCTCTTGACGGTGCCGGCGAGCAGCGTGCCGGCCTCGGTGACGCCGAGGTGGAGCGGGTAGTCGAACTGGCGGGAGAAGAGCCGGTTCGCCTGCACGGTCATGGCGACGTCGTGCGCCTTCAGCGACACCTTGATCTCGCGGTAGCCCTCGTCCTCGAGGAAGCGGATGTGGCGCTCGGCGCTCTCCACCATGCCGGCGGCGGTGGGCCAGCCGTGCTTCTCGACGATGTCCTTCTCGAGCGAGCCGGCGTTCACGCCGATGCGCACCGGCACCATGCGCTCGCGGGCGGCCTTCACCACCTCGCGGACCCGCTCGCGCGCGCCGATGTTGCCGGGGTTGAGGCGGATGCCGTGCATCCCCGCCTTCAGCGCGGCGAGCGCCAGCCGGTAGTCGAAGTGGATGTCGGCCACCAGCGGCACCGGGGTGGCCTTCACGATCTCCGGCAGCGCGGCGGCGGCGTCCTGGTCGGGCACGGCCAGGCGCACCACGTCGGCCCCGGCCTCGGCCAGCGCGCGGATCTGCGCCAGCGTGGCCGCGGCGTCGGCGGTCTGGGTCGTGGTCATCGACTGCACGGCGATGGGGGCGTCGCCGCCGATCGGCACGTTGCCGACCCGGATCTGCCGGGTCTTCCGGCGCTCGCCCAGCGCCGCGCCCTCACCCTTCCCGTATGCGCCCACTCGACACCTCCGAAACGGCACGGCGGCCGCGTCCGGATCTAGGACGGGGCCGCCGGCTTCGCCAGCCTGAGGTCGGGGCCTACAGCTTGCCCGCCGCCTTCAGCTCCTGGTCGATGACGGCCTTGAAGGCCTCCAGCGGCTGCGCGCCCGAGATGAGCCGGCCGTTGATGAAGAACGCCGGGGTCCCGCTCACGCCGGCCGCCTCGCCGGCCTTGTGGTGCTCCTGCACCACCGGGGCCTTCTCGCCGGACTCGAGGCAGCGGTCGAACTTCGCGCCGTCCACGCCGACCTCGCGGGCGTAGCCCTTCAGGTCGTCCACGGCGAGCTTCCCGTTCGCCGCGAACAGCCGGTCGTGCATCTCCCAGTACTTGCCCTGGTCGCCGGCGCAGTGCGCCGCCTCGGCCGCCTTGGGCGCCAGGTCGTGCGAGGGCAGCGGGAAGTCGCGGTAGACCACCCGGACCTTGCCCGGGTACGCGGCCATCACGTCCTTCATGGTCGGCTCGGCGCGCACGCAGAACGGGCACTGGTAGTCGGAGAACTCGACGATGGTGATGGGCGCGTCGGCCGGGCCCTTCGACGGGCCAGTCGCCGCGACCTCGACCTTGGGCGGCATGTACGCGGGCAGCAGCACCTCGACGTTCATGTCCTTCTTCAGCTTCTCGTAGTACGCCGTCAGCTCGGCCTGGGCCTTCTGGTTCTTGATGAACCGGGCGATGTCCGGCTTCACCTGGTCGATGGGCGGGAGCTGCTGGCCGCCGGCCTTGGCCCGCTCGTACAGGGCGCGGACCTCGTCGTCGGCGGGCTCGGGGATCTTCGCGACCACGTCGCGGTTCACCAGCTCGTCCGGCGTGATGCCCTCGGCCTTGGCCTTCGCCTCGAACACGCGGCGGCGGATCATCGACTCGAGGCCCTGCCGCTTCAGCTGGTACTTCTGCTCCTCGTACTGCTGCTCGAGCTGCTTCAGGTCGCTCTTCACGAGCTCGTCCAGCTCGCCCGCGGTGATGGCCTGGCCGCCGACCTTCGCGACCGGCGCCGACGGGTTCTCCTTCTGCTGCGCCGGCTGGGCCGGGCGGGGGGACTGGCAGGCGGCCGCGAGGACGGCGAGCGCGCCGAGGACGACGTTGCGCATGGGGATGTTGGCTCCGCGGGGAAGTGTGTCGGGCCGACGGCCCGGAGGAGGCGAACCTTCCGCCAAAACGGCCGGTCCGTCAACGGTTTCGACCGCGCACGGCGGGGCGCCGGGCGCCTCCTCGCCCGGGCGATGCGCGGGCGAACCTTCGCCGTGACACGCTGGCTCCAAGCGGCTATTCAGAGGTCCCCTCGCACCAGGGAGGTCACGCCATGTCCAAGCACGAGCGGCTCGTCATCGTCGGCAGCGGCCCCGCGGGCTACACCGCCGCGCTCTACGCCGCGCGCGCCAACCTCCGGCCGCTGCTGTTCGAGGGCATGCAGCCGGGCGGGCAGCTGACCATCACCAGCGAGGTGGAGAACTTCCCCGGCTTCCCCGAGGGCATCCTCGGGCCGGAGCTGATGGAGAAGATGAAGAAGCAGGCCGAGCGCTTCGGCACGCGCTTCGAGGCGAGCGAGATCACCCGGGTGGACTTCTCGCAGCGCCCGTTCAAGCTCTGGCAGGACGACACGCTCTACACCGCCGACGCGGTGATCATCGCCACCGGCGCGTCCGCCAAGTGGCTGCAGATCCCGTCGGAGAAGCAGTACCAGGGGCGCGGCGTGTCGGCCTGCGCCACCTGCGACGGCTTCTTCTTCCGCGGCGTGGAGGTCGCGGTGGTGGGCGGCGGCGACACGGCGCTGGAGGAGGCGAGCTTCCTCACCAAGTACGCGAGCAAGGTGCACGTGGTGCACCGCCGCGGCGAGCTGCGCGCCTCGAAGATCATGCAGGACCGCGCCCGCAAGAACCCGAAGATCGAGCTCGCGCTGAACGCGGTGGTGGACGAGATCCTCGGCGACGGGAAGGCGGTCACCGGCGTCCGGCTCAAGGACACCCGCGACGGCTCGACCCGCGAGCTGCCGCTGAAGGGCGTGTTCATGGGCATCGGTCACGAGCCCAACACCGGCATCTTCAAGGGCCAGCTCGAGATGAACGAGGTCGGTTACCTCGCCGTGAAGGCGCCGTCCACCGCCACCAGCGTGGCGGGCGTGTTCGCGGCGGGCGACGTCTCGGACCCGCACTACCGGCAGGCGATCAGCGCGGCCGGCACCGGCTGCTCCGCGGCGATCGACGCGGAGCGCTGGCTGGGCGAGCACGTCACCGAGAGCTGGAACTAGCCGCCATGAAGATGATCGACGTCGGCGCGAAGCCGAAGACCGAGCGCGTGGCGGTGGCGCGCGGCTTCGTGGCCATGTCCGCCGACACGGTGGGCCGGATCCGCGCGGGCGAGGTGGAGAAGGGCGACGTGCTCGCCGCCGCGCGGCTGGCCGGCGTCATGGCCGCGAAGAAGACGCCGGACCTGGTGCCGCTCTGCCACCCCATCGCGCTCTCCGCCGTGGACGTGAGCGCGGTGCCGGGCCCGGGCGGCGTGGCGGTCGAGGCGACCGTGCGCACGGTGGACCGGACCGGCGTCGAGATGGAGGCGCTCGCCGCGGTCTCCGCGGCCTGCCTGACCATCTACGACATGCTGAAGCGGTACGAGAAGGGCATGTCGATCACCGCGATCGAGCTCATCGAGAAGAAGGGCGGGCGGAGCGGGCACTGGACGCGCGGCCCCGCAGCCCCGCCGGATCGACGCCGAGGAAGCGGATCGCGTTCGCGCCGCACACGCGGCGGATGACGGCGGGCGCGAGCCCGGCCTTCGCCATCCGGTCGGCCGCCCGCGCCAGCGCCAGCAGGTCCCCTCCCCCGACCCCGGCGTCGGAGCCGAGGACGATCCCCTCCGGCCCCAGCGACGCCACCAGCCGCACCGCCGCGTCCACCGCGCCGCGCGGCCCGGCCCCGCCGGACAGCGACAGGCCCGCCAGGTGGCCGCAGGCGCGGATCGCCTTCACGGTCCGTTCATCGGCGCCCGCGACCAGCACCCGGGCCGGCTCCAGCTCCGACTCGCGCAGCGCCGCGAGCAGCCGCCGGGTGAGGCGCTCGCGCCCGCGCAGCGGGACCGCCGCGATCACCGGCCGCCGCAGCTCCCGCGCCAGCTCGAGCTGGCGCGCCAGCACCCGCTCCTCCAGCGCGCCGCCCTCGGCCAGCCCCACCGCGCCGAGCGCCGCCACCTCCGGGCGGCCCAGCGCGTCCGGCAGCTCCGCGAGCAGCGCCTCCAGGCCGCGCGACGGGATCCGGCGCGGGTGGATGCCGAGGGCGGCCCAGGCGGCGAGGCCGCCGCGGCGCAGCCGCCGCGCGGCGGCGGCGACCTGCTCCCAGGCGCGGCGGATGGCCGCGGGCGTCGCCGTGCCCCCCCCGTCGCCGGACGCCACCAGCGCCCCCTCGATCCCGAAGAAGCGGAGGTCGGCGACCTCGCGCGCCCCGAGCGCGCCGGCGTGGAGGAAGGCGTCGAACACGGCGGGGATCGTAACCGGCCGCGGGGGGGAAAGCCCGCGCGGACGCCGCGCCGTCAGCCCGGGCGCCGCAGCAGCGTCGCCCCGCCGTCCTCCACCCATTCGACGGGGAGGTCCGCCGCGAGCGGCAGCTCCACCGGGCCCAGCACCAGCCATCCCCCCGGGCGCACCGCCGAGAGCAGCGTGCGCAGCGCCGCGGCCGCGACCGCCGGGTCGAAGTAGATGAGGACGTTGCGGCACACCACCGCGTCGAACGCGGGCCCGGGGAGCGGGTCGCGGACGAGGTTGTGGTGGCGGAGCTCGACGCCCGCGCGCACCTCCGGGTGCACCGCCCGCGCGCCGTCCGGGCCCGCCGGCAGGAGCCAGCGCGCCGCCAGCGCCGGCGGGAGGCGCCGCAGCGCCCGCGGGCCGTAGCGCGCGCGCCGCGCCGCCTCGAGCGCGCCGGCGGAGACGTCGGTCGCGAGGACGCGATCGCCAGCGGCCGCGTCCCGGCCGGCGTCGCGCAGCAGCATGGCGAGCCCGTAGGCCTCCTCGCCGCTCGCGCAGCCCGCCGACCACAGGCGGAGCGGCGCCGCGCCGTCCGCGGCGCGCCGCGCCAGCGCGGCGAGTTGCTCGGGGTGGCGCCAGAACGAGGTCTCGCGCACCGTGGCCTGCTCCACCAGCGCCGCGAGCGCCCCGGCGTCGCCCGCCACGACCGCCGCCGCGAGCCGCGCCGGCGTCGTGCCCCGGTCTTCCGCGGCGCGCTCCATCGCCGCCCGCAGCGCGTCGCCCAGGCCGCTCGCCAGCGAGAGCCCCGTCTCCGCGGCGAGCGCGCCGGCCACCGCGGCGAGGTCCGCCGGCGAGGCCGCGCCCGCGGTCACGGCGCCGCCAGCGCGGCGCGCAGCGGCGACGGGTCGAGGAGCGGGAGGACCTCGCCGCCGTCCACGCACAGGCCGGCGAGGAGCGGCGAGCCGCGCCAGCCCTCCGGCGCCGCCTCGGCCGGATCGCCCTCGTACAGCGACGGGCCGTCCACCGTGCCCGCCACGCGCTCCACCGCGAGCCCCAGCGCCGGCGCGCCCGCGAGGATCACCACGCGCGCGTCGAGGTCGAGGTCCGCGCGCGCGCCCGCGGCGGCGGCGAGGTCCGCGACGACGACCGGGACCCCGCGCCAGGAGAACGTCCCGAGCACGTGGGCCGGCGCGCCCGGCAGCGGGGCGAGCGCGACCATGCGGACCACCTCGGCCACCTGCGCGGACGGCAGGAGGGCGCGGCGGCCGGCGGTCTCGAGCACGAGGTGCAGCCCCGGGAGCCAGGCGCCGCCGAGCGCCGCGAGCGCCCGCTGCGCGTCGCGGAGGGCGCCGGAGAGCCGGCGGACCTCGGCGGTGAGCGCCGCGCGCGCGGAGGCGGTGGGGAGGTCGGTCGGCATCGGCGTCGGTGGAGGATAGCGCAACCGTCGAGGGGGGAGGGGGGCGGGAGGGGTGGAGGGGGATGGGGGGCGTGGGGGGGCTTTGAGGTGCGGGGGCGGCGCAGGATGGCGGGCGTGGAGGGGGCTTTGAGGGTGCGGGGGCGGTCGGGGGCGGGACTGAGGGCCGGAACCGGGGATGGCGGGATCGGCTTGCGAGCGGCCTGAGGGGGAGGCGCGGGGCGCGGGACGGGGGAATGCTCGCCGCTCGCGGTGAGCCTGTCGAACCGCGAGCTGGGCGCGAGATGCGAGGTGCGGGCGGGACTCCGCGAGCGTAGCGGACGTTTGCGACCCACACGGTGAGTGGATCCTCGTCTCACCATGCGTTAATATCTGCCCAATCATGATCCGCGGCGCTCGTCAGCTCCGGTTCCGGCTCTCCCCTCCTCGCAGCCACGGCGGCCGTCGGCCCGGCGCGGGGCGCAAGCCCTCGGGCGCGCGGGCGGGGGTCTCGCACCACGGGCGGCCTTCGGTCACCGCCTCTTCTCCGGTCCACGTCACCTTGCGTGTGCTCCCGCACGTCTGGAACCTGCGGAGCCAGCGCGCGCTCCGGGTCGTCGAGGCGGCGTTCGAGGCCGCCACGGCGGCTCGCAGCACCTTCCGCGTGGTCCACTTCGCGCTCGAGGGGAACCACCTCCACCTCATCGCGGAGGCGGACGGGTCGCGGGCGCTCTCCTCGGGGATGCAGGGGCTGTGCATCCGGCTCGCGAAGGGGCTCAACCGCATGATGGGGCGGCGCGGCAGGGTCTTCGCGGACCGCTACCACGCCCGCGTGCTCGGGACGCCTTCCGAGGTCCGCAACGCGCTCGCCTACGTGCTGCTGAATCACCGCAGCCACCTTGCGCGGCTCGGGAAGACACCAGGGCGCGGAGGCGTGGACCGCTTCTCGTCGGGGAAGTGGTTCGACGGGTGGCGCGGCGGTGGGGCTGGGGTGCTCGACGGCGCGCGCAGGGTCACCGCAGCGCCGCGCACCTGGCTGCTCCGCACGGGCTGGCGTGGTTCGACGGGCTCACCACGAGCGGAGCGGGGGCTGCTCTCGCCGGACGAGCTCCCGGCCTCACCGCGCTGACGCGCTCGGCTGCCAGCCCCACCCGCCTACGGCGCCGCCGCCCCGCCCTCGAGCAGCGGGTCGCTGGCGGCCTCCACCCAGCCCTCGGGGGCGACGCGGGCGGCGTGCGCGTTCGACCAGCGGCGCTCGCGCCAGAGCAGGCGGTGCCCCCTCGCCTCCAGCGCCCGGGCGGTGGCGGCCTCGAGGCCGTTCGGCTCGACCTGCAGCGCGTCGGGCCTCCACTGATGGTGGATGCGCGGGGCGGCGAGCGCCTCGGCGAGCCCCATCCCGTCGTCCACCACGTGCGAGATCACCTGCGCCACGGTCGTCGGGATCGTGGTCCCGCCGGCGGCGCCGACGACGAGCGCGAGCTTGCCGGCGGGGTCGAACACGAGCGTGGGCGCCATCGACGACAGCGGCACCTTGCCGGGCGCGGGGGCGTTCGCGCCGGTGCCGACGGCGCCGAACACGTTCGCGGCGCCGGGCGCGGCGTCGAAGTCGTCCATCTCGTCGTTGAGCAGGATCCCGGTGCCGGGCACCACCACGCAGGAGCCGAACAGGAAGTTCACGGTGGTGGTGAGGGCGACCGCGTTCCCCTCCCGGTCGATGACCGACAGGTGCGCGGTCTGGCTCGACTCCTGCGTGGGCGGGGGCGCCTCCACCGTCGCGGCGCGCTCGCCGACGGCGGCGGCGAGCCGCGCGGCGCCGTCGGGCGACACGAGCTCGCGCTCGACCTGGGCGGCGCCGGGCACGAACGCGGGGTCGCCGAGCACGGCGCGCCGGGCGAACAGCCGCTTCTCCACCTCGGCCATGGCGTGGAGGAACCGCTCGGGCCGGTAGCCGCCTTCCCGCGGGTCCTCGTGCTCGAGCGCCTGCAGGAGCCCGATCACGATGCTGCCGCCGGACGAGGGCAGCGGCATCGACACGACCCGGTGCCCGCGGTAGCGCCCCTCGAGCGGCGTCCGCTCGCGGGTCCGGTACGCGGCGAGGTCCGCCTCGGTGAGCACCCCGCCCTCGGCCTGCGCGGCCCGCGCGATCCTCCGGGCGAGGGGCCCGCGGTAGAACGCCTCGGGGTCGCGCCCGAGGGCCCGGAGCGTCCGCGCCAGCTCGGGCTGGCGGAGCCGCCACCCGGGCGCGGGCGCGGCGGGCGCCCTGCCGTCGCCGCGCTCGAGGAACGTGCGCGCGGCCTCGGGGCGCGCGCCGAGGCACGGGAGCCGGCTCCGCGCGGCGCGGACGTAGTGCAGGTTCACCGGCGCGCCCTGCTCGGCGAGCCGCGCCGCGGGCTCCACCAGCCGCGGGAGCGGCCGCGTCCCGAAGCGCCGCGCCAGCTCGGCGTACCCCTTCACCGCCCCCGGCACCGCCACCGCCAGCCCGCCGTCGAGCGAGCGCGACGGCCCGGTCCCCCCGGCGCCGCCCGCGAACATGGTCGCCGACGCGCCCCGGGGCGCCACCTCGCGGAAGTCGAGCGCCACCACCCGGCGCTCCCGCGCCAGGTACACGAGCGCGAAGCCACCGCCGCCGATGCCGGAGGACTCGGGCTCGACCACGCTCAGCGCGAACGCGGCGGCCACGGCCGCGTCCACCGCGTTCCCTCCCTCCCGGAGCACCTGCGCGGCGGCGGCGCTGGCGGCGGGGTGACCGGTGGCGACCGCGCCGCGCGGGGAGGCGGCGGTGGCCGAGAGCAGGAGGGCGAGCAGGAGCGGCATGCCGGACCTCTACCACGCCGGGATCCCCCTCCCGACCGGTCCGGCGGGCACCTCCGGACGCACCCCCCGGCCGCCCGGGCGCCCGCGCTCCGGGTCACACGTGCGCAGGCTTGATCACAGCCCCCACCCGCGCCTAGCCTCCGCGACCATGCCACGCACCCGCACTCCGCTCGCCGCCATCGTCCTCGCCGCCGGCAAGGGCACCCGGATGAAGTCGAACAAGGCCAAGGTCCTGCACGAGGTCGCGGGCCGGCCGCTCGCGTACTACCCGGTGAAGCGCGCCGTGGAGCTGGGCGCGAGCCCGGTGGTGGTGGTGGTGGGCCACCAGGCCGAGGCGGTGGAGGCGGCGCTCTCCGCCGCGCTGCCCGAGGCGCCGCTGCGCTTCGCGGTCCAGGAGCAGCAGCTCGGCACGGCGCACGCGGTGCTCGCCGCGAAGCGCGCGCTGCGCGGCTACCGCGGCCCGGTGCTGATCCTGTCCGGCGACACGCCGCTCCTCCGCGCCGAGACGCTCGAGGCGGTCGTGTCCGCCCGCCGCCGGGCCCGCGCCGCGGTCTCGCTCGCCACCATGACGCTCGAGGCGCCGCGCGGCTACGGCCGGGTGGTGCGCGACGCGCGCGGCCGGCCGGCGCGCATCGTGGAGGAGAAGGACGCGACGGACGCCGAGCGCGCGGTGCGCGAGGTGAACGCGGGCCTCTACTGCGTGGACGCGGAGCTGCTCTGGAAGAAGCTCGCGAAGGTGGGCACCGCGAACGCGCAGCGCGAGTTCTACCTGACCGACCTCGTCCCCATGGCGGCGCAGGCGGGCGGCGTGGCCGGCGTCGAGGTGCCGGCGGAGGAGGCCTCGGGCGTCAACGACCGCATCGAGCTGGCGCGCGCCAACCGCGTGATGGTGGGCCGGCTCGCCGAGGCGTTCATGCGCGCCGGCGTGACCATCGAGGACCCGGCCCGCTTCGACTGCGACGAGGGCGTCGAGATCGGCGCGGACGCGGTGATCGAGCCGAACGTCCGGCTGCGCGGCCGCACCCGCGTCGGCGCGCGCACGCGGGTGGGCGTGGGGGCGGTCATCACCGACGGCGTGCTCGCCGACGGCGTGACCGTGAACCCGTACACGGTGATCTCGGAGGCGAAGGTCGCCGAGGGCGCCATCCTCGGCCCGTTCTCGCGCCTGCGCCCCGGCGCCGACATCGGCCCCGAGGCGCACGTGGGGAACTTCGTCGAGGTGAAGAAGAGCCGGCTCGGGAAGGGTGCGAAGGCGAACCACCTCGCCTACCTCGGCGACGCCGAGATCGGCGCGGGCGCGAACATCGGCGCCGGCACCATCACGTGCAACTACGACGGCGAGCGCAAGAACCCGACGCGGATCGGCGACGGGGCGTTCATCGGCTCGGACTCCATCCTGGTCGCGCCCATCGAGATCGGCGCCGGCGCCTACGTGGCGGCCGGCTCCACGCTCACCGATCCGGTGCCGGCAGGCGCCCTGGCGCTCGGCCGGGCGCGCCAGGTGACGAAGGAGGGGTGGGTGGCCCAGCGGCAGGCGGAGAAGCAGATGAAGGGGACGGCCACCGGCCCGGCGCCCGCCCGGAAGGGCCGCCCGGCCGCCCGGCGGGCGAGTTAGGCGCGCCCGCGCCACGCGTGGTATTGAGGCGACCCTATGTGCGGAATCGTTGGTTACGTCGGCCCCCGGCAGTGCGTGGATCTCATCGTGGGCGGCCTCCGGAAGCTCGAGTACCGGGGGTACGACTCGGCGGGCGTGGCGGTGGTCGGGCCGAACGGCCTGGCGGTGAAGCGGGCGAAGGGCAAGCTGCAGAACCTGGTGGCGCTGCTCGCCGACGCGCCGCTCGCCGGCACGACCGGCATCGGCCACACCCGCTGGGCCACGCACGGCAAGCCGTCCGACGAGAACGCGCACCCGCACTGCTACGGCGGGGTGGCGGTGGTCCACAACGGCATCATCGAGAACCACCTCGAGCTGAAGGCGGCGCTGGCGGGGCGCGGGCACAAGTTCTCGTCCGAGACCGACACCGAGATCTTCGCGCACCTCATCGCCGACGCGCTCGCCGCGGGCGCGCGCGACCTGCGCGACGCGGTGGGCCAGGCGCTCGCGCAGGTGAAGGGCACCTACGCCATCGCGGTGGTCTCGCAGCAGCGGCCCGACGAGATCGTCGCCGCCAAGAACGCCTCGCCGCTGGTGGTCGGCTACGGCAAGGGCGAGAGCTTCCTCGCCTCCGACGTGCCGGCCATCCTCGAGCACACGCGCGAGGTGGTCTACCTGGAGGAGGGCGAGCTGGCCGTGCTCACCCCCGCCGGCATCGCGCTGTACGGGCGCGACGGCGAGCCGCTCGCGCGCAAGCCGCGCAAGATCGAGTGGAGCGCGGTGGCCGCCGAGAAGGACGGCCACAAGCACTTCATGCACAAGGAGATCTTCGAGCAGCCGCGGGCGGTGGCCGACACCATCCGCGGGCGCGCCTCGCTGGAGCAGGGCGACGTCACGCTCGACGGCATGGAGCTGCCCGGGGACTACGCCCGCTCGCTGGAGCGGATCGTCATCGTGGCCTGCGGCACCTCCTGGCACGCCGGCCTCTCCGGGCGCCAGATGATCGAGTCGCTGGCGCGCGTGCCGGTGGAGGTGGAGCTCGCGAGCGAGTTCCGCAACCGCGATCCGCTGGTGAACGAGCGGGTGCTGTGCCTCGCCATCTCGCAGTCGGGCGAGACCGCCGACACGCTCGCCGCGGTGAAGATCGCCCGCGCCCGCGGCGCCCGCGCCTACGCGATCTGCAACGTGGTGGGCTCGGCCATCAGCCGCGAGTGCGACGGCGGCACGCTGTTCACCCGCGCCGGCCCCGAGATCGGCGTCGCCTCGACGAAGGCGTTCACCACCCAGCTCGCCGCGCTGTTCCTCATGGCGGTGCGCCTGGGCCGCCTCCGCGGCACGCTCTCGCCGGAGCGCGCCCGCGAGCTGCTCGAGGACCTGCGCCGCGTGCCCTCCTGGATGGAGCAGATGATCCGCCAGGAGGCGCAGCTCATGCCCATCGCGAAGCGCTGCGCCGCCGCGCGCGACGTGCTGTTCCTGGGCCGCGGGAGCGAGTACCCGGTGGCGCTGGAGGGCGCGCTCAAGCTGAAGGAGATCTCGTACATCCACGCCGAGGGCTACGCCGCCGGCGAGATGAAGCACGGCCCCATCGCGCTCATCGACGAGGAGCTGCCGGTGGTGGTGCTCGCCACGCGCGAGCCGGCGTACGAGAAGACGCTCGGCAACATGGAGGAGGTGCGGGCCCGCGGCGGCCAGGTGTTCGCCGTGGTGACCGAGGGCGACACGCACGCCGCCAGCCTGGCCGAGGTGGCGATCACCGTCCCGCCCGCGCCGCCGGCGCTGGTGCCGCTCCTGTCGATCATCCCGCTGCAGTTCCTCGCCTACCACGTAGCGGACCTGAAGGGCACCGACGTGGACCAGCCGCGCAACCTGGCGAAGAGCGTGACGGTCGAGTAGCGCGCCGGCCCCGCCGCGCCGGACCTCGCGCGCGGCGCGCGGGTGCGGTAGACCTCGGCCGTGGTCACCCGCCGCCTGTTCGTGGCCCTCGAGCCCACCGACGCCGTGCGCCGCCGCATCGGCGCCGCGGCCGACGCGCTGCGCGCCGACGCCGGGCGCGCGGCGGGCGACGTCCGCTGGGTGGCGCCCGACGGCGTGCACCTCACGCTGCAGTTCCTGGGCGCGGTGCCGGAGGAGCGGGTGGAGGCGGTGCGCGCCGCGGTGGAGGCGGCGGCCGCCGTCGCCCGGCCCATGGCGCTCGAGGTGAGCGGCGCGGGCGGCTTCCCCAACGCGCGCCGCCCGCGGGTGGTCTGGCTCGGGCTCGGCGGCGACGTGGCGGCGCTCTCGGCGCTGGTGGCCGACCTCGGCGCGCGGCTCGCGCCGCTCGGGTTCGCGCCCGAGTCGCGCCCGTTCTCGCCGCACCTCACGCTGGGCCGCGCGCGCGATCCGCGCGGCGCCCCCGGCCTCGGCGGCGCGCTGGCGGCGCAGGCCCGGGCCGACGGCTTCGGCTGGCGCGCGACCGAGCTGGTGCTGTTCGAGTCGCACCTCTCGCCGAAGGGCGCGCGCTACGAGGCGCTCCTGCGCGCGCCGCTCGGCGGCGGGTAGCGCCGCCCTACCCCGTCCGCCGCCGCGTCAGCTCCTTCAGCTGGCCGCCGACCACCGCCAGGAAGCGGCCGAAGAAGTCCTCGAACCGGCCGATCTCGTCGGGCGGCCCGGGCGGCGGCGCGGTCACGTCGTGGTCGCCGCCGGCGAGCCGCGCGGAGAGGTCCTCCATGGTGGACACCATCCGCGCCAGGCGCCCGAAGACCAGCCGCTGGAGGAACGCCACCAGCACGAGGGCGAGCAGCAGCGCCATGGCGCAGATCACCGCGAACACCCGCGTGCGCGCCCGCATGAACGTCGCGTGCACGTCGGTGATGTCGTGGAGCACGAACAGCGCGCCCACCCGGCGCCCGGCCGCGTCGCGCACCGGCACCAGGCCGCGCGCCAGGGTGCGCCCGCCGCGCTCCAGCTCGTCCACCAGCTGGCCCTCCTCCGGCACCGCGGCGAGATCGCCCTGGAACGCGCCGAGCGCCGGATCGTCGGAGGTCGCGTCCACCACCACGGTGGCGGGCTGGTCGTCCCAGGGATCGCGCCGGCCCTCGCGCGTGGCGGCCCACGCCGCGCGGTCGAGGAACCGCTTCTCCACCACCAGCGCGTAGGCGTCGCCGGTCTGTGCGCTCATGCGCCCGAGGAAGTGGTCCACCTCCTCGCCCAGCTCCACGTACCCCAGCGCCGCCCCGGCGTGCGCCAGCGGCCGGACGACGCGCAGCGCGAACGCGGTCTGGCCGAGCTCCATGCCGGCCCCGCGCCCGCCCGCCTGGACCGCCTGCGCGAGCGTGGCCCGCCGCACCACGTCGCCGTGCTGCTCGGGCTTGTGGACGCGCAGGAAGCAGGTCTGCGCCGGCGCCGCGTCGAGGAAGTACCAGTGCGTGATGTCGTGCTGCGCGCGCAGGCCGGCGAACACCGGCGCCGCGAGCGCCAGCAGCCGCTCGCGATCGCGCGCCGCGAACGCCTCGCCGAACGCCGGGTTCGCGGCGAGCGCGGAGAGCGTCGCGTCCAGCTTCTCCACGTCGGCGCGCTGCATGGCGGCGAACGTCCCGCCCGCCGCGCGGATGGCCTCGGTGCCCACCAGCCGCACGTTGCGCTCGGCGGCGCCTCGCACCACCGCGGCGACCGCGAGCGCCACCAGCGCGAGCGCGACCACGATGGCGAGCACCAGCTTCGTCTTGATCGAGATGGCCTTCATGTCGGGACCCCCGCGCTACGGGATGGGCTCGCCCAGCACCTGCCCCGCCACGCGGCGCAGGGCGTCTACCTTGGCCTCGTCGTCCGGCGTGGCCTCCTCGACCAGCGCCAGCGAGAAGCCCACGTGGATCGCGATGAGCCCCTTGGTCTTGAAGACCGGCAGGTTCTTGCGCGCGATCACGGCGTCGATCTGGCGGACCGTGTCGTACAGCTTCCCCATCGTTCGCTCCCCGCCGGCGTCGAGGGCCGGCCGGGCGACCCATTGCCAGCGGGGTGCCGCGCACCCGCGAAGCGATGACGCAGGGTTGGGTGACTCCCCTGCAGGGACGCCCCTACCCGGGGTGGTGCCGTACCTGCGCCGTCGCGCGCACCCGCACGCACGGCGGGGGGCGCACCGGCTTGCACTCCCCGCCGCGGCGCGCGAGATCTCCGAGCGTCGCTCGGCCGCACCGGAGGACGCACATGCCCAAGGACGCTCCCGCCGGACTCGCGCCCGGCTTCCTCGTCGCGGCGCCGGCGCTGGCGGACCCGAACTTCAACGGGTCGCTCGTGCTCATGGCCGAGCACCACGCGCAAGGTGCGCTCGGCTTCGTGGTGAACCGGCCCGGGCCCATCACGGTGGCCGACGTGCTCGGCGGCCTGGACGAGCGGCTGCGCGAGCGCGCCGAGGGCGCCGGGCGGGCGGACGACCCGGTGCTGGTGGGCGGGCCGGTGCAGCCGGAGCGGCTCTGGATCCTGTTCCGGCCCGGGCCGACCGCGCCCGAGGAGGGCGCGGTGGCGCTGGGGAGCGGGCTCGCGCTGGGCGGCTCGCGCGAGCTGCTGGAGGCGCTGGTCCGCTCGCGCGACCCGGGGCCGTACCTGCTGCTGCTCGGCTACGCCGGCTGGGCGCCGCTCCAGATCGAGCACGAGGTCGGCGAGGGGGCGTGGGTGCCCCTGCCGCTGCAGGGCGACCTCGTGTTCGACGTGCCCATGGAGAAGCGCTGGGAGACCGCGGTGCGGCGGCTCGGGCTCGATCCGGCCGGGTTCCTGGTGGGCGGGGGCGGCGCCGAGGCCTGACCGCCGCCCCGGCGGCGCGCTACGGCGCCTCCCAGGCCAGCTCGCACTCCGCGTCGAGCGCGCCGGTCTGCCGCGCCTGCGTGCGGATGTCCTTCGCCCCGACCCGCTCCAGCACCGCGGTGAACACGCCGCAGTGGAACGGCGGCGCGAGCAGCTCGCGGCGGAACGTGACGCGGGCCTGGCGCTCGCCGGTCCACTCCAGCCGCCGCTCGCCGTAGCTCACCGCGCCCTTGTAGGCGCTCGGGACGTTCGCGAGCAGCTGGCGCGCGCCGCCGGCCTCCGAGAGCGCCAGCATGGTCTTGCCGACCATCGAGTCGAGCACCATCCCGCCGGCGCGGTGCCCGATCCGGAAGAACGCCTGCTGCTCGCCGCCGAGCCGCCCGCCGATCCGGTCCGCGACCGCCGCGGCGAGCGCCAGGAAGTCGGTCACCGGGTAGCTGAAGAACTCCACCCGGCTCGCCTTGCCGGCCGGGTCGCAGGCGCGCGCGACCTCCTCGCCGGCGACCTCCCGCACCACCGAGAACAGCGCGTTGAAGACGAGCCCGCGGACGGTGTCGTCGCTGCGGGCGGCGGCGATGCGGGCCTCGAGGTCCTGTCGATCGACGGGCATGGACCGGGCAGTGTGCCCCAAGGGGCGGGGTGCCGGGCAGAGACCCGCTCGGGATGGGCGCGGATTCCCGCACCTTTCCTTGACTCCACCCGACCGTCCGTTCAGTATCCGGACGTTCAGGTCCGGCGCCCCCGGTGTCAGGGGGCGCTGGTAGGGAAGAAGGCACGCAGGAGAAGTCGCCGGGAGCGCCCTTCACAGAGGCCACGGCGAGCGGGGCCGAACGGATCGAGCCCCGCGCCAGGCGCGGCGCGCCCTACAAGGAGACGAAACATGCCCGTGGGACCGGAGAAGGAGAAGGCGATCGAGCTGGCCGTCGCGTCGATCGAGAAGGCGTTCGGCAAGGGCTCGATCATGCGCCTCGGCAACGAGGACGCGCTGGTGAAGGACGTCCAGGCGGTCTCGACCGGCGCGATCTCGCTGGACATCGCGCTCGGCGTGGGCGGCTTCCCGCGCGGCCGCATCATCGAGATCTACGGGCCGGAGTCCTCCGGCAAGACCACCCTGGCGCTGCACGCCATCGCCGAGGCGCAGCGGCGCGGCGGCATCGCCGCGTTCGTGGACGCCGAGCACGCGCTCGACGTGGGCTACGCCCGCAAGCTGGGCGTGCGCACCGACGACCTGCTCATCTCGCAGCCCGACAGCGGCGAGCAGGCGCTCGAGATCGTCGAGACCCTGGTCCGCTCCGGCGCCATCGACGTGCTGGTGGTGGACTCGGTGGCGGCCCTGGTGCCCAAGGCCGAGCTCGAGGGAGAGATGGGCGACGCGCACATGGGCGTGCAGGCCCGCCTCATGAGCCAGGCGCTCCGCAAGCTCACCGGCACCATCTCCAAGTCCTCGACCATCGTCATCTTCATCAACCAGATCCGCATGAAGATCGGCGTGATGTTCGGGAACCCGGAGACCACCACCGGCGGCAACGCGCTCAAGTTCTACGCGTCGCAGCGGCTCGACATCCGCCGCATCGGGGCCATCAAGGACGGCGACTCCGTCATCGGCAACCGCACCCGCGTGAAGGTGGTGAAGAACAAGGTCGCCCCGCCGTTCAAGGAGGTCGAGTTCGACATCATGTACGGCCACGGCATCAGCCGTGAGGGCGACGTGCTCGACCTCGCCTCGAACGAGGGCATCGTCGAGAAGAGCGGCACCTGGTTCAGCTTCGGCGGCGAGCGCATCGGCCAGGGGCGCGAGCAGACCAAGGCGTTCTTCCGCGAGCACCCCGAGATCCTCCAGCAGGTGGAGGCCCGCCTGTTCGAGAAGTTCGGCATCCACCGCGGCCCGGTGGCCGTCCCTTCCCCGCCGGCGGAGGAGCCGGCCGAGGAGCGGAAGCCCCGCGCCAAGGCGAAGTGATCCGCAACGCCCTCGCCCGCCCCCATGGGCGAGGGAGCCGCGACCGCGGCCCGGCCGGGCCGGCCTCGAGAGAGGCCGGCTCGCTTCGTCTCCGCCCCTCCTTCGCCCCCTCGCGCCACCCCGCCCGCCCCGCGGCCCGACCGGCGCGCCGCACCGCCCGCCCGCACGGCGAAGGATCCGCCGGGTGGGCAAGCGGGCGAGGGGGCAACCGGGTTAGACTCCCACCCTTCCGGAATCGACGTGGCGAAGGCCCTCAGCGACAAGAGCTGGCTCGAGCACCTCCTCGCCGAGGAGCTGGAGCAGCACGACCCCGACGCCGCCCGCGCGCGGCTGCCGGCCGACGTGCGCGCGGCGGCCGAGGCGCGGGGCGACCTGCTCCCCGCGGCGCGCCTGCTGGTGGCCCGCTCGCTGCGCCGCCGGCGGCTCTGCGCCGAGGCCCCGGCGCCGGACGACGCGTTCCTCGACGAGGTCCGCACGCACGTGGGGCTGGCGCTCGACCTCGCGCTCTTGCGCGGCGAGCCGTTCCTGCGCACCCGCCAGCGCGCCGAGATCGCCGCGTTCCTGGCGGCGGCGCTCGGCCTCGACGCGCTCGCGCTCGAGGTCGAGCCGGAGCAGCCGGGCGGGTCCACCGACCGCGCGGTCGAGCGCGCGCTCCGCGGCGCCGCCGAGGCGCTGCAGGCCCGCGCGTACCCGGCCGGCGATCCCGTCTCCGGGCTGCCGCTCCACCCCGGCGCGACCGCCATCCTGCGCCGGCGGCTCGCGCGCGTGGTGCTCGGCTTCCACCGCGCCGGGCGGCTCGATCCCGTGGCGCTGGCCCGTCACGGCGCCTACGCCGCGCGCGAGTCGGTGCTGCTCGCCGAGGCGCTCTCCGGCCTGCTGCTCGCGGCCGGCTCGGACGGCGAGCGCGCCCGAGGCGTGCGGGTGCGGCAGCTCGCGCGCCTCGGCCTGTCGCGCGCCGAGCTGCGCGACGCGCGCCGCCTGGTGGCGTCCCCCCGCGGCCCCGAGGCGATCGCGGCCGACGCGCCGGAGCGGGTGCGGCCGTTCCTGCTCGAGCAGCTCCTGCTCGCGCAGCTCCGGGTCCGCCTCGACGGCGACGCGCCGCGCGGCTGGACCGAGCGCTTCGCCGCGGCGGCCGGGCTCGACGCGGCGGCGGTCGCCACCGCGCAGGTGGAGGCGGCGGCGCAGCACTGCGACCACGAGGTCTGGTTCGAGGCGTTCGACGAGGGCGGCGTCCCGGTGGACTGGCAGGTGCTCGCCGACGAGTGGGAGTCGGTGGCGGACCACGTGGTGGAGCGCGTCTCCACCGCGGTCACCGACAACCTCGGCTCGCTGGCGACCGAGATCCGCGAGACCGGCGAGCTGGGCGGGCTGCTCGCGAAGGCCGCCGCCGGGAAGACGCTCAGCGCGGCCGAGAAGCGCAAGGTGAAGGCGCAGCTCATCGACCTCGCCAAGGCGGTGCCCGCCCTCGCCATCTTCGCGGCGCCGGGCGGCATGCTGCTGCTGCCGCTGCTCGCGAAGCTGCTGCCCTTCAACCTGATGCCGAGCGCCTGGGACCGCCCGCCCCGCGGGGACGGCGCGCCCGCTGCCGGCGCGAAGCCTGCCGCCCCCGGCAAGGAAGTCGCCGCCGCGCCCGCGACGGCGAAGGCCCCGGGCAAGGCGGGCGGCCGCAAGCGCGAGCCCGCCTGAAGGCTTCGCGACTCCGCGCGGGATGAGCGCCAACGTCCGCTCACCCTGAGCGTAGGCGGGCCGCAGGCCCGCCGGAGTCGAAGGGTCGGGATGAGCGCGAACGTCCGCTCACCCTGAGCGTAGGCGGGCCGCAGGCCCGCCGGAGTCGAAGGGCTACCTCGCCGCCGGCCGCTTCAGCCGGAGCGCCAGCCGCAGCGCGTCCTCGTTCACGCCCGCGGTGAGCGTCCGGCCGCGGTCCTGCGCGACCGTCCGGTCGATCGCGGCGGCCACCTGCGCGGCGTCCGCGCCGAGCGGCTCGCGCGCGGCGATCCAGCCGAGCGCGAGCACCGCGGCGTGCCGCGCGGCGAGCGCCGCGTCCCCGTCCACCGGGCGCGCGATGGCGTCCGCGAGCGCGCGCGCCTGCGCGGACCCGCCGGCGCGGCCCACCTCGAGCGCGGCCCGGTCCCGCACCGCCGGGTCCGGGTCGGAGAGCTTGCCGGCCCAGCAGGCCGCGTCCTGGCAGGCTGCCGCGGCGGCGAGGCGCGCCTTCATCCCCGCGAGCGCCTGGCCCTCCTGCGCGGGGCAGCCGCTCCCGCACGCGCGGATGGCCTCGTCCACCAGCGCCGCCTCGGGCGCGCCGCCCAGCCGCGACAGCGCCGCGAGCGGCGCCTCGCGCACGCGCCACGCCCCCGCGGCGGCGGCCGCGCGCAGCGCCGGCAGCGCGGCCGGGTCGCCGATCCGCGCGAGCGCGTCGCAGTAGCGGTCGCGCGCGTCCGGGTCCGGCTCGCGGCCGATCAGGTCCGCGAGCGGCTTCACCGCCTCGCGCGCGCGCAGCCGGCCCAGCGACTCCGCCGCGAAGACGCGCACGTAGACGCCGACGCGGGGATCCGCGTCGCGGTAGGCGAGCCGCGCGACCAGGGCCGGCACCGCGTCCGGGCCGCCCACGTCGCCGAGCACCTGCGCCGCCTTCGCGTACAGCGCGCCGCTCACCACCCCGCGCGCGCGCGCCCAGTCCTGCAGGGCCGCGTCCTTCCCCTCCAGCACCGCCAGCAGCGGCGCGGCCATGGGCCGGCCGATCTGCGCGGCGGCGAACGCCGCCTCCGGGAAGAACGTGACGCCCGGGCGCTCCTCGAACAGCATCCGGAGCACCACCGGGCCGGCCCGCGCGTCGCCGATCCGGCCCAGCGCCAGGATGGCGCGCTTGGCGGTGAACGGCTCGACCTCGGTCGAGGTCGCGATGCGCACCAGCGTGTCGATCGCGGCCGGGTCGCCGATCTCGCCGAGCGCGTCCACCGCCGCCACCTGCGTGTAGCCGTCCGGCGAGGCGGTCAGCTCGACCAGCGCCGGCACCGCCTCGCGCGCCCGGAGCGCGCCGAGCGCGGTGGCGATGTGCCGGTTCGCGTCGCGCGTGTCGCGGTCCTGCGCGGCGCGGTCCACCGCGTCCAGCAGCGGCTTCACCGCGGCCGCGTCGCCGATCTCGCCGAGCGCCACGGCCGCCTCGCCGCGGGCCCGCGGCGCCTGCTTCAGCACCTCGACGAGGTACGGCACGGCGGCGCGGCGGTCGCCCGGCGCCTTGCGCACCTGCGCGAGCGCCTCGAGCTTCTCGTCGGTGCGGCTCCGGCTGGCGGCGCGCTTCGCCCACCCCTCCGCGTCCTTCGGGCTTCCACACGCGGTGACGAGCAGGCAGGCGAGCAGGGCGGCAGCGCGGCGCAGCGTCATCATGGGCAGCTCCTCGGCTCCGGGGGACGGCGTTCAGCGGCCGGCGGCGCCCTGGCGGGGCGCCGGAACGGCGATGGGGGTGGGCTCGGGATCGTCGATGGCGAGCGCGGCGCGCCGCTCGCGGGCGGCGGCGGCGAGCGCCTCGATGGCGGGGGCGAGCTCGGGGGCGTGGGCCTCGGCCGCACGCATCCGCTCCACGGCGGCCTCGAGCACGGCGGCGTGGCGCGCCTCGCGCGCCTTCATCGCGTCCACCGCCTCGAGGAACGTGCGGAAGAACGCCTTCAGCTCGTCTCCCCGCCGAAGGGTCCGCATGCGCGGGAACCGCCCCTGCGCCATGATGGAGAGGTAATGGCCCATCACGAACACCGGCCCGGCCACGCGGTGCGTGATCACGATGCCGAGCAGGCCGAGCGCGCCCGAGAGCAGCAGGGCGATGCCCGCGAACGCGGCCAGCAGCAGGCGGTCGCTGCGGGCGATGAGCGCGCGCGTGTCGGCGTCCTGCGGCAGGAGCGCGGTGGCCTGCGCGTGGGCCTGGTGCAGCCACAGCCCGAACGCGACCGCCACCACCAGCCCGGCGCCGGCCATCGTCAGCGCGTACTTGAGCTGGAACCCGCGGTCGAGCAGGAAGTGGCGCCGCGCGTGGCCCGCGCCGGAAGGGCTCGCGGGGGAGACCTCGGACATCGTGCGTTCCCCTTTCCGCCTGGGCCCGCCTGGACGCCGACCGGGCCGGGCGATTCTACCGCGCGAGCGACCCCCCGCAACGCGGCGCCGCCACCCCATGTCGGCGCGGCGGGGACAAGGTGTGCTCAGGACGGACCGCCCGGAGGGCACCGCGCGTGAGCGCGCGCAGGCCGCTCGCGGCCGCCTGCGAGGCGGTGTACCGCGCCACCCTGGCGCGCACCGCCGCGGCGCGCCTGGTGACGGAGGCGCTGGCGCGCGAGCCGCTCCCGCCCGGCCCGGTGCGCCTGGCGGCGCTCGGGAAGGCCGCCGCCCCGATGCTGGAGGCGGCGCTCGCCGCGCTCCGCGGGCGCGCCCGCGAGCCGCTCTGCGTGCTGCCCGAGGGCGCCCGGCCCCCGGTCGCGCCGGGCGCCCGCTGCATCGCCGCCGGCCACCCCCGGCCCACCGCCGGCTCGCTCGAGGCGGGGCAGGCGCTCCTCGACTGGGCCGCCGCGGGCGGCGGGGCGCCGGCGCTGGTGCTGCTCTCCGGCGGCGGGAGCGCGCTGGCGGTGGCGCCCGCCGAGGGCCTCGCGCCGGAGGAGAAGGCCGGCGCGATCGCCGCGCTCATGCGCGCCGGGCTCACCATCCAGGCGCTGAACGCGGTGCGCAAGCACCTCTCGCGGCTGAAGGGCGGCCAGCTCGGCGCGCGGCTCGCGCCCGCGGACGTGCGCGTGCTGGTGCTCTCCGACGTCCCCGGCGACGACCTCTCGGTGATCGCGTCCGGCCCGCTCGCGCCGGATCCGAGCACGTTCGGCGAGGCGCTCGCGGCGGTGCACGACGCGGGCGCGGCGCTGCCCGGGCCGGTGCGGGCGCGGCTCGAGGCGGGCGCGCGCGGCGAGCTGCCGGAGACGCCGAAGCCGGGCGACCCGCGCCTCGCCGGCGTGCGCCACCGGCTGCTGGCGGGCCCGGTGGACCTGGCGCGCACCGCCGCGGAGGTGGCGCGCGGGATGGGCATGGAGGCGGCGGTCGATCCCGTCCCGCTCACCGGCGACGTGGTGGCGGTGGCGGCGCGGCTGGCGCTCTGGGCGCGCGAGCGGGCGGGGCGGCCGGGGGCCCGCGGGCCGCGGCTGCTCGCGCTCGGCGGCGAGCCCACCATCCGCATCCCCGCCGCCGCGGCGGCGCCCGAGGGCGGGCGGGCGCAGCACCTGGCGCTCCTCGCCGCCGCCGGCCTGGACGGCCTCCCGGCGGCGCTGCTCGCGGCCGGATCGGACGGGCGCGACGGGCCCACCGGGCAGGCCGGCGCGGTGGTGGACGGCGAGAGCGCGGGCGAGGCGGCGCGCCGCGGGATCGACCTGGCGCGGGCGCTCGCCGAGGCCCGCTCCGGCCCCGCCGCCGTGGCGCTCGGCGCCGCCATCCCGCGCTTCGAGACGGGGACGCACCTCTGCGACCTGGTGCTGGTCGCGGTCGAGTGACGCTGCCGCCCGGCGCGTCCGGTTGGCGCTCGATCTCCCGCCCCCGCCCGCGTATACAGGGGCCGCCATGCGCATCGCCTTCCTCGGCACCCCCGCCTTCGCGGTCGCCGCGCTCGACGCGCTGGACCGCGCCGGTCACGCGCTCGTGGCCGTCGTGGCGCAGCCCGACCGCCCTGCCGGGCGCGGCCAGGCGCTCCGCGAGCCGGCCACCAAGGCCTGGGCCCGCGCGCACGGCGTCGCGGTGCTCCAGCCGGAGAAGGTCCGCGACGGGACGCTCGCCGCCGCCTTGCGCGCGCTCGCGCCGGACGCGCTGGTGGTCGCCGCCTACGGCCGGATCCTCGGCAAGGACCTGCTCACGCTCGCCCCGCACGGCGCCATCAACGTCCACGGCTCGCTGCTCCCGCGCTGGCGCGGCGCCGCGCCCATCCAGTGGGCGGTCGCCGAGGGCGAGCGGGAGACCGGCGTCACCATCATGCAGATGGACGAGGGGCTCGACACCGGCGACATCCTGCTGCAGCGCGCGCTCGAGCTCCGCGAGGACGACACCTCGGAGACGCTCGCGCCCAGGCTGGCGGCGCTCGGCGGCGAGGCGCTCGCGGAGGCGCTCCGCCTGCTCGAGGCCGGCGCGATCGTGCCGGTGCGCCAGGACCCGGCGCAGGCCACCCTGGCGCGCATCCTCGAGAAGGAGGACGGGCGCGTCGCGTGGGAGAGCCCGGCGCGACGCGTCGCCGATCGGCTGCGCGGCTTCACGCCCTGGCCCGGCGCGTTCACGACGCTCGAGGGCCGCACGCTGAAGGTCCTGGAGGCGCGGCCCGCCGCGGACCTCGCGGCGCCCGCGGGCGAGCCCGGCGAGGCGGAGGTGGTCGCCGGCCGCGGGCTCGCGGTCGCGTGCGGCGGCGGGACGGCGCTGCTCGTGACCCGGGTGCAGCTCGAGGGCCGGCCGGCGCAGTCGGCGCTCGACCTCGCGAACGGCCTGCGCAGGAAGCGCTTCCGGCTGGGCACCTGATGGCCGTCCGCACGTCCATCCCGGCCGCGGGCGCCCGCGGCATCGCGTTCGAGGTGCTCCGGCGCGTGGACGAGGGCGGCGCGTACGCGTCGCGCGCGCTCGACGCGGCGCTGGGCGCGGCCGGCGCGCTCGATCCCCGCGAGGCGGGGCTCGCCACCCAGCTGGTCTACGGCACGCTCCGGCGGGCGCTCGCGCTCGACGCCGCGCTGGCGCCGCACTCCCGCCGCCCGCTCGCCGAGCTGGATCCGGCCGCGCGGGTCGCGCTGCGGCTCGGCGCCTACCAGCTGCTCGTGCTCGGCACGCCCGCGCACGCGGCGGTGGGCGAGACGGTGACGCTCGCGAAGGCGGCGGACCACGGCCGCGCCGCCGGGTACGTGAACGCGGTGCTCCGGGCGCTCTCGCGCGCCCCGCGCTTCCCGGACCCGCCCGCGCTCGAGGCGGATCCGGCCGGCCACGTCGCCGCCGCCGAGGCGCTGCCGCGCTGGGTGGCCGAGGAGTGGGTGGCCTGGCTCGGCGCCGGCGAGGCCCTGGCGCTCGCGCGGGCGATGAACGCGCCGGCCCCGCTGTGCGTGCGGACGCCCGATCGCGAGGCGCTGCTGGGGCGGGCCCGCGCCGCCGGGCTCACCGCGGCGCCCGCGGCCCGCGCGCCGGGCGGGGTGGTGCTCACCGGGGCGTCGGTGGCCGAGCTGGCCCACGCGGCCGGGGACGTGCCGTTCCAGGTGCAGGACGAGGCCGCGCAGCTCGTGACGCTCCTCGCGGCGGGCGACCTCGCCGGCCGGCCGGCGCGCGTGCTCGACGCCTGCGCCGCGCCCGGCGGCAAGGCGTTCCACCTGGCCGAGCTGCTCGGGCCCGGGGCCGAGGTGGTCGCCGTCGAGCTCCACCCGCGCAAGGCCGACGAGCTGGCCCGCGAGGCCGCGCGCCGCGGCCTGCCCGCGGTGCGGGTGGTGTGCGCCGACGCGGGGAAGCCCATCCCCGGGCTCGAGCCCGGGAGCTTCGACGCGGTGCTGGTGGACGCGCCCTGCGCCGGCCTCGGCACGCTCCGGCGCCACCCCGAGCTGAAGCTGCGCCGCGCGCCCGGCGACCTGCCGCGCATGGCCGCGCTCCAGCGCCAGATCGCCCTCAACGCCGCCCGGTACGCCCGGCCCGGCGCGCCGGTCGTCTACTCGATCTGCTCGCTCTCGCGCGCCGAGGGGCCGGAGGTGGTCGAGGCGCTCCTCGCCCAGGGCTTCCGCCGCGCCCCGCCGCCCGCCGGCTTCCCGGCCGACGTGCTCGACGCGCAGGGCGATCTGCTCGCCCTCCCCAGCCGCCACGGGACCGACGGCTTCTACGCCGCGCGGCTGGTGCGGGACGCGCCCTCCACCGACTAGGATCCGTCCATGGCCCTCCCCATCCGCATCGCCCCGTCGATCCTCTCCGCCGACTTCGGCCGGCTCGCCGAGGAGGTCCGCGCCGTCGAGGCGGCGGGCGCCGACGTGATCCACGTGGACGTGATGGACGGCCGGTTCGTGCCGAACATCACCATCGGCCCGCTGGTGGTGGAGGCGGTGCGCAAGGTGACGAGGCTCCCGGTGGACGCGCACCTCATGATCGTCGAGCCGGAGAAGTACGTGGAGGCGTTCGCGAAGGCCGGCGCCGACCTCGTCTCGGTGCACGCCGAGGTCTCGCCGCACCTCCACCGCACGCTGCAGGCCATCCGCGCCGCGGGGGCGCGGCCGGCGGTGGCGCTCAACCCGTCCACCGACCTGTCCGCGATCGAGTACGTGCTCGGCGACTGCGAGATGGTGCTCGTCATGACCGTCAACCCGGGCTTCGGCGGCCAGAAGTACATCGAGGCCTGCACCGAGAAGGTCCGCCGCCTGCGCGCCATGGCCGACGCGCGCGGCCTGGCGCTGGAGATCGAGGTGGACGGCGGGGTGAAGCCGGAGACCGCCGGCAAGGTCGCGGCCGCGGGCGCGAACGTGCTCGTCGCCGGCACCGCGGTGTTCGGCGCGCCGGACTACCGCCAGGCCATCTCGTCGCTCCGCGCCGCCGCGGAGCGGGGCCGCGCCTAGTCGTCCTCGAGCGGCTCGACCCGGACGCGCACCACGCCGTCCTCCACCATGCCCAGCTTGCGGGCCGCCGCGTAGGACAGGTCCACCACCCGGCCGCCGGCGAACGGGCCGCGGTCGGTGACCTTCACCACCACGCTCTTGCCGGACTCGAGCGACGTCACCTTGAGCCGCGTGCCGAACGGCGCGGTGCGGTGCGCGCAGGTCATGGCGTGCATGTCGAAGCGGCTGCCGCTGGCGGTCCGCCGCCCGTGGTGCCGCTTGCCGTAGTAGCTCGCGAGGCCGACCTGCTCGCCGGGGCGCGCGGGCGCCTCGGCGGCGCGGGCGGGAGCCTCCTCGCCGCGCCCGGGGCCACCGGCCTCGCGCGCGGGCCCGTGCGCGCAGGCGGCCGCGGCGCAGAGCGCCACCGCCGCCGCGCGGAGCGCGCGCCCGCTCACGCGGTGCGCCTCCGGCGGAAGGTGCGCTGGACCTCCGGGTGATCGGCGATGAGCGTCAGCGCCTCGTCGAGCAGCGTCTTGCCCGGCTCCATCTTGAACCAGGTCGAGGCACCCGACGGGTGCGGCAGCGGGATGACGTCGGTCTTCACGCCGTGGAAGTACGCACGGAGCGTGCGCCCGACCACGGCCGCGATGGGCTCCGTGTGGCCGAGCACCTCCTGGATGGCGAGGCGGCCCACCGGGATCACGAGGCGCGGCCGGAGGATCTCCACCTCCCGCTCGACGAAGCCGCGCCACAGCGCGCACTCGTCGGGCGTGGGCACCCGGTCGCCGCCGCCCGGCGCCTTGCCGGGGAAGCATCGCACCACGGCGGAGATGTAGACGCGCTCGCGGACCAGCTCCTCGCCGGCGCCGGTGGCGCGCTCGAGCCAGCGGAACAGCGTCTTGCCGGCGGTCCACGCGAACGGGCGGCCGAAGCGCGCCTCGTGCGGCCCGGGCGCCTGGCCGATGAGGAAGATGCGGCTCGGCACCGGCGGGCCGTGGATGGGCGGGCCGAAGCCGCGCGGGCGGAACGCCGCGACGTCGCGGAGCACCGCCTCGAGGGCGGTGACGGTCTTCGGGGTGCGCGGCACGGGGTGCCGAGCCTATCCGGCGGGGCGGCCGCGCGCCAACCGCTCCGGGTGCGCAGGCGTGCGTCCGCCTGCTACCCCTCGCGCCAGGGCTCCTCGCGGATGGAGTGGATCCAGCCCTCGCAGCGCGGAACGTTCGCGGGCACGCCCGTGAACCCGCCGTGCCAGGCCGCCGCCGCGCCGGTGGCGGAGAGCACCGCGTCGAGGTGCTCGCCGTCGCCGTCCTCGACGATCTGCGCCGCCTGCTCCATCTCGAACTCGAGCTTGGCGGCGTGGCGCAGGGTCCGGAGGATCTTGGCGCGGGTGGAGGAGCGCGCCACCCCGTCGCGCTCGTCGTCGCGGTAGGTGCACACCCCGCACATCGCGCGCGCCACGTGCCCGGGCCGCACCTCGACCACGAGCGGCTTGCCGGCGGCCGGCGTATCCCAGGGCAGGAAGGCGGCGGTGGCGCGGGCCATGGTGCAGAGGCCGAAGAACGTCTGCCGGAACGCGCGCGCGCTGGTGGGCGTGGCCGGCTCGGCGCGGTAGCAGTCGGTGAAGCGCGGGCGGTCCTTCCCGAGCTCGGCGCGCAGCCGCGCCGCGCCCTCGGAGAAGTCGCCGCCCTGCCCGAGGAAGCGCTCCTCGAGGTTGCGGCCGAGCACCGCCGGGCCGCGGATGGCCTGCCGCAGCAGCCCGAGCTGGCGCAGGTGGGTCTCGGAGAGCGAGAGCGCGAAGTCCACGCCGAGCGTGAGGCGCCCCTCCGCCCAGCGCGCCTCCTCGGCCAGCCAGGCGGCGAAGCGCGCCTGCACGTCGCGGCGGCCCGGCGCGTCGGTGAACGGCCGCCACAGGCGCGTCAGGCGCGCCCGCTCCGGCTCGCACTCGATCTTCGCGGCGAGGATCTGGTTGCCGGCGCCCTCGATCCCGCTCCAGCGCAGGCCGATGACCACGCCGCGCTCCGGCAGCCCGATCCTGGGCGGCGACGCCCTGCCGTAGACGGCACCCGCTGCGGTGGATGGCTCGTTCTCGTTTGGCATGGCGTTCGCTGCGTGTATCGCCCGGTTCCAGGGGGTGTCAACGCTGCGCCGGACCAGGGCCCCGGAATCTCTCGCGGATGCCGCGGGAACGGACTGCGGGTCGCAGCGCCGCGCGGCTGGGCCCCCGTTGGCGAGGGCCCTGCCGGGACGCAGACCGGCGCCTGCCGCCCGGGCGAGCGATCAGGGGGTTCCCTCTCCGGGCAGCCGTGCCCAGAGTACGACCGAACATGGCTTCCCCCGCTCGCATCCTGGTCGTCGAAGACGACCTCGCCATCCGGGAAACGATCGCCGAGCTGTTGCAGGAGGAGGGCTACGCGGTCAGCTGTGCCGCCAACGGCGCGGAGGCGCTGGACCGGCTCGCCGCGGTGGACCAGCCGCCCAACCTGATCGTGCTCGACCTGATGATGCCGATCATGGACGGCTGGGCCTTCCGCTCGGTCCAGCGCGACGACCCGCGCCTCTCGCGGATCCCCGTGCTCGTGCTCTCGGCGGGCCACGGCGGCGACAGCCGCGCCGTCGCGGGACTGGGCGTCGAGGGATTCCTCCCGAAGCCGTTCGACCTGGCGAGCTTCGTGGACGCGGTGCACCGGCTCTGCTGAGCTGCGCGCGCAGGCGCACCGCCGCGCGCGCCCCGAGCAGCGCCGCCAGGATCCCCGCGAACACGTACGGGCGCAGCGCGTCCGCCTTCACGCGCCACATGAAGTGCACCACGCCGAGCGCGGCCACCGCGTAGACCAGCCGGTGCAGCCGCTTCCAGCGCGCGTACCCGAGGCGCCGGACCCAGCGGTCGGTGGACGTCACCGCCAGCGGCACGAGCAGCAGCCACCCGACGAAGCCCACCGCCATGAACTTCCGCTTCAGCACGTCCTTCGCGAGGATCTGCAGGTCGAAGAACTGGTCCACGCCCACGTACCAGCACAGGTGCAGCGTGGCGTACGCGAACGTGAACAGGCCGAGCATGCGCCGCACCCGCACCGGCCAGGCGAGGCCGACGAGGTCGTGCGCCGGCGTGGGCACGAGCGAGAGCGTGAGCAGCGTCAGCGTCCAGAAGCCGAGCCGGTCGAGCACCGCCTCGATGGGGTTCGCGCCCAGCCCGCCGGTGAACGCGTCCCAGGCGATCTTCGCGAGCGGGAGGCAGCAGGCGGCGAACGTGGCCGCCTTCAGGAGGCGCAAGCGGATGCGGGTGCCGGCGCGCGTCACGACGGCTCAGTAGTTCTTGCGCAGGTCGAGCCCCGCGTAGAGCGAGGCGACCTCGGCGGCGTAGCCGTTGAACGGCAGCGTCTTGCGGCGGAAGAACTCGCCGATGCGCCGCTCCCGCGCCTGGCTCCAGCGCGGGTGGTCCACCTCCGGGTTCACGTTCGCGTAGAAGCCGTACTCGTCCGGCGCGGCGTCGTTCCAGGTGGTGTGCGGCCGGTCGGCGAGGAACGTGATGCGCACGATCGACTTCGCGCCCTTGAACCCGTACTTCCACGGCACCACCAGCCGGAGCGGCGCGCCGTTCTGCCCGGGCAGCACGCGCCCGTAGAGCCCCACCGCGAGCAGCGCGAGCGGGTGGGCGGCCTCGTCGATGCGGAGCGACTCCACGTACGGCCACGGCAGCACCGGGCGGCGCTGCCCGGGGAGCTGGTCGCGATCGAGCAGCGTCTGGAACGCCACGTACTTCGCGCGCGAGGTCGGCTCGAGGCGGCGCACCAGGTCGCCGAGCGGGAAGCCCACCCACGGGATCACCATCGACCACGCCTCCACGCAGCGCATCCGGTAGACGCGCTCCTCCAGCGGGAACATGCGCGTGAGCGCGTCCAGGTCGAGCGTCTGCGGCTTCTTCACCTCGCCGGCGACGGTGACGGTCCAGGGCCGGGGCCGGAGCGAGCCGGCGTTGCGCGACGGGTCCTCCTTGGAGGTGCCGAGCTCGTAGAAGTTGTTGTAGCCGGTGACCGAGTCCCAGGGCGTGGGCGTCTCGCCGCCGGCCTGGTCCACCTTGCGCGCCACCTGCAGCGCCGCGCCGGTGGGCTCGCCGGCTCGCGCGCCGCGCGGCAGGAGCAGCCCCACCGCGCCCGCGGCGCCGAGCGCCAGGAACTCCCGCCGCCGCAGGTACAGCGCCTCCGGGGTGGCCTCCCGCTCCGCGGTGTCCGGTCGCCAGCGCGCCATCGCCGTCCTCCCTCTCCGCCGGGGATACGCGCCACCCGGCGGCGGGTTGCATAATGGCCCCGAGATGGCCCTGCTGCGCTGCCACGGCACCCTGGACGAGCTCGCGATGTGGGGCGAGGACCGGCGCCGCCGCGCCCCCGTCCCGTTCCGCGGGGCGGACGCCGCGCCGCTCGACTGCTTCGGCCCGCTGCCGCCGCTCCCGCCGCCGCCCGGCGCGCCCGGCCCGTGGCGCGCCCCCTCGCCGCGGCCGTGCCCCGGCGACCTCGAGATGGCGGCGGTGGCGCGGCCGCCGGAGGGCCCGCGGCGCGGCACCGTGGTGCTCGTCCCGCCGTGGAAGCTCCCGCGGCTCGGCCTCGTCTCGCGCTGGGAGCGCGCGCTCGCCGCCGAGGGGCTCGCGTGCTGGACGCTGGTGCCGCCGCGCCACCTGCACCGCGCCGCGCCCGGCGTGCGGAGCGGCGAGGGGTTCGTCACGCCCGACGTCCCGGCGCTGCGCGCGGCGATGGAGCAGCTCGTGCTCGAGATCCGCGTGCTCCTCGCGCTCGCCCGCGCGCAGGGCGGCGCGGCCGGCGTGTGCGGGCTCTCGCTGGGCGCGCTCGCGGCCGGGCTCGCCGCCACCGCGCCCGAGGCGGCCGACTTCGCCGCGCTGGTGGCGCCGCCCGCAGATCTCGCGGCGGTGTTCGAGGGGACGCGGATCGGGCGGCGCTACCTGGGGCTGGCCCGCCGCGCCGGGGCGCCGCCGCCGCCGCCGGCGGAGCTCGCCGCGATGCTGGCGCCGTTCCGGCCGGACGCGCGCCCGCCCACCGCGCGGCGGGTGCTGGTCGTGACCGGCGAGGCGGATCGGATCGCGCTCCGGCCGGGCGCGGACGCGCTCGCCGCGCGCTGGGGCGCCGCGCGGGCGAGCTTCCCGCGCGGGCACCTCACGCTCATCTTCGGGTGCGCCGCGGCCCGCCGCGCGGTGGCGCGCTTCGCGGCCGCGCGCTGACTACTTCTTCTTCGCCCCGCCCGCCTTGCAGGCGTCGCGCGCGCCCTTCACCTCGTCGAAGAACGCGGCCGGCACCACCCCGCCGCGCACCACCGGCCAGGTCTTCTCCATGGCGGTGCGCCAGGCGGCCGGGTCGCCCTTCTCCACCTGCAGCCCCTGCTTCTGCATGGCCGTCACGGCGTCGGTGTTGAGCCGCTTCACCTCGACGTCCACCTTCTCGCCCAGCTCCCTGGCGATCGCGGCCAGCTTGGCGCGGGTGTCCGCCGGGATCTTCTCCCAGGCGTCCTTGCGCACCAGCGTCGCGCCCATCATCCAGCTCCAGGGCAGGTCCATCATGTGGCTCGCCTTCTCGTGCAGGCGGGCGGTGAGGACGTAGAGCGGCACGTTGGGGATGCAGTCGATCATGCCGGTCTGCAGCGAGGGCACGATGTCGTTGGACGAGAGCACCACCGGCTTCAGCCCGGCCGCGCGGAACGCCTCCACGCTCTTCGGGTCGCCCTCCCAGGCCCAGATCTTCGCGTTCGCCATGTCGGCCGGCGAGCGGTGCGCCGAGGAGCAGAACAGGTGGATGGCGCCGATGCGGCTCCACTGCAGCGCGACGAGCCCGCGCTTCTCCAGCGCCGCCTCGAGCTGCGGCCGCACCTTCGCGAACGCGCACTCCATCTGCGCCTGGTCCTCGAACAGGAACGGGACCGAGAGCGCCTGCGGCTCGGGGATGACGTCGTGCATGCCGACGTTGGAGATGGCGGCGCCCTGGAGCTGGCCGATCCCCATCTTGCGGACCATGTCGCCCTCGCTGCCCTGGGCGCCGCCGGCGTAGATGCGGAGCTTCACCTGCCCGCCGGACGCCTGCTCCCAGCGCTGCGCCATCTCCTTCAGGATCTCGTGCCAGGTGGACCCCTGGGGCGCGAGCGTGCCGAGCTTGATGACGACGTTCTGGGCGCGGGCGGCCGGGGCGAGCGCCGCGAGCAGCGCGGCGAGGAGCAGCTTCTTCACGTGGGACTCCCGGGACTAGAGGAACAGATCGTCTACGTGGTCGAGCAGCGCGCGGGCGCGCCGCTGGGCCAGGATGTTGGCGAGCCGGTACTTCGGCTCGGCGTCCGGATCGGCGCGCACGACCTCCTCGAGGACGCGCGTGAACCCGGCCCGGTCCTGCTGCTGGACGAGGACGCCCTCCGCCCAGGAGACGAGCGGGCCCAGCTTCTTGTTCATCGAGAGGGCGAGCGCCCGGTCGAGGTGCGCCCTGGCCCGCTCCGCCCCGCCGCCCTGGGCGGCGCTGCGGGTGGCGTCGTAGGAGACGAAGAACTCGTGGATGGCGCCGTCGCCCCAGCGCTCGTCCAGCTCGAGCGCCCGCTCCATCATCGCGATCGCCACCGGCAGCTCGGCGACGAGCTGCATGTCGCCCTTGCCGTTCACGATGGCGAGCGTCCAGGCGGAGGCGGTCCAGTACAGCAGCGGGACGTCCTCCTTCCCGGCGCGCCGCAGCGCGGCCGGGACGTCGCGCCCCTCCCGAAGGCGGCGGGAGAGCTTCTCGTGCCGCACCTCCAGCCCCCGCAGGCCGTACTCGCGGGCGCGCAGGAAGAGCTTCCTCGCGCGGAGGCGGCCGGCGCGGGCCGCGTCGATGCGGCCGTCGAGGTCGGCCTGCTCGGCGTCCGCCTGCACGAACGCGTAGCCGTACTGCGTGAAGCTGCTGGTGAGCGCGGTCAGGAGCCCCACGTGCCTGGGGTTCTCCTCGAGGATCCCCTCCATCGTCTTCAGGCCGAACGGGACCGCGTCCCGCACCAGCTCCGGATCGTCGTCCGAGGCGTAGGAGGTGCCGCTCTGCGCGACGGCGTCGGCGGCGAACGACAGCGCGGCGCTCCTGCACCCGGCGAGCGGCGGCAGCGTGACCGCGAGTATGAGGGCGAGGTGGTGGGTACGGTTCACGCGGATGGCCCGGCCGCGGAGGGATCGTGATAAGCGTGGGTACTCATAGATGCCCCTCCGTGAGGGGTCAATCGACTTTCGCGTGACCGCCCCAACCATCTCCAGCCACGGCGACCCGAACGCGCAGGGCACGCGCGTCGAGCGCGGCCTCGTCACGTTCCTGCTCGTGACGATGATCCTGCTGCCGGCCGCCTCCACCGTGTCGCGGCGCCTCCTCGGCCGGGAGCTGCCCGGCTCGGCCGTGCTCGCGCAGCACATCACCCTGTGGGTGGGCTTCCTCGGAGCGATGCTCGCCACCGCGAGCGGCCGCCACCTCGCCCTCTCCACCCTCGACCTGATCCCGGTGGGCTGGCCGCGCACCGCGGCCTGGTTCCTCGGGCAGGCGGTCTCCGCCGCGGTCACGGCGCTGCTCGCCTGGGCGTCGCTCGAGCTGGTCAAGGTCGAGTGGACGGGGTTCGGCCAGGTCGCGCTCGGCATCAAGGTCGCCTGGAGCCAGCTGGTGATGCCGGTGGGCTTCGCGATCATGGCGCTCCGCTTCGCGTGGCGGGCCGGGGCGCCCTGCGAGTCCCTGCGCTGCTGGGCGCTGCGCGTCGCCGCCGCGCTGGTCGCGGTGGGCGCGTTCCTGCTCGGGTCGGTGGTGCCCGGCCCGGCGCTCACCTGGATCCTCTCGATCCTGGTGCTGCTCGCGTTCCTGCTGGGCGCGCCGGTGTTCGTGGCCATGGCCGGCCTCGCCATGGTGCTGTTCTTCCGCGACGCGGGCGACGCGCTCGCGATCGCGGCGGTGCCCACCGCCACCTTCAACCTGGTCTCCTCGGCGACGCTGCCCGCCATCCCGCTGCTCACCGCGGCCGGCTACGTGCTCGCCGAGGGCGGCGCGGCGCGCCGGCTGGTGCGCGCGTACAAGGGGCTGTTCGGGTGGATGCCGGGCGGCGTCGCCGTGATGGCGACGTTCGTGTGCGCGCTGTTCACCACCTTCACCGGCGCGTCCGGCGTCACCATCCTCGCGCTCGGCGGGCTCCTGCTCCCGGCGCTCCTCGAGGACGGCTACCCGGAGGACTTCTCGGTCGGCCTGGTCACCGCGGCCGGCTCGCTCGGCCTGCTGTTCCCGCCGTCGCTCCCGGTGATCCTCTACGGCGTGGTGGCGCAGGCGCCCATCGACCACCTGTTCATCGGCGGGCTGGTGCCGGGCCTGCTCATGATCGTCCTCGTCGCCGCCTACGGCGTCATCGTGGGCGTCCGGTCGCGCGCGCCGCGGCAGCCGTTCCACCCGCGCGAGGCGCTCGCGGCGCTGTGGGACGCGAAGTGGGACCTCGGGCTCCCCACGCTCGTGGTGGTGGCGGTCGGCTCGGGGTTCGCGACCGTGGTGGAGGCCGCCGCGCTCGCCGCCGCGTACGCGCTGGTGGTCGAGCTGGTGGTGTTCCGCTCGATCAGCCCGGTCCGCGACCTGCCGCGGGTGCTGGTCCACGCGTCCACGCTGGTCGGGAGCGTGGTGATCCTGCTCGGCACCGCGCTCGGGCTCACCTCCTGGTTCGTGGACGCGGAGATCCCGACCCGGCTGGTGGAGTGGATGACGGCGCACGTGCACTCGCCCGCGCTGTTCCTGCTCATGCTGAACGCGGTGCTGCTGGTGCTCGGCAGCGTGCTCGAGATCTACTCGGCCATCGTGGTGCTGGCGCCGCTGGTCGCGCCGCTCGGCGTCGCCTACGGCATCGACCCGATCCACCTCGGCGTGGTGTTCCTCGCGAACCTCGAGCTCGGCTTCCTGTTCCCGCCGATGGGGCTCAACCTGTTCCTGTCGGCCTCGCGCTTCAACAAGCCGCTGCCGTACCTCTACCGCAAGGCGTTCCCGTTCCTGCTCATCATGAGCGCGGGCGTCCTCGCCATCACCTACCTGCCGGCCATCACCACCGGCGTGGTGGAGCTGCTCGCCCGCGACTAGCGCGCGCCGGCGCGCGCCGGCCAGCCCTCGCGCAGCGCGAACACCGCGAAGGTCACCGCGTACGCGCCGGCCACGTCGATGGTGTAGTGCAGGTGCGCGAGGAACACCGACGCGACCACCAGCACGTGGCCGAGGAGCGCGGGCCAGCGCAGGCGCGGCCAGCGCCACGCGTACAGCAGGAGCAGGAACGTGGTGGCGGTGTGGCCGGAGAAGAACAGGTCCTTCGTGAGGTACGCGCGCATCGAGCCGTTCGCGAACACCTGCCACGGCGAGAGGAGCTGCGCGTACGCGTCCCAGGGCGCGTGCCCGGAGATCCCGGGGCCGGCGCGCGCCGGGTCGGGCGCGCCCAGGCCGGTCATGGCGATGGTGGCGCCGCGGAGCAGGGACACGATCGCGCCGGCCACGTTGTAGCGGACGAAGGTGCGCGGCGAGACCCACAGCAGCGCGGCGGCCACCGGCAGGTAGATGCCGAGCCACAGCACGTAGTTCCCGCGCGCCACCCACTCGACGTACGGGACGTGCGCGAGCACGAGGTCGGGCAGCGCGGCCGGCGCGGGGCGGAGCTCGTTCCAGACCGCCGCCACGGTCATGGCGGCGTAGCTCGCCAGGCGGAACGCGAGCGCGAGCAGCACCGCGGCCCAGGCGGCGCGCAGGGCGGGCCAGCCGCGCTCGCCCGCCGGCGCGGCGCTCGCAGGCGGGGCGAGTCGGGCGGGGTCGGGCTGGGGCGACGGGGCGGCCATGGCCGGGGTGTATAGACCATGCGCGGCGCCGGGGCACCAGCCACCCACGGCGCTCCGCGCCCGCGCGGGTTACAATCCGTCCATGTCCTTCGACTCCCCTTCCCGCTTCCCCGCCCGCGAGCAGGTGCTGGTCCGCGGCGCGTCCGACGTCGAGCGCCGCTTCATGTCCGCCGTGTACCGCTGGATGACGCTCGGCCTCGGCGTCACCGCGCTGGTCGCGACCGCGGTGGCGAGCTCGGAGACGCTGCTGCTCGCGATCGTCGGCAACCGGATCCTGTTCTACGGGCTCGTCATCGCCGAGCTGGCGCTGGTGATCTGGATCTCGGCCGCGGTGAACCGGCTGCCGGCCGTCGCCGCCGGCGGGCTGTTCCTGCTCTACTCCGCGCTGAACGGCGCGACGCTCTCGGTGGTGCTGCTCGTCTACACCGGCGCGTCGGTGGGGATCGCGTTCCTCACCACCGCCGGCACGTTCGCCGCGATGAGCGTCTACGGCACGGTCACGCGCCGCGACCTGACCGGCTGGGGCAGCTTCCTGTTCATGGGGCTCATCGGCATCGTCATCGCGAGCCTCGCGAACCTGTTCTTCCGGTCCGACATGGTCTCGTGGGTGGTGTCGTGCGCGGGCGTGCTGGTCTTCACCGGCCTGACCGCCTACGACACCCAGAAGCTCCGCGCGTACGCGCGCGCGGGCGGCGGCGCGGCGGCCGCGCCGGTGAGCGGCGCGCTCTCGCTCTACCTCGACTTCGTGAACCTGTTCCTGTCGCTGCTGCGACTGTTCGGGAACCGGCGCTAGGCGGGCGCCGCACCGGCCCCGGCGAGCGTCCGCAGCAGCTTCGGGCGCACGCCGGTGGCCGCGAGCAGCGCGTCCAGCCGCGCCTGCGCGTCGCGCGACGCCGCGCGGATCTTCTTGCCGAGGATGAGCTCGTTCTTCACCGAGTGCTCCCAGCCGGTGAGCTCGGTGACGGTCACCTTGTAGCCGTGCGCCTCGAGCGTGAGCGCGCGCAGCACGTTGGTGAGGTGCGAGCCGAACTCGCGCCGGTGCCAGGCGTGCTCGAACAGCGGCGCGAGCAGCGGCGAGGGCTCCTTCGCCTCGTCGAGCTGGCGCGCCACCTCCGCCTGGCAGCAGGGGACCACCGCCACGTGGTCGGCGCCGTGCCGGATGGCGAGCGCGAGCGCGTCGTCGGTGGCGGTGTCGCAGGCGTGCAGCGCGGTGACGAGGTTCACCCGCTCCGGCACCGGCGCGGCGTCGATGGGCGCCTCGACGAACGACAGCCGGTCGAAGCCGAGGCGCGCGGCGCGCTCGGCGCCGGACCTCGCGAGGTCGGGGCGCGACTCGAGCGCGAGGAGCCGGCCCTTGCCGGCCGGCCCGAGGAACAGCTCGTACAGGATGAAGCCGAGGTAGCTCTTGCCGGCCCCGCAGTCCACCACCACCGGATCGCCGAAGCGCCCGAGCACGTCGTCGAGCGCGGGGGCGAGCAGGTTCGCGAGGTGGTTCACCTGCTTCAGCTTCCGGAGGCTGTCGGCGTTGAGATCGCCCTGCCGGGTGAGCAGGTGCAGCTCCTTCAACAGCGCCGGGGACGTGCCCGGGAGCAGCTCGCGACGCACCGCCTCACCCTTCACCTGCCTTCGCATGGCGAGGTTCTAACCCGGCGGCGCCGCGGGCGGAACCTCAGGGCACGCCCGAGGCGTTGACGGGGGCGGCGGGGCGGAAGAAGGTCGGCGGGTGACCGCGCCCACCCCGCCCTCGCCCGCCCGCGCGCCCGCGCGCGCCTACCTCTCCCGCCCCGGCCCGTGGCTGGTGGCCCACCGCGGCGGCAGCGCGCTCGCGCCGGAGAACACGCTCGTCGCGTTCGATCGGGCGGTCGCGCTCGGCGCCGACGCGCTGGAGATCGACGTGCGCCGGACCGCCGACGGCGCGGTGGTGGTGTTCCACGACGACGACACGGCGCGGCTCACCGGCGTGCCGGGAACCATCGAGGCGCGGACGCTCGAGGAGGTGCGGCGGCTGGACGCGGCATTCGGGTTCACGCCCGATGGTGGCGCGACGCAGCCGCTGCGGGGCTCCGGGGTGAAGGTGCCGACGCTGGCGGAGGTGCTGGCGCGGTATCCGGGCTTGCGGCTCAACATCGACGCGAAGCCGGACGAGGCGGCGCTCGCGGAGGCGCTGGCGCGGGAGATCCGGGCCGCGGGGGCGGAGGATCGCGTGTGCGTCGGGTCGTTCTTCGACGCCCAGGCGGAGCGGCTCGCGGCGCTCTTGCCCGGGTGCGCGCGGTACCTGCCGGAGCAGGCGGCGACGTGCCACGTGATCGCGGCGCTGTCGGGGCAGGCGGCGGAGGGGTGTCCGGGCGGCTACGACGTCGCGGATCTGCCGCATCGGATGGGCGAGGTCGAGGTGGTGTGCCCGCGGGTCGTCGAGCACTTCCACGGGCTGGGGATTCCGGTGCACGTGTGGACGGTGGACGATCCGGTCGAGATGCGGGAGCTGCTCGCGCTAGGCGTGGATGGGATCGTGACGGATCGGCCGGATGTGCTGGCGAAGGCTTTGGGGAGGTAGGGGCGGTTTCGGAAGAGGAGCTAGAGGTCGGGCAGCGGGCTGGCGGGGCGGGCCTTGTTGGCCGGGCGCGGCGGCGCGGGATCGGCTTGCGAGAGGCCTGTGAGGGAACTGGGGCTGGCGTTCGTTGGCCGCGGCCGCGTAGTGAGCCGGCGGATTCCGCTCATGGTGAGCCGCCAGAAGTCCCCTCGCGCTGAGCCACCGAATTCCGCTCATGGTGAGCCCCGTCGAACCATGAGCGGGGTCGCACTTATGGTGAGCGACGGTTTGCGGCCCAACGGGAACGCACGCCGTCCTTGACGTGGTTTCACCGTGAGGCGACTTCGCGGCGCGCGGCGCACGGGAACCCCGCCCAGAACGTACTGCCTCTCGCCTGCGGCTCGCGCTCTCGTTCCGAGCGCGTTTGCGACCCCACCCTGCCCTTCTCGCGTTTCACGTCGAATACGTGCGTCCAGCGAGACCTCCGAAACGCGTGAGAGAGTGTTCTCATGGACACTGCACGTGAACTCTCGGATCGGCTGGCCACCCTGCTCCGGCGTGAGCGCTCGGCGCTCGCGGAGTTCCTGGTCGCGCTCGCGGGCTTCGACTCGCGGCGCGCGTGGGCGGAGCTGGGATACGCCTCGCTCTTCCACTACCTGCACCGCGAGCTCGGGCTCTCCAAGGGCTCGGCGCAGTACCGCAAGGTCGCGGCGGAGCTCCTCCAGGCGGTCCCCGCCGTCGTCGGGCCGCTGCGGGATGGGCGACTCTGCTTCACCACCGTCATCGAGGTGGCGCGGGTCGTCACGGCGGAGAACTGGGAGGCGGTGCTTCCGCGGTTCTACGGGCTGTCGCGGCATGAGGCGGCCGAGATCGTCGCGGCGCTGGTGCCGCATCCGGCGCCGCCGGTTCGGACGGTGCTCACGGCGGTGCGTGCGCCTGTTGGTTCAACTGTTGAACTGACCGCCCCTGCCGTGAAGTTCGGTTCAACTGTTGAACCGGTGGTCCCGCGAGAGACGGCTGGTTCAACTGTTGAACCACGGGTCACTACGATGACCCTTGCGGCTCCGGCGTCCTCTCCCCGCACCGCGGACCTCACCCCACTCACGGCGGACCGTCAGCGGCTCCATGTGACGGTAAGTGAACGTTTCGCGCGCAAGCTGGCGCGGCTCCGGGACCTGCGTCCGGGCCTCTCCGACGACGCGCTCCTCGAGGCGGCGGTGGATCTGCTGCTGGCGAAGGCGGAGAAGCGGAAGAGTGCGCACTCGGACCGGCCTCGGGGCGGCGTTCGCCCCTCCCGGCCGGATCGCGTTCCTACCCACGTTCGCCGCGAGGTCTGGCGGCGCGACGGCGGCTGCTGTCAGTGGCGGCTCGCCAACGGGGAGATCTGCGGCTCGACGCATGCGCTCCAGCTCGATCACGTCGTCCCGCGAGCCCTGGGCGGTGAATCCACCGCGGCCAACCTTCGGGTGCTCTGTGCTGCGCACAACCTCGAGGCGGCGCGGCGGGTGTTCGGTGACGCGTGGATGGGCAGGTACACCAAGGGCCGGCCAGCGCCGGAGGGGGCCCCGCGCAGCGGGGGAGGGGCGTAGCCCCTCACCGCGGGGACCTCGCGGGCACCCGCGCAGCGGGCCGCGAGGTCACGGGCCCCGCGCAGCAGGAGTGGGGCCCCACCGGCTCCGCCGGTGGGGCGAGGGCGCAGCCCTCGTCCTAGTGGTGCTCGGTCACCAGCTCGGGGTGCTTCTCCACCAGCTCGTCGAAGTTGCCGGGGAAGTCGAGGATGGGCTCGCTCTTGTGCATCACCCAGATCCGGCTCGCCACCTCTCGCACCAGCTCCTGGTCGTGCGTCACCACGATGACCGTGCCCTCGTAGCGCTGCAGGCCCTCCGACAGCGCGGCGATGGACTGGAGGTCGAGGTGGTTGGTGGGCTCGTCGAGCACGAGCACGTTGTCCTTGAACAGCATCAGCTTCGCGAGCAGGAGGCGCACGGTCTCGCCGCCGGACAGGGTCGCGGTCGGCTTCATCCGCTCCTCGCCGGAGAACAGCATGCGCCCGAGCAGGCCGGAGATCTCCTCGTTGCTGAGCTTGTCCTCCATCTCGCGGAGCCAGCCGAACGCGGTGGTGCCGGGGCGGATCACGCCGGCCTGGTCCTGCGGCAGGTAGCCGACCTGCGCCTGGTGGCCCCACTTCACGTGGCCGCGGTCGGGGGCGAGCTCGCCGGCGATCATCTTCACCAGCGTGGACTTGCCGACGCCGTTCTTGCCGACGACGGCGATCTTCTCGCCGCGGGTGACGAGCGCGCTGAACGGCTGCACGACCTGCAACCCGGGGCCGTAGGCCTTCTCGATCCCCTCGATCGTGAGCGTCTGCTTGCCGGAGGGCGCCTTCTGCTCGAACTTGATGAACGGCGCGGCGATGTTCGACCGCTTCATGTCCTCGAGCTTCAGCTTCTGCATGGCGCGGATGCGGCTCTGCACCTGCGACGCGCGCGTGCCGGCGTGGAACCGCGCCACGAACTCGCGGAGCTGCTCGATCTTCTTCCGCTTCTCGGCGTTCTCCGACTCGACGCGCGACCGGACCTGGCCCTTCTGCCGGACCATGTCGTCGTAGCCGCCGGGGTACGTGATGATGGTCTCGTAGTCGATGTCGGCGATGTGCGTGCAGATCGCGTTCAGGAAGTGGCGGTCGTGCGAGATGGTGATGAGCACGCCCTCGTACGCGTGCAGGAACTTCTCCAGCCAGCGGATCGACTCGATGTCGAGGTGGTTGGTGGGCTCGTCGAGCAGCAGCCCCTGCGGCTTCCCGAACAGCGCCTGCGCGAGCAGCACGCGCAGCTTGTAGCCGCCGGCGAGCGCGCGCATGGGCTGGTCGTGCCAGGGCTCCTCGATGCCGAGACCCTGCAGCAGCTCGGCGGCGTCGGCCTCGGCGGAGTAGCCGTCCTCCTCGCCGATGACGCCCTCCAGCTCGGCGAGGCGCACGCCGTCCTCGTCGCTGATCTCGGGCTTCGCGAGCAGCTGCTCCTTCTCGCTCATCGCCGACCACAGCGCCTCGTTCCCCATCAGCACCACGTCGAGGACGCGGTTGTCCTCGTACTTGAAGTGATCCTGGCGGAGGATGCCGAGCTTCTTCGGCCGCTGCACCTGGCCGGCGTCGGGGTCCTCGTCGCCGGCGATGATCTTCATGAAGGTGGTCTTGCCGGCGCCGTTCGGGCCGGTCAGGCCGTAGCGGTTCCCGGGCGAGAACGCGACGTCCACGTCCTCGAATAGCTTCTTCGGCCCGAAGGCCTTGGTGACGTTCTGAACGCTGATCATGGGAGCGGCGCCTTCTTAACGGATCTCCGGAAATTTTGCGAGACGGATCGCGGACTTCACCCCGCGCGCCGCGCCCCGCCGCCGCTGTCGCGCGCGCCCCGGATGCGCGCCGTCCGGGAGGGCACTCCGCGCTCGACCGCACGGCGGACCGCGGGTACGCTCCCGCACCGTGCACTCCACGCCCGGCGCCGCCCGACTCTTCCACGGCCCAGGCGGCCGCGCGCTGCTCGTCCTCACCTTCATCAACCTGTTCAACTACCTCGATCGGTTCGTGGTCTCGGCCCTGGTCGAGAGCCTGCGCGCGGACCTGTGGCTCACCGACACGCGCCTCGGCTGGCTGATGACGAGCTTCACCATCGTCTACGCGCTCGCCTCCCCGGTGTTCGGCGCGCTGGGCGACCGCCGGTCCCGTCCCCCGCTCGTGGCGCTCGGCGTCCTCCTCTGGAGCGGCGCCACCATGCTCTCCGGCGCGGCGCGCGGGTTCTACACGCTGCTCCTCGCCCGCGCCGCGGTGGGCGTCGGCGAGGCCGCCTACGGCACGCTCTCGCCCGGCCTGCTCGCCGACTACTTCGGCAAGGATCGGCGCGGGCGCGCCTACGCCACCTTCTTCGCCGCCATCCCCATCGGCTCGGCGCTCGGCTACATCGTGGGCGGGCTCGTCGAGCACCGCTTCGGCTGGCGCACCGCGTTCGTCATCTCCGGCGCGCCCGGCGTGCTGCTCGCCTACTGGTGCCTGCGCCTCCCCGACCCGCCGCGCGGCGCGAGCGAGCGCCCCTGGCTCGAGCTCGGGAAGCGCGGGCTCGCCGCGACGTACCGCCGGCTCCTCGCGAACCGGCCCTACGTGCTCGCCGTGGCCGGCTATGCCGCGTACACGTTCGCGGTGGGCGGCATGGCGTTCTGGATGCCAGCGTTCCTGGAGCGCTCGCGCGGCGTGCCGCGCGCCATCGCCACCGTCCAGTTCGGCGCCGTGGTGGTGATGACCGGGTTCGCCGGTACGTTCGCCGGCGGCTTCTTCGCCGACTGGCTCCGCCGCCGCCGCCGCGAGGCCGACCTGTGGGTCTCCGGCATCGCCACGCTGCTCGCCGCGCCGCTCTCGCTGGCGGTGTTCCTCACCTGGCGGCCGGGGCTCTACCTGTCCGCGCTCATCGCCGCGCAGCTCCTCCTGTTCGCGTCCTCAGGACCCATCAACGCCGCGCTCATGAACGTGGTCCCGCCCGCCGAGCGGGCCACCGCGGCGGCGCTCTCCATCCTCGCCATCCACGTGTTCGGCGACCTGCCCTCGCCCACGCTCATCGGCGTGCTCTCCGATCACAGCTCGCTCGGCCGCGCCGTGCTCATCGTGCCCGCCGCGATCCTGATCTCCGGCGCGATCTGGACGTGGGCGGCGTGGCGCGGGGAGCGGGCGGCGGCGTTGGCCGGCGCCGGCCCGGGCGACGATCGCGCGGCGTAGTGCTCGCCCGGCTCTGCTGCGGCAAGGCGTCGAACATCGAGGGTGGACCTTCAGGCCCGGCGTCGTGATTCGGGGGCCCGGGGGCCCCGACCCAGAGTAACGCGATTCGGCCGCCCGGTCCGTAGTTCGGGGCCCCGACCCAGAGTAACGCGATTCGGCCGCCCGGTCCGTAGTTCGGCCTATCCGTGCGCGCCCGACCCCAGTGTCTTCGCGCGTCTTCGCGGGGTACGGGAACTGCGACTCCGCACTGCGTGACCGCCCCGCGCCAGATCCTCCCGCACGCCACCTATCTCGTCACCCGCCGCTGTGCACAGCGACAGTTCCTGCTGCGGCCGTCGGAGTCCACGAACGCCATCGTGCTCTACGTCCTGGCCGTGGCGGCCCGGCGGTACGGGATCCTGATCCACGCGTTTTGCGCTCTCTCCAACCACATCCACCTCGTCGTCACCGACCCCGGGTCGCGCCTCCCTGCCTTCCAGCAGTACGTCGATGCGCTCGTCGCCAGGGCCGTCAACGCTTCCCTCGGTCGGTGGGAGAGCTTCTGGGCGCCGAGTAGCTACAGCGCCGTACGCCTCGTCTCCCCGGCAGACGTGCTCGACAAGACGGCATATGTGCTCGCGAACCCGGTCGCGGCGGGCCTCGTGCGCACGGCTTCGGAGTGGCCGGGCCTCTGGTCGGATCCTTCGATGCTCGGCTCGGGCAAGATTGTCGTCCGTCGCCCCAAGCACTTCTTCTCGGCGAACGGCTCGATGCCCGAGTCCGTCGAGCTCGCCCTCGTCGCGCCGCCGGGTTTCGACTCTGCCGACCAGTTCCGGGAACAACTCGTCGACGCGCTGACCGCGCGCGAGCGCGAGGCGGTGCAGGCACATGAGGTAAAGGGCCTCGGGTTCATGGGCCCGCGGAAGGTGCTCGCGCAAAGGCCTAGCGGGCGCCCGGCACCTGGGGAACCGCGGCGCGCGCTCAACCCACGGATCGCGAGCCGGGACAAGTGGAGGCGCATCGAGGCGCTCGGAAGACTTCTCGAGTTCTTGCGGGACTACCGGGTCGCGCTGCGTGCCTGGAAGGACGGAATGCGCGCTGCCGTCTTCCCAGCGGGAACGTACGGGATGCGCATCGGCCATGACGTCGTGTGCGCCGCGGCTCCGTAGCCGACGCCACCCAGACACAGCGGAACCTGCGCGAGCGGTCGCCTGTGGCGCTACCGCGGGCGGCGGTGCGTCCGGATCGGCCCCGAGCACCAACCAAGGCCCGCTTCCCCGGCGCGATCGCGAGTTCCGAGTAGTCTTTGACCACGTTTCGGACTGCGCTGTCGCCCCGTACACACCGCGTTCGGCGGGCAGGGCACCGTGGCGGCGCCCTCACCTAGCCAATTACTCTGGGTCGGGGCCTCTCACCTAGCCAATTACTCTGGGTCGGGGCCTCCCGGGTCGGGGCCTCGGGGTCGGGGCCTCGAATTACTCTGGGTCGGGGCCTCCGGCAGGGCACCGCGGCGGCGCCCTCACCTAGCCAATTACTCTGGGTCGGGGCCTCTCGTCGATCTCCCTGACCGACCTGTGATGGTCGAAGGCGACCACGCCACCCCACAGCGCGGCGACTGCGAACCACAACGCCATCCCCGTCCGTCGATCGGACCGAGGCGTCCTGACGAGGATCCAGGCCAATGCGGCCAGATCGAGGAGCAGGAACGCGACGAGGATCGGAACCGCGGTGAGGAAGAAGGAGACGGCGTCTCCTGGCCCGCCAGGCATGCCTTCTTCTCCGGGCTGAACCCAGAGGGCCGACCCGACCTTCAGGAAGAGAATCATCCCGGCGAGGTTGAGCGAGGCCCAGAGCCAGCGCTTACGGACGTGACGCTTCGGTTCCATGTCGGGCATCCACGCGATGGAGTTCGTACCGCTCGCCACCCTCCTCGCCTTTCCAGTTGAACAGGATCATCGCGCCTCCGCGCCCTTCGGTGAGGAGGTCGGTTCTGAATCCGCTGCGATGTTCCGCGAGAGCATCGAAGACGAGCCAGATCTCGCGCTTTCGCACACCCCACCGGCCTTTCCCGCCCACGAGCTTCGGCTCGGGTGAACCCAGGAGGCCCAGGACCGGCGCCGGGATGTGCTCGGCCGTAAAGCCCGTCTCGGTGAAGACCATCCGCCCGCCGTCGTTCGATGCCCACTCGCCGCGTACCTCGGCAGGCTCGATGGAGCCACCCGAACAGTGAACCAGGGTGCAGGCGACAGCGACGACAGCGCAGGCGTGTTTCATGGCCACTCGATCACCTCGCGGTCCTTCACCGAGGACGAACCTCCACCTCGAACCCATGGGCCCGCGCCTCCCGACGGAGCACGTTCGCGCTCCGGGATGCGGTGATCACCAGCCGGCCTGCCTCCCATGCGACGGTCGGCTTCTCGACGTCGGGGAGCGCGTCCTCCGAGAACACGATCGTCCCCGCCCCGTCCTTCGACGCGGCCTCGCGGACGAGCACCCGGTCCGCCACCGACGTCAGCAGGCCGTTCGCGTACTCCACCTCGTCCACGACCGCGATCCATTGCGCCGACGGGTCGGCAACCCTGTGCCCGACCCGGCGCGTGCCGCGTTCGCACGAGGCCGCTGGCACGGCCAGCGACGCGACGATTCCCAGCGCGACGATCGATGCGGCTCGCTTCGTCATCGGAGTCCCCCGCCCGCGACGAACGCGAGCATACCAGACCGGGACGATGCGTGAAGCGGCTCCGGGCGTACGGGGCGTGTCCGCGCCCGGACCTAGACCGGCAGCATCCGGTACAGATCCTCGAGCCGCCCGTCGGCGTAGGCCTGGACCAGCTCGGGGTACGCGCCGCGATCCAGCTCGCGCAACAGCGCGTACTTCCGGCCGTGGTAATGCCCCACCGCCTCGGCGAGCCGCCAGCCGTCGGCGCCGCCGCGGGCGATCGCGCCCTTGAACGCCGCGTGCCGCACCGCGTGCACCCACTTCTGCACCGCGGGCGTCTTCCGCCGCGCCCCCTCGGCCCGGTACCGGATCGCCCACAGCAGCGCGTAGCGATCCACCTTGCTGCGCATCGCCTCCACCGACGTCGCGAAGCGGTGCTCGACGTGGACGGGCAGCTGCACGGTGGGCGCGGGCGGCAGCGACTCGTGCACGATCATCGAGGGGTCCCAGCGCGCCGCCTCGCGCCGGATCAGCCGCACGTGGTGCTCGGTGCGGAACAGGAAGCGGTGGCCGTCGAGGTCGGCCCAGTCGCGCCGGACCAGGCCGTGGTAGGGCACGGTCCCGCCGCCGGTCGCCTTCCAGGCGCGGATGGCAGCGATCGCCTCCGGCTCGAGCCACTCGTCGGAGTCGAGGAAGAAGACGTGGCTGCAGCCCTCGAGCGCCTCGACCGCGGCCGCCCGCGCGGCGCCGTACCCGCGCCAGGCGAGCTCCACGCGCCGGAAGCCGCGCGCGCGCACCAGGTCCGCAGAGCCGTCGGTGGAGCGGGAGTCCACCGCCACGCACTCGTCCGCCACGGCGGCGATGCCGGCGAGGCAGCGCTCGAGCGTGTCGGCGCTGTTCCCGTGGATGACGAACCCGCCGAGGCGCATGGCCGCGGACCCTACTTGGCCCGCCCCGGCGCACGCAAGGCCGGCGTGCCCGGGCGGCGCGGCACGCCGGGCTCCACCCCGGCGGCCTCCGCCGATACAATGCCGGCATGTCGCAGCCTGCCTTCCAGGGCCCGCCTCCGTCCGGCCCCGGCGCCCCGCCGCCACCGCCCCCGCAGCGCCCGCCGCTGCGCCACGCCCCCGGGATCCTCCGCGTGCTGGCCCTCGCCGTCGCGTTCCTCGGGACGGCCGCGCTCGTCGTGGCCTTCGCCCTGCGGGGCCGCCCCGCCGCGCCGTCCACGCCGCTCACCGCGCTCCCGCCGCTCGAGGCCGAGCACGACCAGCGGACCGGCGAGGACGTGGCGCCGTTCACCGGCTTCGCCGTGTCGGTCGAGACGATCCCGCCCGGCGCGCTGGTGCTGGTGGACGGGGTGGCGCGGGGCGAGGCGCCGGTGCTCGCCGGCCTCGACTGCCCGCCCGGCCGCGAGATCGAGATCCGGGCCGAGGCCGCCGGCCGCCGCGCCTCGGCGCGGGTCGCCTGCCGCGCCGACGCGCTGGTGAAGGTCACGCTCCGGCTCGAGCGCTAGCCCTTGGCCGCGCCGGCCGCCGAGCGGATCTTCTGCGCCTGCGCGCCGGGCCTCGAGCCGGTGCTGGCGGCCGAGCTGCGCGCGCTGGGGCTCGACGCGCGCCCGGCGCCGGGCGGCGCCGAGGCGGTCGGCGAGGACGCGGCCGCGCTCGCCTGCCTGGGCGCGCGCACCGCCGACTCCGCGCTCCTGCGGCTGTGGGAGGGCCCCGCGGCCGAGCTGCCCTCGGCGAAGCGCGCCGCGGCGGCGCGGGCGGGCGGGCTCGAGCTCCTGGTGCGGGCCCGCCGCGGCCACGCCACGGTGAGCGTGGACGCTGCCGGCGCGCCGCTGTTCCGGCGCGGGTGGCGCGCGCGCGTGGGCGCGGCGCCGCTCCGCGAGTCGCTCGCCGCCGGCATCCTGCTCGCCTGCGGCTGGAGCGGCGATCGGCCGTTCCTGGATCCGATGTGCGGCTCGGGCACGCTCGCCATCGAGGCCGCGCTCATCGCCGCCGGCCGGGCGCCGGGCCTGGGCCGGACCTTCGCCTTCGAGCGCCTCCCTGGCCACGATCCGGCCCGCACCGCCCGGCTCCGCGCGCAACTCGAGGCGCGCGTCCGGCCCGTCACCGTGCCGATCCACGCCTCCGACCGGAACGCCGGCGCGCTCCGGCTCGCGCAGAAGAACGCGGCCGCGGCCGGGATGGCCGGCGCCATCGCGTTCGCGCGCGAGGACGCGGCGCGGGTGGTGCCGCCGCCCGGCCCGGGGCTGTGCGCGGTGAACCCTCCCTACGGCGTGCGCCTCGACGAGGACGCGGCCGCGGCCTGGCGCGCGCTGGGCGCGCTCCTGGCGAGGCTCGCCGGATGGGAGGTGGCGGTGCTCGGCCCCGACCGCGGGCTCGAGCGGCTGCTCCCTCGCCCGCCCTCCGAGGCCATCGCCGTCGAGAACGGCGGGATCCGCTGCCGGCTGTTGCGCTGGCGCCGCTGATCCGTCCCGCCCGAGCGGGCTGCCGGGCGGGCAGGCCGCCGCGCGCACGGGTCCGCATCGTGTGGCCGCATGTGGAGGGAGCTCGCCGCCCGGCTGATCCGGCGCCCGCGCGCCGACGACGGCGGCGGCCTGCTCGTGCCCAGCCGCGCCCGGCCGGGCCGGCCCAAGATCGACGTCGCGCGGGTGGGTCACCGCTTCGCGAACGAGGTCGTCGCGCTCCAGGACGTGAACATCGCCGTGCACGCGGGCGAGTTCGTGTGCCTGCTCGGCCCGTCCGGCTGCGGCAAGACCACGCTGCTCTACGCGCTCGCCGGCCACCTCGCGCCGAGCGGCGGGCGCATCTCCATCGACGGGGTCGAGGTGAAGGGGCCGGGCCCGGAGCGCCTGCTCGTGTTCCAGGAGCCGGCGCTGTTCCCGTGGCTGACGGTGCGGCAGAACCTGGTGTTCGCGCTGCGGGCGAGCGGGATCCGGCGCGGCGAGGCGGCCCGGCGCGCGCAGGCGTTCGTGGCGATGGTGGGCCTCGCCGGCTTCGAGGACGCGCTCCCGCACGAGCTGTCCGGCGGCATGCGCATGCGCGTGCAGCTCGCGCGCGCGCTGGCGCTCGACCCGGCGGTGCTGCTGATGGACGAGCCGTTCGCGGCGCTCGACGCGCAGACGCGCGGGCAGATGCAGCAGCACCTGCAGCGCATCTGGATGCGCGATCGCAAGACGGTGGTCTTCGTCACCCACGACGTGCGCGAGGCCCTCGTGCTGGGCGACCGCGTGGTGGTGATGGCGGCGCGGCCGGGGCGCGTGCTGGAGGACCTGGAGGTCCGGCTGCCGCGGCCGCGCGACCCGGACGACCCGGCGCTGGTGGAGCTGTCGCGGCGCATCCGCGAGGAGCTGCGCCGCGCCGACGAGACGGGGCGCCGCACGGCGCGGGCGGAGGAGGAACGCGATGCACGAGCGGCTCCGGGCGGCGGTGTTCCTGCTGGGCGCGCTGCTGATCTGGGAGCTCGCGGCTAGGTTCGGCCCCTGGCCGCACGCGCTGCTCCCCGGGCCGTTCGCGGTGGCGGCGCGGCTCGCGGCGCTCGCCGCCGACGGGCGCCTCGGCGCCGGGGTGGCGCGGTCGCTCGTGCGGCTCGCGCAGGGCTACGGGCTCTCGGTGGCGCTGGGCGTGCCGCTCGGCGTGGCGCTGGCGCGGAGCCCGCTGGTGCGCTCGGTGCTCCGGCCCGCCACCATCGGCCTGCAGGCGCTGCCGTCGGTGTGCTGGCTCCCGCTCGCGGCGCTCTGGTTCGGCCTCTCCGAGGCCGCGATCGTGTTCGTGGTGCTGGCCGGCTCCCTGCTCGCGGTCGCCATCGCCACCGAGGACGCGGTGTCCGGCGTGGACCCGGGGCTGCTCCGCGCCGCCGGCACGCTCGGGATCCGGGGCGCGCGCTTCCACCTGGGCGTGCTGCTGCCCTCGGCGCTCCCCGGCATCCTCACCGGGCTGAAGCTGGGGTGGAGCTTCGCGTGGCGCGCACTCATGGCGGGCGAGCTCCTGTTCCCGGCGGGCGGCCTCGGCCAGCTCCTCAACGCGGGGCGCGCGCGCGCCGACCCCGCCCAGCTCCTTGGCGTCATCGCGGTGATCGTGGCGCTGGGCGTGCTGGTGGATCAGGTGCTGTTCCGGCTGCTGGAGGTCCGGGTGCGGCGGCGCTGGGGGCTCGCCACCGCGACATGAGCCCCCGCGCTCCCCATGCGGCTCCCCACGCGCGGCCGCGCGCCGGCGGGCGGAGATTCGGGTATGGTCCACGGCTTCACGCCGCAGGAGCTGTCGCCCCATGACGGATCGCCTCCCCGCCGCGCTGCTCGCGCTCGTCGCCGCCGTCCTGGCCTGGTCCGGCATCGGCCCGAAGGACCGGGGCACCTGGCTCATGGAGGTCGCGCCGGTGCTCCTCGTCGTCCCGGTGCTCGTCGCGACCCGGCGGCGCTTCGCGCTCACCCCGCTCCTGTACGTGCTCGTCGCGCTCCACGCCGCGGTGCTGTGCGTGGGCGGCCACTACACCTACGCCGAGGTTCCGGCCGGCTTCTGGGTGCGCGACGCGCTCGGCCTGGCCCGGAACCATTACGACCGCCTCGGCCACTTCATGCAGGGCTTCGTGCCCGCGCTGGCGGCGCGCGAGCTGCTCCTGCGCACCTCGCCGCTGCGCCGCGGGCGCTGGCTGGCGGCGCTCGTCACCTGCGTCGCGCTCGCCATCTCCGCGGCCTACGAGCTGGTGGAGTGGCTGGCGGCGGTGCTGCTCGGCCAGGGCGCTGACGCGTTCCTCGGCACGCAGGGGGATCCCTGGGACACGCAGTGGGACATGTTCCTGGCGCTGGTCGGCGCGGTGGCGGCGCAGGCGCTCCTGTCGCGCGTGCACGACCGGGCCATCGCGCGCCTCGGCGCGAGCCCGGACGGCCGTCGCCCCGGCGATCGGGTGGCGGCGTGAGGCTGCGCGCCCTCGCGATCGCCGGCCTCGCGGCGCTCGCCTCCGGCTGCGCCGCGACGCGGCCGCTGCCCGCGCCCGACCTCGCGGCGCCGCCCGTCGCCGGCGGCGCCGGAGCGCCGGGCGCGCGCGCGCCGGAGGCGGCGGTGGACGGCGGCGAGGACGCCGCGGTCGCGCCGGTGGTGACCTCGGCGACCGCCCCGGAGCGCGGCGCCGGCGCCGAGGCGACGCGGGACGTGCCGCGCGACCCGGCGCTGGAGCGGCTCCGCGACGAGGTGCTGGAGGCGGCGCGGGCCCGGGTCGGCGCGCGCACGCGGCTCGACTGCTCGGGCTACGTGCTCGCGGCGCTGCGGGCGGCCGGGCTCACGCCGCGGCTCGGGCCGGCGCGCTCGCGCTCCGAGGCGCTCTACCGCGCCTCGCGCCCGGTGGAGCGGCCGCGCCCGGGCGACCTGGTGTTCTTCCACGACACCTACGACCGCGACCGGAACGGCCGCGCCGGCGACCGCTTCACGCACGTCGGCCTGGTGGAGGCGGTGGAGGGCGACGCGGTGACGATCCTGCACCGCGGCGGCCGCGTGGAGCGCATCCGCATGGACCTCACCCGCCCGTCCGATCCCGAGGCGAACGATCCGGTGCGCGTGGCGCGACGGCGCGACGCGCGCGGGACCCGGTACCTGGCGGGCGAGCTGTTCGCCGCCTACGGGGAGTTGCTCGCCGGGGACGTCACGCAGATGTTGCAGGGAGGCCGTGCGCCAGCCGTGCGCGCACGCCATCCTGCAGCCCGATGACCGACGACCGATTTCCAGGGGAAGACCAGCTCGCCGAGGTCGCGGTGGACGCGGGCGCCGGCACCGTGGTCGTCCGCGTCGGCCGCCTGCAGCGCATCCTCTCGCTCGACGAGGCGCTGCTCGTCTCGGTGCAGCGCTTCCGGCGCCCGTGGCGCACCGCGCTCGCGCGGACGCTCACCCACCTCGGCGACGGGAAGAGCTGGACGGCCATCGGCCTCGCCTGCCTCGCGACCGCCACCGAGCGGGGTGCCCACCTGGGCCTGCGCATCGGCGCGGCCACCGGCATCGCCACCCTGCTCTCGCAGGCGCTGAAGCGGAGCCTCACGCGCGCCCGGCCGGACGCGTCCATCACCGGCTTCGAGGCGCTGGCGGCGAACCCGGACCGCTTCTCGTTCCCCTCCGGCCACACCGCCGCCGCGTTCGGCGTCGCGGTGGCGTTCGCCGGCGAGCCGGCCAGCCTCGGGCCCGCCGCCCTGCTCCTCGCGGTGGGGATCGGCCTGTCGCGCGTGTACCTGGGCGCCCACTACCCGCTCGACGTGGTGGCGGGCGCGGTGCTGGGCGTGTTCGGCGGCCTGGCCTCGCGGCTGCTGGTTTCCTGAGCGCGTCCCTCGACTCCGCGCCGCCTGAGGTCCCTCGACTCCGCGCGGCCCTTGGCCGCGCTACGCTCGGGATGAGCGCCAAGCGCCCGCTCACCCTGAGCGTCCCTCGACTCCGCGCGGCGTGGCCGCGCTACGCTCGGGATGAGCGGATCAGGGTCGGGACGAGCGCCCGCTACTCCGGGGTCGCCGGCGCGTCCTGGTCGGCGCGGCTCCGCGGGTGGCGCACGTCGGTGCCGCGGACCATGTAGACGACCATCTCGGCCAGGTTGGTGGCGTGGTCGCCGAAGCGCTCCAGGTGCTTCGCCGCGAACATGAGCGAGGTGGCGCGCCGGATGTTGCGCCCGTCCTCCATCATGAGCCCCAGCAGGTCGTTGAAGATCTTGAGGTAGAGCGCGTCGAGCAGGTCGTCGCCGCGCATCACCTCCTGCGCCTTGTCCACGTCGCGGGTGACGAACGCGTCGAGCGCGCGCTTGAGCTGCGCCTCGGAGAGGTCCGCCAGCTTGGAGAGATCGTGCAGGGGCACCAGCGACGGCGCCTGGTTGAGGTCGAGCGCGCGCTCCGCGATGTTGACGGCGAGATCGCCCATCCGCTCGAGGTCGGTGACGATCTTGAGCGCGGTGGTGATGAAGCGCAGGTCGGAGGCGGCCGGCTGGCGCAGCGCCAGGATGCGGCGGCAGGCGCCGTCGATGTCCACCTCCATCCGGTTGACCTCGCGGTCGCGCAGCCTCACCTGCTCGGCGAGCGGCGAGTCGCGCTCCACGATGGCCCGCACGCTCGCGGCGATGGCCTGCTCGACCAACCCGCCCATCTCCAGCAGGCGGTCCCGCAGGCTGCGGAGCTCGGCCTCGTACGACTTGTCGGTGTGCGTCGCCATGGCGTTCCCGTCCCGGAGCTTACCCGATCCGCCTACCCGAACTTGCCGGTGACGTAGTCCTCGGTGCGCTGCTCGCTGGGGTTGGTGAAGATCTGCTCGGTCGGCCCCACCTCGACGAGGTCGCCCATGTAGAAGAACGCCGTCTGGTCGGAGACGCGGGCCGCCTGCTGCATGTTGTGGGTGACGATCGCGATGGTGTAGCGCGCCTTCAGGTGGTGGATGAGGTCCTCGATCTTGGCCGTCGCGATGGGGTCGAGCGCGCTGGCCGGCTCGTCCATCAGCACCACCTCCGGCTCGACCGCGAGCGCCCGGGCGATGCAGAGGCGCTGCTGCTGGCCGCCCGAGAGGCCGAGCGCGCTCTCGCCCAGCCGGTCCTTGACCTCGTCCCACAGCGCGGCGTTCACGAGCGAGCGCTCCACCCGCTCGGCGAGGGCGGCGCGGTCCTTCAGGCCGCTCACCCGCAGCCCGTAGGCGACGTTCTCGAAGATCGACTTCGGGAACGGGTTCGACTTCTGGAACACCATCCCCACCCGCCGGCGCAGCTCGACCGCGTCGATGTGCCGGTCGAACACGCTCTCGCCGTCGAGCAGGATCTCGCCCTCGGCGCGCGCGCCGGGGATGAGGTCGTTCATGCGGTTCAGCGCGCGCAGGAACGTGGACTTGCCGCAGCCGGACGGGCCGATGAGCGCGGTCACCTGCCGCTCCGGGAGCGCCAGCGAGATGTCCTTCACCGCCAGCTTCTCGCCGTAGCGCACGGAGAGGTGGCGGGCCTCCATCTTGGGGACCGGGGCGGCGGCGGGGGCGGTGGCGGGGAGGCTCATGTCAGTGACCGGCGGCGGCGCGGCGGCGCGTGCGGGTGCGGATGGCGATCGCGACCAGGTTCAGCGCGAAGGTGAGGGCCAGCAGGACGAGCACGGTCGCGTACAGCAGCGGCCGCGTCGCCTCCACGTCGGGCGACTGCGTGGCGAGCACGTAGACGTGGTAGCCGAGGTGCATGAACTGCGAGAACGGCGAGCCGGGGAGGTCGGGCAGGAAGTAGGCGACGCCGGTGAACAGGATGGGCGCGACCTCGCCCGCGCCGCGCGCCACCGCCAGGATGGCGCCGGTGAGGATGCCGGGCAGCGCGCCGGGCAGCACCACCCGCGCGAGCGTCTGCGACTGGGTGGCGCCGAGCGCGAGGCTCGCGTCGCGCAGCTCGCGGGGCACGGCGCGGAGCGCCTCCTCGGTGGACACGATCACCACCGGCAGCGTGAGCACGGCGAGCGTGAGCGAGGCCCAGATCAGCGCGGGCTGACCGTAGTGGAGCGTGCCGGGCTCGGAGAGCGCGCGGTCCAGGCCGCGGCCCACGAACTGGATGAAGAAGCCCAGGCCGAACAGGCCGAACACGATGGACGGGACGCCGGCCAGGTTCGTCACCGCCACGCGCACCGCGCCGGCCAGGCGCGAGCGGGGCGGCGCGTACTCGTGGAGGTAGACGGCGGTCGCGACGCCCACCGGGAGGACCGCGACCGTCATGAGCAGCGTCATGACCGCGGTGCCGTAGATGGCGGGGAAGATGCCGCCGCCGGTCATCCCCTCCTCCGGCGCGGCGGTGAGGAACTCCCAGGAGACGCGGGCGGCGCCGCCGCGGACGACGTCCCACAGGATCACGCCCAGCATCGCCACCACCAGGAAGGCGGCGGCCCCGGTGAGGAGCGCCAGCGCGCCCCCGACGGCCTTGCGGCGGCCGACGGTCACGCCTTGCCCCCGGACATGCGGCGCACCAGCCGCTTCACGAAGCCGGCGGCGAGCGCGTTCAGCACGAAGGTGAACAGGAACAGCTCCACGCCGATGAAGAACAGCACCGAGTAGTGCGCGCCCCCGAACACCACCTCGCCCATCTCCGCGGCGATGGTGGCGGGGAGCGTGCGCACCGAGTCGCCCAGGCTCCAGGAGGTGATGGCCGCGTTGCCGGAGGCCATGAGCACGATCATGGTCTCGCCGATGGAGCGGCCGAAGCCGAGGACCACGCCGGCGAGGACGCCGGGCGCGGCGGCCGGCAGCACCACCCGGAACGCGGTCTCCCAGCGGGTGGCGCCGAGCGCGAGCGAGGCCTCGCGGTAGGCGCGCGGCACCGCCTGGAGCGCGTCCTCGCTCACCGTGAAGATGACCGGGATGACGGTCAGCGCCAGCCCGAGCCCGGCCACCACCGCGTTCAGCCGGAACGTGAAGCCGAACGCGGACTGCAGCCAGGTCGCCATCACCATCAGGGCGAAGAAGCCGAGCACGACCGACGGGATGCCGGCGAGCAGCTCGATGACGGGCTTCAGCACCTCGCGGAGGCGGCGCGGCGCGAACTCCGAGGCGTAGAGCGCCGCCGCGATGCCGACCGGGACCGAGACCAGCATGGAGACCGCCGTCACCTTCAGCGTGCCGACGAACAGCGGGATCATCGAGTACTTCGGCACGCCGCTCACCGGCTGCCACATGAAGCCGGGCGGCCGGTTCGGCCGGAGCACCTGCGGGAGGAACATCTTGCCGAAGCTCGCCTCGCCCCGCACCTCGGGGTCGGTGAGGAGCGGCAGCGCCTCGCGCGCGACGAACACGAAGATGAGGACGACGGCGGCGATCCCCGTGAGCGCGATCAGGGTGATGACCCCCCGGATCGCCGCCTCGCGGAGCTGCCGCCGCCGGATTGAGGGGAGAGGGCGGTCCTCTCCCCTCCGGAGCGGTGCGATGGCCGGCACGGACGCGGATTCAGCCATGGCTCGATTGCGCGGACGTGGCGGCCGTGTGACGGGACGGTGACGACGTCCCTACTTGATCGGGAAGTAGCCGACCTTGGTGACGAGCTGCTGGCCCTCGGGCGAGAGGCAGTAGTCGATGAACGCCTTCACCTCGCCGGCCGGCTTGGCGCGCGTGTACATGAACAGCGGGCGGGCCAGCGGGTACTTCCCGCTCTTCACGTTCTCCGCGCTGGGCGCGTACGCCTGGCCGTCGGCGCCCACCACCTTGACCTCCTTCACCCCCTTGGCGTAGGCGGCGCCGCCGTAGCCGATGCCGCCCTTCTCCTTCGCGACCGCGTTCACCACCGCGGCGGTGCCGGGGAGCGTCTGCGCGGCCGGGGCGTAGTCGTCGCCCTTCAGCACGTGCTCCTTGAAGAACACGTAGGTGCCCGAGGAGTTCTCGCGGGAGTAGAGGACGATGCGCTGGTCGGGCCCGCCCACCTGCTTCCAGTTGGTGACGTCGCCCACGTAGATCTGGTGCAGCTGGTCGATGGTGAGCTGGCTCACCGGGTTCGCCTCGTTCACGTACAGCGCCACGCCGTCCTGGGCGACCGGGATCTCGGTCGGGAGCACGCTGTAGCGCTCGCGGACCTTGCCCTTCTCGTCCGACTTCATCGAGCGCGACGCGTTCGCGATGTCGGTGGTGCCGTTGATGAGCGCCGCGATGCCGGTGCCGGAGCCGCCGCCGGTGACCTGCACCTTCTTGCCGGGGTTCTTGTTCATGTAGTCCTCGGCCCAGCGCTGGGCGAGGATCACCATCGTGTCGGAGCCCTTCACGGTCACGGCGGCGGAGGCGAGGGCCGGGACCACCGCGACGACCGCGGCGAGGGCGAGCAGCATGCGCTTCATGGAGTTCTCTCCTTGTCGGTTGGCTGCGATCTAGATCTCGACGCGGGAGGACCGGTGACGCGCGCGTGACGACCGCGTGAACACGTCACCGGCCCCGGGCCGGCCGGCGCTCGGCTAGAACTTCGCCTGGAGCTGCGCGACGAAGCTGTCCTTCTTCGGGTCGGACGGCGCCGTGTCGCCCTTCTCCCGGTTCATCGGGTGGTAGTAGGCGACCGACAGCTTCAGGTTGCTGCTGAGGATGGTGTGCAGCGCCGCCGAGACCTCGTCGGTGATGAAGACCTTCCCCTGGTTGGCCGCGAGGTTGCGGTCGAGCTTCACGTTCGGGTTGAACGTGTCGTAGCGGACGGCCACCTGGTTCCAGGGCCCCACGTTCTGCGTGAGGATGACGTCCCAGCCGTAGCCGATGAGCCCCAGGCTGTCGCCGGCGCCGCCCGCGCCCGTGCCGATGGCGGTCTTGCCCCAGACGTACTCGCCCTTCAGCGCGGTGCCGCCGACGGGGAGCAGGTCGAGGTACAGCTGCAGGTCCGCGCCGAGGCGCACGCGGTCGTAGGTCGCGTTGGTGGCCGAGGTGTAGTCGATGGTCTTGCCGTACCAGCCGGACACGCCGCCGGTGATCATGCCGAGGTCCACGCCGAGGCGGCCGATCACGTCCTTGCGCTGGTCGTTGTCCTTGCCGGACGCGCCGTCCACGCCGTTGCCGTTGAACACGCCGACCTTGAAGTTCACCGGGCCGTAGGCGCCGCGGAGGGCGACGCCGAGGTCGTACTCGCCCTTCAGGAAGTGGCCGGCGAACATGGCGCGCTCGAGCAGGTCGAGGTCGGAGGAGGAGCGGACGCCGACGTCGTAGCCGAACGGCATGAGCTGGAGGCCGGCGTCGATCGCGAAGCCCTTCAGGAAGGGCAGCTTGAACGAGGCGTACGCCTCCTTGAGGCCCACGCCGGAGGGCGTGGCGTCGAGCTGGATCACGTACTGCGCGAGGTCGGAGTCGTAGACGGCCTTGAAGCGGCCGCGGCGGACGTAGAAGCCGTCGCGCTGGGGCGCGCCCTTCTCGTACTGCGCGGCCTCGAGCCAGCCGAACCGCGGCTGGACGTAGCCGGAGAACTTGAGCTTCTTCAGGCCGGAGACGTCGGTCTTCATCTCGGCGAGCTGCTCGGCGAGGGCGTCCACCTGGCCCTTCAGCGCGGCGGTGTCGATCTCGGAGGACTCCGCGGGCGCGGAGGCCGGCGCGGCGGCTTCCTGCGCCAGCGCCGCGGGCGCGAGCCCGACGGCGAGGATGGCGGCGATGAGACGGTTCATGGGTTCCTTGCCCCTGTCGTGTTGGACCACGAGCGGATGCTCGGTTCGGGGGCTTTGTAGGAACCCGGCGTGGCGCGCCGAGGGCACCTGCGTGACGCTTGCGTGAACCGCTCACGCTCGGTGAACGGAGGGTGACGGGCGCGCGAGCGGCGGGTGACGCGGGCGCGCCGGACGCGCCGCCGCGGTCACGCCGCGGGCAGCCGCATCCAGAAGCGCGTGCCGCCGGCGCCGCTCTCGACGCCGACCTCGCCGCCCATGCCCTGGACCAGGTGCTTCACGATGGCGAGGCCGAGGCCGGTGCCGCCCTGGTCGCGCGAGCGGCCGGAGTCCACGCGGTAGAAGCGCTCGAACAGGCGCGGCAGGTGGTGGCGCTCGATGCCGGGGCCGGTGTCGGCGACGGAGATCACCCAGGCGTCGCCGTCGCGCGCCGCCGACAGCGTCACCGACCCGGTGGCGGTGTACTTCACCGCGTTGTCCACCAGGTTCACGAGCACCTGCTCGAGCGCGCGGGCGTCGGCGCGGAGCGTGGCGCCGGCCGGGATCCCGGCGCGCAGCGCGATCCCCTTCGCGCGCGCGGCGGACGCGAACAGCTCCAGCACCTGGCGCGCCAGCGGCCCGAGGTCCACCGGCGCGAGCTCGAACGTCCACTGGCGCGACTCGATGCGCGACAGGTCGAGCAGGTCCTGGGTGAGCCGCGAGAGGCGCTCGGCGTGCCGCGCCACGATCTCCACGAACGCGCGGCCGGCGGCGGGGTCCTCCACCGCGCCGGACAGCAGGGTCTCCGCGGCCGCCCGGATCGCGGCGATGGGCGTGCGCAGCTCGTGGCTGGCGTTCGCGACGAAGTCGCGGCGAGTGGCCTCGGCGCGGCGCGCGTCGGTGACGTCCCGCAGCAGCACCAGCACCTCCCCGCGCAGCAGCGGCGAGAGCGCGGCGAGGTAGGTCCGGCGCTGGATGGGCAGCTCGAGCCGGCGCGCGGTGCCCTCCAGCGCGCGCTTCACCGCCTCGGACAGCTCCGCGCTGCGGGTGATCTCGAGCGGCGTCAGCCCGGCGGCGCGGCCGCTCGCGGCCAGCGTGTCGAACGCGGCGTTCGAGGCGCGCACCCAGCCGTCGCGCGAGATGAGCGCGGCGGCGTCGGGCAGCGCGGCGAGCAGCTCCTGCTCGGCCGGCGCGCGCAGCGCGGAGAAGCGGCGGCGCTCGCGCTCGGCGAGCAGCTCCTCCAGCTCGCGCACCTCGCGGCCCAGGTCGGCGGGCGGTCCGCCCGACAGCTCGGCCCGCAGCGCGCGGATCGCGGCCGCAAGGGGCGATCTCGCCAGCACGCCGCCCTCAGTGCCTCTCGCTCGGATCCACGAGGCGATAGCCGATCCCCCGCACCGTCTCCAGCAGGTCGCGTCCGGACCCCAGCTTCTCACGGAGCCGCTTCACGTGCGTGTCCACCGTGCGCGTCTCGACCTCGGAGGACATCTCCCAGACGTCCTCGAGGAGCTGCTCGCGCGACTGCACGCGGCCCAGCCGCGACATGAGCGTGGTGAGCAGCTTGAACTCGAGCGGCGTGAGCACCACCTCGGCGCCGTCCACGTAGGCGCGGTGGGCGTCCACGTCCACGCGGATGGGGCCCACCGACTCGGGCGGGCGGTCCGAGGGGCGGGCGGCGGAGCGGCGCAGCACCGCCTTCAGCCGGAGCACCAGCTCGCGCACGCTGAACGGCTTCGTCACGTAGTCGTCGGCGCCCAGCTCGAAGCCGACCACCCGGTCCACCTCGTCCCCCTTGGCGGTGAGCATCACCACCGGGACGTGGCGGGTGCGCGGGTCGGACTTGATCTGCCGGCACACCTCGGTCCCCGAGACGTCGGGCAGCATCACGTCGAGCAGGACCAGATCCGGCACGCGGCGGCGGAGGTGCGAGAGCGCCTGCTCGCCGGTGGTGGCGAGCAGCGTCTCGAACCCGGACGCGCGCAGGTTGAAGTCGAGGAGCGAGAGCAGGTCGCGCTCGTCGTCCACCAGGAGAACGGACGTCACCCCCACACCTTAACGCAGGGCCGGGTGACGGGCGCGTGGCGACCGTGCCACGGAAAGGTGAAGTCGCGGCCGGCGAGGGTAGGATGTGGGGATGCGCCCGGCCGCCGCAGCCCTGCTCCTGCCCGCCCTCGCGTGCGCCGCCGGCGCCGCGCGGCCGCCGCTCGCCCCGGAGGCCGCGCACGCCGGGCCGAGCCGCTGCCTGCTGTTGGCGCCGTTCGAGAACGCCAGCGACGCGCCGCACGCCGGCGAGGCCGCCACCGCCGCGGTGCGGGCGGCGCTCGACCCGGCGCGGACGGCGGCGCTCGCCGACGACGACCTGCGCGCCCTGTTCCGCGACACGCCGCTCGAGCTGCCCGAGGGCGTGTCCCCGTCGCTCGCGCTGGAGCTCGCCGAGCTGACCGGCGCGGACGCGGCGGTCTACGGGGCGGTGGAGGGCCGCTCGCGCGACGCCGCCGCGCCGGCGCTGCTCGTCTCGCTGCGGGTGGTCGCCGCCGGCGGCCGCGACCTGCTGGTGGCCGAGACGGTCCCGGTCCGCCCCGGCGCCGGCGAGGCGCCCGAGGACGCCATCCGGCGCGCGCTCGCCGCGGCGCGCCCGGCGCTCGCGCGGCTCGGCGACGCGTCCGGGCGCCGGTGCTTCGACCCGGCCCGCCTCGGCGCGCTACGCGGCGTGGCGATGGCCGAGGTGCGCCGGCAGCCCGCCCCCGCGCCCGCCGCGGCCGTGGTGGTCCCCGTCGCAGCGCCCGCGCCCCCCGCCGCGCCCGGGCCGGCGGCGGAGCCGGCGGGGACGCGCACGCCGCGCCAGGCCGAGTGGGCGCGGCGACTTGCCGCAGGCGAGCGGTTCGTGCTCGAGGACGCCGCCTTCGCCGGGCGCACCGCCGACCTGCAGCGCGACGGCGGCCTCGCCGACCTCGTGGTCGCGCTCGCGGCCGTGCCGGGTGTGGCGGTGCGGGTCGAGGCGTTCGTGGACGCCACGGCCGACGCGGTCGCGGACCAGCGCCTCACCCAGGCCATGGCCGACGCCGCCACCGGGCGCCTGCGGGAGCTGGGTGTGGCCGCGGCACGCCTCACCGGGGTCGGGTACGGAGGGGAGCGCCCGCTGCTCCCGAACTTCACGGTCCGTGGACGTACCGCGAACCGGCGTCTGGAGATCGTGGGGCACGCCGGCCCGTGACGGCGGGGGCAGCTGGTCGTCCCTTGGCTGCGGGGAGGGTAGCATCGCACGCGTGGAAGCCAGTGAGCCGGGCCGTACGCCAGCGGTGATGGCGCTCGCGCCGCCGCCGGAGGCGGCGCGGCGCGGCGCGTTCGCGTCCACGCCGCTCGCCTGGCTGCTGGGGGCGTTCGCGACCATCCTCTCGGTCGGCGCGGTGGACTCGCTCACCCGCAGCGACGTCTCGCTGATCCTGTTCTACCTCGTGCCCATCGGCTTCGGGACCTGGGCCGTCTCGGTGCGCTGGGGCGCGGCGCTGGCGGTCGCGAGCGCCGCGGTCTCCACCGGCGCGGACGTCCTGTGGCGCCTGCAGCACGCGGCGCAGGACCTGGCCATCGCGACCCAGGTCTGGAACGGCTTCATGCTGCTCGGCACCGCGGTCGCGCTGGTGCTGGTGCTGGGCGCGCTGAAGGGGCGGCTGGAGGGGCAGGAGCTGCTCGCCCGCACCGACGCGCTCACGCAGATCGCGAACCGCCGCGCGTTCATCGAGGCGGCGCAGCTGGAGCTGGAGCGGGCGCGCCGCCACGGCCGGCCGTTCACGGTGGCCTACGTGGACTGCGACGACTTCAAGCTGGTGAACGACCGGCTCGGCCACGCCGAGGGCGACGCGCTGCTCGTCACGGTGGCGCAGACGCTGCGCGGCGGCACGCGCGCGGTGGACGCGGTGGCGCGCCTGGGCGGCGACGAGTTCGGCCTGCTGCTGCCCGAGACCGACGCGGCCATGGCCGACGCGCTGCTCGGGCGCCTGCTGGCGACGCTGCAGTCCGCGGTCTCGCGCCACGGCGGCTGGCAGGTCGGCTTCTCGGTGGGCGCGGCGGTGTTCCTCTCGCCGCCCGACGACGTGGACGAGCTGATGGCCCGCGCGGACGAGCTGATGTACGCCGCCAAGCGGCACGCCAAGGGCTCGATCCGCCTGGACGTGTTCGGCGGGATCACGCCGGTCGCCGCGGACGGGACCGATCCGCGGTAGACAGGGGCATGCGCTTCTTCGCCACCTGCGCCAAGGGCACCGAGGGTGCCCTCCGGCGCGAGCTGTCCGGCCTCCGCCTCCCCGCCGTCCGCGGCGATCGCGGCGGCGTCTCGTTCGAGGGGGCGCTGGAGGCCGGCATGCGGGCCTGCCTGCACGCGCGGACCGCCATGCGCGTCCTGCTGGAGCTGGCGCGCTTCCCGGCGCCGGACGCGACGGCGCTGTACGAGGGGGCGCGCGCGGTGGCCTGGCAGGACTGGCTCGACGTGCGGACCACGCTCGCGGTGGAGGCGACCGTCTCCTCGACCACCATCACGCACTCCGGCTTCGCGGCGCTGAAGGTGAAGGACGCGGTGGTGGACGTGCTGCGCGAGCGGCTCGGCGCGCGCCCGGACGTGGACCCGAAGGACCCGGACGTGCGGATCGTGCTGCACCTGGCCCGCGACGAGGCCACGCTCTCGCTCGATCTCGCCGGCGCGCCGCTGCACCGGCGCGGCTACCGGGCGGTGACCACCGAGGCGCCGCTCAAGGAGACGCTGGCCGCGGCGGTGCTGCTGCTCGGCGGCGTCGATCCGGCGCTCCCCTTCGCCGACCCGATGGCCGGCTCCGGCACGCTCGCCATCGAGCACGCGCTGCGCGCCCGGCGCATCGCGCCCGGCCTGGACCGCGCCTTCGGCTTCCAGCGCTGGCCGAGCTACCGGGGCGGCCCGCAGTCGGCCTGGGACCGCATGAAGGCGGCGGCGCGCGCCGAGATCCTGCCGCGCGCGCCGGCGCCCATCGTGGCGCGCGACGGCCACCCCAAGGCGATCCAGGCGCTCCGGCTCAACGCGGCCGCCGCGGGCGTCGAGGCGGACCTCGAGATCGCGCAGGCGGACGCGCGCGACCTCCAGCCGTCCGCCGACGCGGGCGCGATCGTGACGAACCCGCCCTACGGCGAGCGGCTCGGCGGCGGCGCCGAGGGCGCGAGCGCGGCCGAGGCGCGCGTCGCCGGCAAGAAGCTGCAGGGCTTCTACCGCGGGCTCGCCGAGATGCTGGCGCGCCACCACGGGTGGACGGCGGTGCTGCTCTCCGGCAACCCGCACCTCGAGCGGGCCATCCCGCTCCGGCCCGCGGTGGACCACCGGCTCTGGAACGGGCCCCTCGAGGTCCACCTGCTGAAGTACGAGCTGCCGTGACGTTGCGGAGCAGCGGGCCCCGCGCCTAACGTTCCCGCGTGGCCGCCCCCGCCCCGCTCGTCGCCCTGTGGCTCGCGCTCGCCGCGGCCGCCGGCCCGGGCGGCGCGCCCGCGGTGCCGGTGGCGCCGCCGCGCGCGGGGACGCTGGACGCCCGGCGCGAGGCCATCGCGCAGGAGCTGATCCGGCTGGGCGGCGCGCTCCAGCGCGAGATCGAGGCCGGTGACGCGGGCGCGATCCTGGCGCGCGTGCCGGCCGACGGGCTGCGCTGCGCCGGGCAGGTGGTGCCGCGCGCGCGCGTGGAGCGCGACCTGCGCGAGCCGTCGCGCTGGCTGCACCGGACGCTGTTCGGGCCGCCGGAAGGCGCCGACCCGAGCGCGCCCGGGAGCCTGCGCGCGTTCCTCGGGCGGGCGAAGGAGGTCGCGGTGCTGGTGAGCTTCCGCCGCGACCCGCGCGCCGGCCCCGTGGGCCGGCCGTGCCTCGAGTTCCGCGCCCGCGACCTGGTGAACCCCGCCCCGCCGTTCTGCTTCGAGAAGCAGGGCCGGCGCTGGTGGCTCACCGAGTCGCTGTATCCGTGCGGTTGAGGTCCCTCGACTCCGCGCGGCCGCAGGCCGCGCTACGCTCGGGATGAGCGACCTTGATCCGCTCGCCCTGAGCGTAGGCGGGCCGCAGGCCCGCCGGAGTCGAAGGGTCACCCTGAGCGTAGGCTACGCCGGCGGCGTGCCCCGAGTCGAAGGGCCTCAGTGCTGCAGCGCCGCCAGCCGGCTGCGGGCGCGGGCGAGCTGGCCGTGGGGACGGAGCCCCTCCGGCAGCGCCTGCCCCTCGGCGAGCGCGCGCTGCAGGGTGGCGCGCGCGGCCTCGTCCTCGCCGAGCGTCTCCTCCGCCTCGGCCTTCAGCACCAGCACGCGGATGCGCCGCGGGCCCTGGGCGCGCTCCAGCGCCCGGCCGGCGGCGGCGAGCGCGTCGGCGGGGCGGTCGAGCTTGAGGTAGAGCACGGCGAGGTTGGTGGGCGGCACGTACTCGCCGGGCAGGTCGCGCTCCGAGGCGAGCAGCGCCGGGAGCGCCCGGGCCGGCTCGCCCAGGCGGACCGCGGCGGAGAGCCGCTGGCCGTCGAACGCGGAGCGCGCGAGCGGCGTGGGAGCGCGGGCGGCCTCGCGCTCCAGGAACGCGAGCCAGCGCCGCGCCAGCGCCTTCGCGCCGGCCTCGTCGCCGGCCGCGTCGCGGGCGGAGGCCAGGCCGTCGTAGAGCCACGAGCGATCGTCCGCGAGCACGTCCTTCGCGTCGAGCGCGCGGCGCGCGGCCGGCTCCAGCACGGCGAGCGCGCCCCGCCGGGCGGCCTCGTCCTCCAGCTCGAGCGCGCAGGACAGCCCCTGGGCCGCCACGCGCGCCCGGCCCGGGCCGGACGGCACGGCGGCGAGCGCCTCGCGCGCGGCGTCGGCGCAGGCCACCGGGTCGCCGGCGAGGCCGAGCGCCTGGACGCGCGCCTCGGCGGCGCGGGCGCGGCCCGGCCAGCGCGGGCCGCCCTTCGCGAGCGCCTCGCGGTAGGCGGCGGCCGCGTCGGCGTGGCGGCGCTCGCCCGCCAGCCGGTCGGCGCGGGCCAGCGCCGCGTCCGCCTCGGACGCGCGGGCCTTCCGGACGGCGCGCTCGCCGTCGAGCGCGAGCTTCTCGATCTGCGCGGCGGTGGCCGTGCCGGCCCAGCGGAGCACCACGCCCTCGGTGGCCGGGTCGATGATCATCAGCGTCGGCCACACGTCGATCGGGAACTGCTCCACGAACGGCGCGTTGCCGGGCTTCTCGGTGTCGATGTCGAGCCGGACGAACCGCCCGGCGAGCTTCCGGAGCCTCGCGTCCGGGAGGACGTAGGCCCGCATGAAGCGGCAGGTGGGTCACCAGGGGGCCCAGACGTCCACCAGCATCGGGACGTTCCGGGCCTTGGCCTCGGCGAGCGCGCGAGCGTAGTCGTCTTCGATGACGCCCTTCGGCGCGGCGGCGGCGGCCGGAACGGCGGCGGCGAGCGACGCGGCGGCGAGGGCGGCGAGCAGGGCGGTGCGCATGCGACCGCTGGTATAGCGCGATCCGGCCGCCGGTTCAGCGCCCCGTCACCGGCCGAGCGCGGCGCGGACCTCGTCGAACTGCGCCTCCGACAGGTACATCTCCAGCGCGCCCTCCGGCAGCACGAGGCGGGCCGGCTGGCGGAAGCCCTTCTTCGGCGGCTCCGGCGGCCGGGCCTCCTGGATCTTCGACGCCTCCACCCGGATCGCCACCCGGCCCTCGCGGCGCGCCGCGTCCAGGCCCGCCGCGGTGAGCGGCACCGGCTCCAGCATCCGCCGGCGGAACGGCAGCGCCAGCCAGTAGGCGCCCTGCGCCACGAGCGCGCCCCAGACCACCGCCATGCTCCGCCAGGTGACCACGTTCACCACCACGGCGGCGAGGGAGCCGATCATGAGCGCGTTCGCGATGCGGTGGACGATCTCCTCCCAGCGGCGCGGCCGCAGGATCACGAGCTCGCCCGGCAGGACGTGCAGCTGCCCCTTCACCCCGCCGCCGCGCACCGGCTTGCCGGCCGGGTCCACCAGCAGCGCCAGCACCGTCCCGAAGGCCTTCGGCTCCATCCGTCCTCCCATTCGTGGAAGGGGGCGAGGCTACACCGGCGCGCGCCCGCGCGGGGGCCTTCCGCACAGCAGCCAGTTCGCGAGGAAGCCCACGCCCACCCCCGCCACGCAGGTCGCGACCACCCCCGGCCAGCCCGCCGCGTGCAGCGCCAGGCCCGGCACCGCCGAGCCCAGCGTCCCGCCCACGTAATAGAACGTGAGGTAGAGCGCGCTCGCCCCGCCCTTCGCCGTGCGCGCGGTCACGTTCACGAACCCCGGCGCCACCGCCTGCGCCGTGAAGGTCCCGAGCACCAGCACCAGCAGGCCCGCGATCGCGAGCGGGAGCGAGCCCGCCAGCGCCGCGATCATGCCGAGCGCCTCGACCACCAGCCCGATCCCGATGAGCCGGCGCGGCGGGATGCGCCCCGCGAGCCGCCCCGCGATCGGCGAGGCGACCACGCCCGCCGCGTACACCAGGTAGACCGCCGAGATCTGGCCCGTGGTGAGGTGCCAGGGCGGGCCGGCGAGGTGGTACGGCAGGTAGGTGAAGATCCCGATCCAGCCGAAGAATAGCGACGCGCCCACCAGGTAGGCGCCGAGCAGCGGCGGGTCGCGCAGGTGCCCGAGCATGCCGCGGGTCGCCGTGGCCCAGCCGATCACCGGCGCGCCCGTGGCCGGCGCGAGCCCGCGCGCGAGCGCGATCGCGGCGAAGAGCGTCACCGCCGCGAACGCGACGAACGCCGCGCGCCACCCGAGGTTCGCGGTGATGGCGCCCGAGATCACGCGGCCCGCCAGCCCGCCCACCACCGAGGCCGCGATGATCCCGCCCACCACCGCCGGCAGGTCCGCGTTGCGGAACCGGTCGCCCGCGTACGCCACCGAGACCGCCGTGACGCCCGGCACCAGCACCCCCTGCATCGCCCGGAGCACGAGCAGCACGGAGAAGGAGGGCGCGAAGGCGCAGGCCAGCGTGGCGAGCGCGAGCATCGCGGTGGCCCCCGCCATCACGCGCCGCCGCCCCAGCGCGTCCGCGAGCGGCCCGTAGAAGGAGGAGGCCGCCGCGACCGCGAGGACGACCGCGGAGACGGTGAGCCCCGCCCGCGCCGGCCCCACCCCGAACTCGCGCGAGATGACCGGCAGCACCGGCTGCGTGACGTACATGTCCGCGTAGACCGCGACCGTCCCCGCGTAGAGCGCCGCCGTCTCTCGTCGCACCGGGGCACGATACCGCGGGGGCGGCGAACCCGCCTCAAGGCGAGCCGGCGCAGCGCCCCGGCGCGTAGGCGACGATGAGCCCGTCGCCGAAGACCCGCCTCGCCTCCTCGAGGTTGTGGCCACGGCAGCGGATGCGAAGGTTGTCCGCCCTCGAGGCCCCGCCGCACGCGCGCGGGACGACGTGGTCGAGCTCGAGTTGATGGGTGGAGCCGCATCGCTCGCCGGACGCGAGGACGAAGGTGCACCGCCCGCCGTCGCGCTCCCAGACCTCTCGCCGAACGTGGGCCGAGACGTGGTCCGGCTTCGAAGGGCGAACGTTCTTCTGCGGCCGAGCCGTGAGCCCCTTCCGCCGGTCGCGGTCGGCGATGAGCAGATCGAGCGCCGCCTCGAGGACGTTCTCGCGGGTGGCGCCGGGCACGGAGTGCGAGAGCGTATCCCGGGCGGCGTCGAGCTTCTTCAGGAACGCCTTGGAAACGGTGAGGTGCATCCGCGCCTGGTCGGAGTCGAGCCAGTCGACGGAGCTGGGCTTTGCGACCGGTACCGCAACACAGTCCGCTGCCGGGATCGGCGTGGCCGGCTCGGTGGCAGGGGAGACGGGTCGCGTTTCATGCGCATGAAATAGATCGACCCGCGCGGGGGCCGCGTCGCCCGAGGCCTTCGCCGGAAGCGCAGCCGGCACCGCGAGCCGGAGCGGCACGACGACCTCGCGTCGCGGAGGGTTCTCGACCGGCCGGATGGAAGCAGCGACCGCTGCCGCATCGCGACTCGAAAGCCCGAAGAACCGAGGCAGGATCTCGGCGCAGGTCTCCGGCGTCACCACCTTCGCCAGCTCGCAGACCGAGGAGAGGCACAGCTTGCCCTCCCGGAGCGCGCCCTCCACCGCGGGATAGCGCTGGATGAGCGCGGCAGCCGTCTTCCGCAGCTGGGCCGAACCCGCCGAGAGCTTCAGCTCCCGATGGAGGAACGAGAACAGCGAGTTATGCCCCCGCTCCCGCCACAGCCGTCGCCGGTCGAACTCCGCCAGCGCGACGAGGAACTCCGCCATCGCGTGCCGCTCCGCCCGGAGTAGCTCGACGAGACGCTTCGTGAACTCGGCAGCGTTGTCCATGCACGAAGCATCGCACGCGGATTTCGCCCTCCGTAAAACGCGCGAGGATCGCCCCAGCCGCGCGAACGCGCCCAGGCCCCCGCGACCCCTCGCCTCATCCTCCAGCGCTTCAGCCGCGGTCTGCGAGCGCACCAGACCCCTGCGCCCCAGCGATTCCGGTCGCGCAAGCCGCTCCCCGCTCCAGCCCCGTCAAGCGCCCAGAGCGTTCCCGTTGGGCCGCAAACATCCGTTCACTCACAGTGATCGCCATCGCGCGGCCCCGCGCCCCGCGCCCCACCCAAAGGCTTCTCGCAAGCCGATCCCCGCCGCCCCGGTTCCGGCCAACCAGCCCCGCCCCCGACCCCCACCGCACCCTCAAAGCCCAATCCCCCGCCCGTGGTTCGACAAGCTCACCACGAGCGGGCACCCCTTACCCCGCCGCCACCTTCACCCGCTCCTCCGCCTTCACGCCCCCGCGCCGCTTCAGCGACAGCCCCAGCGTGAAGCGCGCCACCGGCTCGTCCCCGTACTTGTCCGGCACGGTCGCCACCACCTCCACCGGCACCGTGACCCGCTCGCCCGTCCGGTCCGCCTCGCGCACGGCCTCCGTCACGCGCGCCCCGTCCCTCGAGCGGAACACCACGTCGCCGTCGGCGCGCTTCAGGAAGTCGGCCTTCAGGTCGGCGAAGATGAGGGTCACGCCCTTGTGCTTCGTGTAGATGAGCCGCGCGGCGACCAGCCCGCCGGCGATGTCGGCGCCGGCGCAGAGCGCGCCGAAGTACATCGAGCCGAGGTGGTTCCGCGACTGCCAGCGCAGCGGGATCTTCACCGCGCAGCCCTGCTCGTCGAGCTCCAGCACCCGCGGGCCCAGGAACAGCAGCACGGGGATCTTCAGCGACAGCAGGCGGACCAGCGCGGTCTCCTTCAGCAGCATGCTCGGGCTCCCCGCGCGCTCGGCGCGTCATGACGCAGCGCGTGAATCATAGAGGCCCTGGTCGATCGGCCGCGCCGCCCCAGCAGGGGCTCGACCTTCGCCCGCGCCGCCGCCTACTCGGCCACCGCCGCGGACGGCAGCGCCACCGGGCGGTAGCGCCGGGCGATGGCCTGGAACGCGAACGCGGCCGCCAGCATGAGCGCGGCGAACGCCCAGAAGTACGCGGCGCCGGAGAGCGGCACGAGCTCGGTGACGAGCGCGGTGAGCAGGTTCCCGAGCGCGATGGTGAGGAACCAGAGCGACATGATGGTGCTGCGCATGGAGCGCGGCGCCTGCGTGTAGCTGAACTCGAGCCCGGTCACCGAGACCAGCACCTCGCCGGTGGTGAGCAGCAGGTACTGCGGGAGCTGCCAGAGCGCGTGCGGCGCGTGGCCGGCGTCGATGAGCGTCTGCACCACCGCCGCGGCCGCGAACGACAGCACGGTGAGGAACATGCCGCCGGTCATGCGCGAGAGCGGCGTGCGCGCGATCCCGCGCCGCTCCAGCGCCGGGAAGATCACCCAGTTGAACAGCGGGATGAGCGCCATCACCATGAACGGGTTCAGCGCCTGCAGCTGCGCCGGCGAGAGCGTGAGCGTGCCGAGGTGCAGGTCCATGTCCTTCGCCTGGAGCACCCAGCTCGAGCCCTTCTGGTCGTAGAGCGCCCAGAACAGCGTCACCGCCGCGTACACGCCCATGATGCGGAACACCGCCTTCGCCCCGTCCACCGCCTCCTGCGGATGGCGCTCGCGCGCGGCGTCGAGCCAGTGCTGGCCGGGCTTGCCGGTGCCGAGGCGCGAGAGCGCGAAGCCGACCACGCGGAACAGGCCGTGCGGGTTCGGCCCGGAGGGCGGCGCGAACGCGTAGTGCTTGCGGCCGAGCCAGAACACCACCAGCGCCACGGCCATGAGGACGCCTGGCAGCGCGAACGCCACCGACGGGCCGACGGTGAGGAGCAGGAGCGGGATGAGGAGCTTCGCGCTCGCCGAGCCGAGGTTGATGGACCAGTAGAACCAGCCGTACACGCGCTGGAGCAGGCCGTGCTGCTCGGGCCGGAACTGGTCGCCCACGAACGCCGACACGCACGGCTTGATGCCGCCGGCGCCGGCGGCGATGAGGCAGAGCCCCACGAAGAAGCCGGTGCGCGTCTCCCAGGCGGCGAGCACGCCGTGGCCGAGCACGTAGAAGAGCGAGATCCAGAGGATGGTCCGGTACCGCCCCAGGTACCGGTCGGCGATCCACCCGCCCACCAGCGGCGTGAGGTAGGTCGCCATCACGAAGTAGTGGTAGTAGGCCTTCGCGTCCTGCGCCTCGTACAGCAGGTGCTGCAGCATGTAGACGGTGAGGATCGAGCTCGTCCCGTAGAACGAGAAGCGCTCGCAGGCCTCGTTGCCGACGATGTACTTGACCTGGGGCGGGTAGCGCTCGGGCGCGGACGCGGACATGGCGCGCGAGTCTGCCACGGGAGGCCCGGGGCGGCGCAACCGCCTACGCCGCGGCCTCCGCCGAGGGCGCCGCCTCCACCGGCCGGTACCAGCGCGCCACCGCGGCGAACACGAACGCGGCGACGAGCATCATCGCCGCGAAGAACGCGTAGTACGCGACGCCCTGGAACCGGTTCAGCCACGCCACCAGCGCGGTGAGCAGCGAGCCGGCCGAGATGGTCACGTACCAGAGCCCCATCACCACGCTGCGCAGGTGCTTCGGCGCCTGCGAGAACGCGAACTCGAGCGCGGTGACGGACACCAGCACCTCGCCGATCACCAGGAACACGTACTGCGGGATCTGCCAGGCGACGTGCAGCGTCGCCCCGCCCTGCAGCGCGGACTCCACCGCGCCCGCCGCGACGAACGACAGCACCGTCACGAACATCCCCACCGCCATCTTGCGCAGCGCGGTCACCCTCACCCCGCGCCGCTCCAGCGCCGGGAACACCCAGACCGCGAACACCGGGATGAACGTGAGCACCATGGCGGCGTCGAGCGTCTGGACGTTGCCGGCGGCGATCTGGAAGCCGAACAGGTGCCGGTCCATCCGCTCGGCCTGCAGCGTCCAGGAGGAGCCGTACTGGAAGAACAGCGCCCAGAACACCGTCACCGGCGCGAACACCGCCAGGATGCGCAGCACCGCGCCGGCGGCCGAGCCGCCCGGGCCGGCGGCCGCCGGCGGGGCGTGGCGCGCGGGCGGCACGTGCACGTAGCGGCCGCGCCCCACCCAGAACACCAGCAGCGCCACCGCCATCGCGACGCCCGGGACGCCGAACGCGACGCGCGCGCTCACGTGGTCGAGCAGCAGCGGGATGACGAGCGTCGAGACGGTCGAGCCGAGGTTGATCATCCAGTAGTAGAGGTCGTAGAGCCGCGCGAGCAGCCCCTTGTCCTCGGCGGGGATCTGGTCGCCCGCGAACGCGGAGGCGCAGGGCTTCAGGCCGCCCGCGCCGAGGGAGATGAGCGAGAGGCCGACCAGCAGCCCCCAGGCGCTCTCCCAGACCGCCAGCACCGCGTGCCCGGCGACGTACCCGAGCGACAGCCACAGGATGGTGTTGTACCGGCCCCAGTAGCGGTCGGCGAGCAGCGCGCCGAAGATGGGCATGAGGTACACGGCGCCCGTGAACACCTGGTACGCGGTGACCGCCTCGTTCTCGGCGAAGCCCAGGTTCCGCACCATGTGCAGCACCAGGATCGACGCCATCCCGTAGTACGAGAACCGCTCGGCGGCCTCGTTCCAGGCGAGGAACTTGATGGAGGGCGGGAAGCGGGACGTCGCGGTCTCGGGCATGCCGGGGCACTCTGCCATGCCGTGCGGCCGCGCGCGAGACGCTGCGCGGCGGCCGGGCCCCGGTTAAGAGGCGCGCCGATGATCCGGATCTCGACCGAGGAAGCGGCGCAGCTCATCGCGCAGGGCGGCTACGACCTGGTGGACGTGCGCGAGCCGCACGAGTGGGCCGGCGGACACATCCCCGGCGCGCGGCACGTGCCGCTCGGCGCGCTCGCCCGCGCCCCCGCCGACCACCTGACGCGCGACCGCGTCATCTTCGTCTGCGGCCACGGCATGCGCAGCCAGACCGCGTGCGCCATCGCCCGCGGGGCCGGCCTGAGCCAGGTGTTCAGCGTGGACGGCGGCGTGGTGGGCTGGGCCGCCGAGGGCCGGCCGCTGGCCGCCTGACGGCGCTCACCGCCCGCCGCGCAGCGCGGACACCGCCAGCGCGATCCAGCCGGCGATGAACGCGACGCCGCCGAACGGCGTGACCGCACCGAGCGCGCGGACGCCGCTCAGCGCGAGCGCGTACAGGCTGCCCGAGAACAGCACCGTCCCGGCGACGAACGCCCAGCCCGCGGTCGCGGCCGCGCCGCCGGGCGTCCGCGCGTACGCCCAGCCGGCCGCCAGCAGGGCGAGCGCGTGGTACATCTGGTACTGCGCGCCGGTCTGGAAGACGGCCAGGAGATCCGGCGCCAGCCGCGCCTTCAGCGCGTGCGCGCCGAACGCGCCCGCCGCCACCGCCACCGCCGCCGAGATCGCGCCGAGCGCGAGGAAGAGCCTGTCCATGGGCGCGGAGTATCGCCGATCGCCCGGCCGGGCGGGCGTCCCGCCTTGGCCTTGCGGCGGCGCGGCCCGGCCCGCACACGCTCGGCCATGGACCTGGACTTCGCGAAGAGGAAGTGCGTGCCGTGCGAGGGCGGCATCCCCGCGCTCGCGCCGGACGCGGTGGACGCGGGGCTGCGCGGGCTCGACGGGTGGGACGCGCAGCAGGGGAAGACGCGGCTCCACAAGCACCTGCGCTTCGACGACTTCGTCGCGGCCATGAAGTTCGTGAACGCGATGGCCGACCTCGCCGAGGCCGAGGGGCACCACCCGGACTTCTGCGTGCTGTACGCCACCGTGGACGTGACGCTCTGGACGCACGCGGTGGGCGGGCTCTCCGAGAACGACTTCATCCTCGCCGCCAAGCTCGACCGGCTGCGCGAGGCCGCCGCCGCGCGGCGGTGAGCCCGCGGGGTGCGCTGAATAGGCGCCGCGGGCGCGCCGTCACTCCGGTGGAGGGAAACCGCACCGGAGGAACCGATGATGAGCGTCGCCAGGAAGCTCGCCCTCGCCGCCGCCCTCACCGCCGCCGTCCCCGCCGCCGCGCACGCGAAGCCCTGCGATCACGACGGGCCGGCGGTGGCGTACCCCGCGCCCGTCCCCGCGCCGCTGCCCGCGCCGGCCGGCTGGCGCGACGACCGCTGGGACGATCGCGGCCCGCGGCGGCACGACGGCTGGCGCGCCCGCGAGCGCGCCGCGCTCCGCGCCGAGTACGCGCGGCTCGACGCCGCCCGCGACCGGTTCTACGCGCGCTGGAACGGCGCCCCGCCCCCGGGCAAGGCGCGCAGGTTCGAGCGCTGGTACGCGCACGAGCGCGGCGAGCTCGACCGCCGCTGGGACGCGCTCGAGGGCTACGCCTGGCGCTGAGCTCCCCCCCCCCACCTCGCACCACCTCGCCGCCCGCCGCGCGCCCCGCGCCGGCGGGCGGCCCCGTCTCGACGCCGTGGACCCCGCGCCGGATCGCGGTTAGACCAGGGACGTGTCGCGCTCCGCCCTGTCCTTCGCGGTCTTCCTCGCCGTCGTCCTGTCCATCCTCGGCGGCATGCACGCCTACCTGTGGCTCCGCCTGGTGCGCGACCCGGGGCTGCCGGAGCCGTGGCGGCGGACCGGCACGGTGCTCCTCGCCCTGCTCGCCGTCGCCATCCCGGTGGGCATGTTCTCGGTGCGGCTCGCGTCCGGCTGGGCGGCGCGCTGGCTGCCCGTCGCCGCGTTCACCTGGCTCGGGCTCGCGTTCATCCTGTTCTGCGCGGTGGCCGCCATCGACCTCGCCCGGCTCTCCGCCCAGCTGGCCCTGTTCATGGGCGACTGGCTGCGCCAGGTCCCCGACCCTCCCGCCGACCCGGGCCGCCGGCTGTTCGTGGCGCGCGCGGTGGCGGGCGGGGCGGTGATCGCGGCGGGCGGCTCGGCCGCGCTCGCGTTCCGGAGCGCCACCGGGCCGGCCGAGATCCACGAGGTCGCGGTCCGGCTGGACCGGCTGCCGCCGGCGCTGTCCGGGCTCACCATCGCGCAGATCTCCGACCTGCACGTGGGGCCCGCCATCCGCGAGCGCGAGGTGCGCCGGGTGGTGGAGCAGACGAACGCGCTCCGCCCCGACGTCGTGGCCATCACCGGAGACCTGGTGGACGGCAGCGTGCGCGAGCTGGGTCACGCGGTGGCGGAGCTGGCCCGCCTGCGGGCGCGGCACGGCGTGTTCTTCGTGACCGGCAACCACGAGTACTACTCCGGCGTGGACGCCTGGGTGGCGGAGCTGCAGCGCCTCGGCATCCGCGTGCTGCGCAACGAGCGCGTCACGGTCGGCGACGCGGGCGCGTCGATCGACCTCGCCGGCGTGGACGACTGGAGCTCGGGCCAGTTCGGGAACGGCCACGGCATGAACCTGCCGCGCGCGCTGGACGGGCGCGACCCGGACCGGAGCCTGGTGCTGCTCGCGCACCAGCCGCGCGCGATCGGCGAGGCGGTGCGGGCCGGCGTGGAGCTGCAGCTCTCCGGCCACACGCACGGCGGGCAGATCTTCCCGTTCAACCTGCTGGTCCGGGCCGCGTATCCGTACGTGAAGGGGCTGTACCCGCACGCCGAGGGGAGCGCCCACGGACAGATCTTCGTGTCGCGCGGCACCGGGTACTGGGGACCGCCCATGCGGCTCGGCTCGCCGCCCGAGATCGCCCGGATCGTCCTGACCTGACCTGATCGGGACGGCGCCGGGCGGGCGCTCGCCCGGGTCTCGAGCCGTGGTTCACGATGCGTGATGCACCTGCCTGGCCCGCTTGGGCCCTGCCCGTGCGGTAAGCACCGATTTACTCTTGGCGTTCGCAGGAGGCAGCCATGCGCGCCCGCTCCATCGCCGTCGTCGTCGCGGTCTTCGCCGCCGCGGCGCTCACCACCGTGTTCGTGGTCTCCCAGCTCCCGCACGCGGGCCGCTCGAGCCCGGTCGCCGGGACGCTCGGGGCCGCGGTCGCGACCTCGAGCCCGCCCGCGCCGCCCGCCGCCGCCTCCGACGGCTTCCTCGACGTGCGGGTGACGGTGGGCGGCGCGCCGCAAGCGGGCGCGGAGGTCCGGGCCTACCTGCGCGCGCGCGGCGCGGACGGCGCCCCGGCCTGGCTCGCGGCCGGGACCGCCACCGCGGGGACGGACGGCGTGGCGCGCCTCGCGGCCCGACCCGGCGCGTACCTGGTGGCGGCCCGCGCCCCGGGGCTCGCGCCCGGGCGCGCCGAGGTGATCCGGCCGAGCGGCGAGGAGGTCACGCACGCGGAGGTGGCGCTCGCGCCGGCCGCCGCGCTCTCGGGCCGCGTGACCGGGCCGGACGGCCGGCCCGCGCCGGCGCGCATGGAGCTCGTGCCGCTCGCCTCGCCGTTCCCCGACGCGGCGCCGGACGCGCCGGCGGAGGAGCTGACCTGGGTCGAGACCGGGCGGCGCGGCGCGTTCGAGGTGGGCGGGCTCGCGCCGGGGCTGTACGCGGTCCGCGCCGACGCCGCCGGGTTCCACGCGCTGCTCGTGCCGCGCGTGGCCGTGCCGCGCGCCGGGCCGCTCGAGCTGCGGCTCGATGCGCTCGCGCTGCTCGACGGCGTCGTGACCGGCGCCGACGGGCGGCCCGCGGCGGGCGCCGTGGTGCGCGCCGCCTCGGCGGACCACGCCGCCGAGATCACGGTGCGTGAAGACGGCCGCTTCCAGCTCCCGGTCCCCGCCGGCGAGTACCGGGTGCTCGCCGCGCGCGGCGGCGAGGCCGGGGCGCTCGCCGAGCGCGTGACGGCCGGGCCGGGGACGGCGCGGCGCGGGCTCGGGCTGCGGCTCGGGCCGGCGGCGGCGCTGGAGGGCCAGGTGGTGCGCGCCTCCGACGGCGCGCCGCTCGCCGGGGCCGAGGTGGTGCTGCGGCCGCACCAGGCCTCGGCCGCGCTGGCGCGCGCCACCGCCGACGCGGGCGGGCGCTTCCGGGTGGAGGGGCTCGCGCCCGGCCCCTGGGACGTGCTCGCCTCCGCGCCCGGCGCGACGCCGCGGCGGGCCGAGGCGGTGACGCTCGAGCCGGGCCGGGCCTTCCCGCTGCGGCTCGCGCTGGACGGGCTCGGCGCGGTCGAGGGCGTGGTGGCGGATCCGGCCGGGCGGCCGCTCGCGCGCGTGCGCGTGCGCGTCACCTCGCGCGGCGACGGCCTCGCCGCGCTCGCGCCGCTGGAGGCGCGCACCGACTTCGAGGGGCGCTTCCGGCTGGACGGCGTGGAGGTGGGGCGCGCCGAGCTGGCCGCGGTGCAGGACGGGGCCGCGCTCGGCGCCTCGCGCGCGGTGCGCGTGCAGGAGGGCCGGGCCGCGCGGGCCGACTTCTTCCTCGCCCCGCCGGGCGCGCTCGCCGGCCGCGCCTCCGCGGAGGGGAAGCCGCCGCCGCTCGGGACCGCGGTCCTCGCCGCCACGCTCCAGGGGACGCCGCAGGTGGCGCGCGCCCTCGCCGACGCGAGCGGCAACTTCCAGCTCATGCTGCCCGCCGGCGACTACCGCGTCCTCGCGGCGCCGGCGGACGCCGCCGGCACCGAGGTCCGGGCGGCGCCGGCGTTCGCGCGCGTGGAGCCGGGCCGCACCACGCGGCTCGAGCTGCGGGCGGCGGCGGCCGCCGAGGAGGAGGGGCCGGAGGTGCGCGTGCTCGAGCCGGGCGGCGCGCCCTCCCCCGGCGCCGAGGTGACGCTGGCGCGCCCCGGCGACGGCCGCGTGGCGATGGCGGCCCGGGCCGGCGAGGACGGCCGGGTGCGCCTGGGGCGCGACATGGGCCTGGCCGGGCGCGAGGTGGAGGTGCGGGCGCACAACGGCGGGCGCACCGGGGCGTTCACGGGGCGGCTGCCGGCCACCGGCGCGGTCACGGTGACGCTCTCGCCCGGCGCCGCGCTGGAGGGCGTCGTCCGCGGCGCCGGGGCGCCGGTGAAGGGGTTCGCGCTCGAGGTCGCCTCGCAGCCGGGGCCGGAGGGCTGGCGCACGCTCGAGGTGCACCGCTTCGCCGGCGACCGGTTCGAGCTGGGCGACCTGCCCGCCGGGCCGCTGCGCGTCGCGGTGCGCGCGGCGGACGGGAGGCGCGGCGAGGCCGAGGTGCGGCTCGCGGCCGGCGAGGTGCGGCGGCTGGAGGTCGCGGTCTCGGCGGCGGTCCCGGCGCGCGCCCCCGGCGGCCGCTGACGGGCCGCCCCGGGCCCGTTACAGGGGAGGCCCATGTCCCTCCCCGTCGTCGGCAAGGCGCACGAGGCCAGCGCCGCCCAGCCCTTCACCTGGTTCGTGTACGGCTCCTCGCTCGATCCCGAGGCGTTCGCCGCCTGGGCGCGCGATCACGGCTACGCGCCCCCCGACCTCGGCCAGGGCCGGCCCGCGGCGCTCCCCGGGTTCCGGCTCGCGTTCGACGTCGTGTCGCGCTTCTGGGGCGGCGCGGTGGCGAGCCTGACGGAGGCGGAGGGGGAGACGGTGGAGGGGCTGGCGCTCGCGCTGCCGGGCGCCGCGCGCGGGATGGTCGAGCACAAGGAGGGCGTCATCTCCGGCCTGTATGCGCCGCAGGAGGTGACGCTGCGGCTCGCGGACGGGACGGAGGCGCGCGCCGTCGCGTTCCGCGCCGCGCCGGAGCGCCGGCTGCCCCGCGACGCGCCGCCCTCGCCCGCCTACCTCGACGCGGTGATCCGCGGGGCGCGCGCGGCGGGGCTGTCCGCGGCGTGGCTCCGCACGCTCGAGGCGCTGCGCGCGGCGCGCTGACCGCCGCGCCCGCTACCCGGCCCCGAGCGCCGCCACGATCCCGGGGAGCCGGTCGCAGGCGCTGCCGCGCGCGAAGAAGCCGCGCTCGCACCGCGCCGCCAGCTCGGCGAACGGGTTCTCCTCGGGGTTCACGTCCACCAGCGCCGCGCCGCGGTGGAACGCGATGCGGCCGATCTGCATGGGCAGGTTGGTGGCGCCGCTCGTGCCGACCACGAGGAGCAGGTCCGCCGCCTCGGCGGCGCGGACGGCGCTGTCCATCCGGTAGTTCGCCTCGTCGTAGTACTCGTCGAACCAGAGCACGTGCGGCCGCAGCCAGCCGCCGCAGGCGGGGCAGGAGAGCTGGCTGCGCTCGCGCTCGGTGAACGGGTCGTCCTTGCGGCGCGGCGCCATCGCGGGCAGGTCGAGCAGCCCGACGCCGCACTCCGCCGCGCAGCGGACGTAGGCGGCGTCGCCGTGGATGCAGAACACGCGGCGCGAGCCCGCGCGGCGGTGGAGGCCGTCGATGTTCTGGGTGACGAGCGTGAACCGCTCGCCCAGCGCCGCCTCCAGCCGCACCAGCGCCTCGTGCCCCGCGTTCGGCCGCGCGTCGCGGCACACGCCGAACCGGTACAGGTACCAGCGCCACACCTCCTCCGGCGCGGCCTCGAACATCTCCCGCGTGGCCATCTCCTGCGGGATGTAGTTGCGGGAGCCGACCACCCAGTAGCCCTCCGCGCCGCGGAACGTGGGGATGCCGCTCTCCGCGGAGATCCCGGCGCCGGTGAGCGCCACCACGTTCCCGCGCGCCCCCCGCACCTCGGCCAGGATGCGCTCCAGCTTCGCCTCGAGCCCCGCGGTCGCCATGCCGTCCATGTTAGCCCGCGGGCGGACCCCGCAGCTCCCCCTCGCGGCGGGCGGGCAGCCGGTCGCCGCGCGCCACCGCGGCCACGATGCCGGCCAGCGCGCGCACCCCGTCGGTCAGCGCCGCCGGCCCGGGCTGGAGGATGATCGCGCTCCGCAGCTCGTAGAGCTGGTCGTCCCGCACCGCCGGGACGTCGGCCCACCCCGGCCGCGCCCGGATCACCTCGCGGCGGGCCTTCTTCCCGCACCAGCTCGCCACCACCGCCTCCGGCGCGCGCCGCGCCACCTCCTCGGGGGCGACGATCCGGCCCTTCGCCGCGTGCGAGGCGCGGGTCTCCGCGCACACGTCCTCGGCGCCCGCCAGCTCCAGCAGCTCCGAGACCCAGCGGATGCCGGCGATGAGCGGGTCCGGCCACTCCTCGAAGAACACGCGCGGGCGGCGGGGCAGCGCGGCGGCCGACTCGGCCACGCGCGCCAGGCCGCCCTCCAGCTCGGCCGCGAGCGCCTCCCCCGCCTCGCCGCGGCCGACCGCCGCGGTGACCAGCCGGAGCGTCTGGAGGATCTCGGCCACCGAGCGCTGGTTCGTGACCAGCACCGGGATCCCGCGCCGCACCAGGTCGCGCGCCACGTCCGCCTGCAGGTCGGAGAAGCCGACCACCAGGTCCGGCCGGAGCGCCGCGATCGCGTCCCCGTCGGCGGACAGGAACGCGCTCACGCGCGGCTTGCGGCGGGCCTCGGGTGGACGGACCGTGAATCCGGAGACGCCCACCACCAGGTCGCCCGCGCCGATGCGGTAGAGCGTCTCGGTGGTCTCCTCGGTGAGGCACACCACGCGGCGGGGGTGCGGCGGGGCCTGCGAGAGGAGCGCGGCGAGATCCACGTTGGGCCACCCTGGCGCGACGGCGCGCCCCGGTTATAAGGGGTGGGCGTGTCCACCGCCGTCACCGAGGGCATCGAGGTCACCGTGCGCAGCACCTTCCGGCCCGAGCGGTCCGAGCCGGGGAGGTTCCTGTTCTCGTACTCGGTGCGGGTCGTGAACCAGGGAGAGGCGCCGGCGCAGCTCGTGTCGCGCCACTGGATCATCGTGGACGCGAACGGCGAGCGCGAGGAGGTGGTGGGCGACGGCGTGGTCGGCCAGCAGCCCCACCTCGAGCCCGGCGAGCACTTCGAGTACACCAGCTTCTGCGTGCTGAAGACGCCGCACGGCTCGATGCGCGGCACCTACCGGATGGTGCGCGACGACGGGCAGGCGTTCGACGCGACCATCGCGCCGTTCCCGCTGGTGGTGCCGGGCTCGCTGAACTGACCGCGCGCGAGCGCCGTCAGCGCCGGACCAGCTCGTCCAGCAGGTCGCGCTCGGTGAGCAGCCCGCGCTTCAGGAGCGCGCGGAACAGCGCCGCCATCGCCTGCGCGGGCTTCACGATCTCCGGCTCGGCGGGCGCGCCGGCGGCGAGGCGCTCCAGCGCCGCCAGGATGGCGCGCTCGCGGTCGGTGAACGGCGACGGGCTGGGCAGCGGCGCGGGCGTGAGCGTGCCCAGCCCCTCCTGCGGGATGGCGCCGAGCAGCGCCGCCCGCGCGGCCTCCACCTCCTCGGGCTCGGGGTGATCCTCGAGCTCGAGCGAGTGGATCGGCGCGAACGGATTGGCGAGCGGGGCCGGCGCGGGCGCCGGCGCAGCGGGCGGCGGCGCCGCGACGGCCCGCGGGGACGGTGCCGGGCGCGCGGCGGCGGGCGCCGGCCCGGGGCGGCCCGGCGGCGGGGGCGCGGCCCCGGGGCGCGGGACGGGCTGCGGCGCCTGGCCGGGCCGGACGGCGCCGGCGGGCGCGGGCGGCGGCGGACGGAACGCGGGCGCGCCGGGCGAGGGCCGGGCGCCCGGGGGCGGCAGCGTGCCGGGCGCGGGGAGCGGGCGGGTCGGGCCGGCGGGGACGCGGCCGGCGGCAGCGCCGGGCGGCGGCGGCGCGGGGCGGGCGGGCGCGGTGGGCGCGGGCCCCGGGCGCGGCTGCGGGTGGGCCGCGGGGGCGGCGCCCGGAGCGGACGGGGTGGCGGCGGGAGCGGACGGGGCGGCGGCGGGACCGGGCGGCCGCGGCGCGGCGGGCGCGGCGGGCCGGGCGACGGGAGCGGGCGCGCCGTCCTGGGCGGGCGCGGCCCCGGGCGGTGGGGCGGCGCGCGGCGCCGCGGGGCGGGCGGGCCCGGCGGCGGCGCCGCTGCCGAAGAACGCCTCCAGCGCGTCCTTCGAGCCGCCGCCGAACGGATCGAGCACCGCCTCGCCGGGCGGGTCGTCCGCGTCGAGGTCGAGCGCGATCGCCTCGATGGCGTGGTCGTGCGGGTAGCGGTCCCGCACCGCGGCCGCGATCTCGCGATCCCCGCCGATGCAGACCTTCACCTTCCGCCCGGTGCGGAAGCGCAGCTCGTCCACCACCGCCAGGTTGGTGGGATCGGACATCGCCACCGCGAGCGTGCTGGTGTCGGCGCCGAGCGGGAAGACGTTGTTGCGCAGCGCGAACTCGCGGGGCACGAGGCGCAGCGCCTGCTCCAGCGCGTACGGCTCGAGCGCGTCGAGCCGGGCCACCTCGTAGCCGTACTTGCGCGACAGCGCCTGGACGATGTCCGCCTCGCCGGCGAGCTTCAGGTCCACGAGCGCCTGGCCGAGCCGGACGCCCCACTGGCGCTGGTGCCCGAGCGCGGACTGCAGCTGCGTGGCGTCGATGACGCCCGCCTCGAGCAGGAGCTCCCCGAGCCGCCTCTTCCCGATGGCGTCCATGCGCGGCGGATCCTACCTTCGCCCTGCACGGCCGGTCGAGCCCCTCGGGGCGCGCGCAACCCCGATCCGCCTACATGCGCTCAGCGGCCGCCGCCCCCGCCGGACGCGCCGTCCGCGCGGGTGGCGATGGCGAGCCGGCTCAGGCCGGCGCTGCGGGCGAGCTCCATCACCTGCACCACCCGGCCGTGCGGCACGCCCTCGTCCGCCTGCACCAGCACCACCAGCTCCGCGTTCCGCCCGGCCGCGTCGGCGAACGCCGTCGAGAGCGCGTCGTCGGCGAGCACCTTGCCGCCCACCACCGCGCGCCCGTCCGCGAGCACCGCCACCGCCAGGTCCTGCGGGATCTGCGAGGCCTCGCCCTTCCCGCCCTTCGGCAGGTTGACCTTGAAGCCGCCCTTCTCCTGGCCGGCCTCGGCGATCGCCGTGGTGGTCACCATGAAGATGATGAGGAGGACGAGGAAGATGTCGGTGAGCGGCGTGATGTTGATGTCGGCGAAGATCCCGCCGCCGACCTCGTCCTCGCCGCCGTCGCCGTTCGAGGGGCCGCCGAGCGCCATCCCTTAGCCCTCCCCGGCCGTGCGCGCCGCGGGCTCCTGCGGGCGGGCGCCGCCGGCGAGGACCTCCTTCACGATCTCGAGGTACTCCTCGGTGAGCAGGCGGAGCTGCAGCGCGAGCTTCTGCACGTGCACGTTGAGGAAGTTGAAGATCACCACCGCCTCGATGGCCACCGCGATGCCGCCGGCGGTGGTCACGAGCGCCTCGGAGATGCCGGCCGCCACCACCGTGAAGCCGCCCTGCCCGGTCGCGGCCATCTGCCGGAACGCGTGCATGATGCCGACCACGGTGCCGAACAGGCCCACGAACGGCGCGGTCGCGCCGACGGTGCCGAGGATCCACAGGTTGCGGCGGAGCTTCAGGTTCACCTGCTGGCGCTCGCGCTCCACCGCCGCGGTGATCTTCTCCGCGGTGGGCGCCGGGGTCCGGCCGCCGGGGCCCGGCCGCGGCGCCACGGCCACGAGGCCGGCCAGGAACACGTCGGCCGCCGGCGAGCCGGAGCGCTCGCACTGCGCGCGCCCGTCCTCGAGATCGCCGCGGTAGAGCGCCCGGGTGACCGCGTCGGCGAGGCTCTTCGCCCGGGCGGTGAAGCCCCAGAGCGCGATGCCGCGCTCGATGGCCACCGCGAGCGCGATGACCGAGCACGCGACGATGATCCACATCGACGCGCTGCCGGTCTTCATGATGCCGACGAGGCTGGTGTCCAAGGTGCGTCTCCGGGGTGGGGAACGGAGGGAGTCTAACCGCGGCCTCGCGCCGGCGGGGGGCTTCTCGGTCCCTCGGCGGCGAACGCCCGGGGGGCGGCGCGCATTCCCCCGCCGCCCGTCAGTCGGCCCGGCCGGGGGACCCGGGAGCGGGCGCCGGCTCGGCGCGGAACAGGTCCGGCGGCGGCGGCGCGGAGGCGGCGTCGAGCTCGACCACGCGCGCGCCGCGCGGCGGGTCCAGGCGGAACAGGGCGGGCTCGAGCGCCGGGTTCACCTCCACCTCGCGCCAGCGCAGCTCGAGCCGCACGCGCGGGCGCTCCGCGCGCAGCTTCACCTCGAAGGGGAAGCGGCCCTCGCCCGCGGGCGAGAACGCGCCGAACGCGAGGTCGTACTCGCCCGGCCCGCCGCCCTCGACCGTGCGCCACGAGCGCTCCACCGCCGCGCTCGGGCCGACCCGCAGCACCTGCGCCCGCGGGCCCGCCTCCAGCGTGAGCGCGACGTGGCCGGGCCCGGGCTCGGCGGCGGTGGGCCGGCCGTCGAGGAGCGGCGCGCCGCCGCACAGGATCCGCACCAGCTCGCCCGCGGTGAGCGGCAGCGGCACGAGGCGCGCCAGGTTCTCCGGGGTCGCCTCCCCGCGGTAGAGCACCTTGCTGCGCGCGTCGTAGAGCGAGAAGCGCCCGTCGGCCGCGACCAGCACGGCGGCCACGTTCCCGAAGAAGTCGAGCGTCTCGAGGTGCAGCCGGTCCGGCACCTCCGCCGCCAGGAACTGCGAGACGGTGCCGGACTGCCCCTGCGCGTCCACGGAGACGCGCGCCTCGCCGCGCACCGCGCGCACCCGCGCCTGCGTGGCCTGCACCTGCGCGAGCAGCGCCGCGGGGTCGAGCGACAGGTCGGGGGGCGGCACGCGCGGGCGGCACCCCGCGACGGCCAGCGCGGCGAGCGCGAGCGCGGCGAGGTGGGGCGGCGCGAGGGCGAAGCGGGGTCGCGTGGGCATCGGCGGGTCCTAGAACAGGCGGCCGGCGCGCTCCAGCAGCGCCTTCGCCCGGCGGCGCGCCACCTCGCGCTCCGGGACGCGATCGGGATCGCCGCCGTCGCCGGGCGCGAGCACCTCGCCGAGGAGCCGCTCGAACAGCGCGCGATCCTGCACCAGCACGGCGTAGGTCTCCGCCTCGGCGACGCGGGCCAGCGGCTCGGCGGGGAACAGCGTCCGGGCGCGATCGAAGTGGGCGCGCGCCGCGGCCGCGCCCCCGCCGGCCGCGACCGGGAGCGCCGCGCGCCAGGCGCCCAGGGCGCGGTGCGGGCCGGCCGCGTCCACGCGCTCGTCGAGCGCGGCCGCGCGCGACATCATGGCGAGCGTCGCGTCCTTCACCGCGAGCACCGCGGCGTAGCCGCTCGTCTGCGCCGAGCGCATCGCGCCGAGCGCGAGCCAGTAGAGCGCCTCGGCGCCGGGCGCCTCCACCCGCGCCGCGGCCGCGGCCGGATCGTCGCCGCGGTCGATGGCCTGCGCCCACGCCGGCGAGAGCGCCCGCAGCGCCCGCTCGGCCGCGCGCGCGGACGCGTCCCAGGCCGGCCGGGCGCGCGCGGGATCGTCCGCGGCCAGGCCGGCGAACGCCTCGGCGCGCGCGAGGCGCAGCTCGGGGACCGGGTCGCCGGGGCGGACCGCCGCGGCGCGCCCGTACGCGGCCACCGCCTCGGCGAGGCGGGCCGGCTCGTCGCGATCCGCGTAGGCGCGGTCGCCCTCCGCGAGCGCCTGCTCGTAGCGCTCGGCGGCGGCGCGCGCGGCGTCGGGCGAGGTGGGCGGCGGCGCCTCGGCGGCGCGCCGGCATCCCGGCCCGCCAAGGGCCACGGCGGCCGCGGCCGCCAGGGCGGCCAGGGTCGTTCGGGAGGCGTTCACGGTGCGTGGCTCCGGCGGGCGGGCGTCACCGCCGCTTCTTCCCGCCCGGCTTGCGGCCCGGGGCGCGGGCGCGCGCGCTGGCCGCCTTCTCCTTGCGGGCCGGCCGCTTCGCCGGGTGCGGCCGCGCAGGGCCCTTCCCCTTCCCCGCGGCGGGGCGCTTCGCGGCGGGGCGCGCGGCGGCGACCGGGCGCTTCGGCTTCGCCGCCGGCGGCGGCGGACGCGCGGCCGGCGCCGGGCGCGCCGCGGGCCCCGGCGGGCGCGACGGCGGCGCCGGGCGGGCGGTGGGCGCGGGCGGGCGGGCTGCCTGCGCCGGCGCTCGGGGCGGGGTGGCCGCGGGCCGGGCGGGCGCGGCGGCGGGCGGGGCTGCAGGGCGGGCGGCGGCGGGCGCGCCGGGGCGCGGCGGGGCCGGGGGCGGCGCGAGCGGGCGCGGCGGCGCCAGCGCGCGGCCGGTGACCGGGGCCGGACGCGGCGGCTGCGCGCGCGACAGCTTCGCGAGCCGGGCCTCCTCCTCCGCCGGCGTCACCACCAGCGGCGGCTGGCCGGCGCGCTGCCGGGTCTCGTCCTCGGCGCTGTAGTAGAGCTGGAACCCGGCGATGCCGCGCACCACCAGCTCGCCCCGCTGGTTCTCGGCCCAGGTCTCGATGTCCACCGCGTAGCGGCCGCCCTCCTCGAAGCGCCGGTCCACCACGCGGCCGCGGACGGTGAGCACGTCGCCGGGCCAGACGATCTTCACGAACCGCGCCTGGAACCTTCGCAGCCGCGCCCCGCGCACCCAGTCCATCACCAGCTCGCCCAGGAACCCCATGCTGAGCATGCCGGGGGCGAGCGCGCTGGGGAAGCCGGCGTTCTTCGCGTGGACCTCGTCGATGCAGAGCGGGTTCCAGTCCTCGGCCGCGCCGGCGTAGCGCGCGATCTGCAGGCGGTCCACCGGCGGCTTCACCAGGGGGGGCAGCTCGTCCCCCACCTTGACCGCCTCGAAGTAGAGCTGGCGTGCGGTGAGCGTCATCGTCTCCTCAGCGGCGCAGCAGCAGCGTCTCGCGCGACCGGAACACCACCTTGCCCTCCGGATCGCGCCCCTCGTCCTCGAGCACGAGGACGTCGGTGGGGCCGCTCGCGCCGGCGCGCTCCTGCACGTCGGCCACCCGGGTCACCACGGTGATGCGATCGCCGGCCACCAGCGGCCGGGCGTACTCGAACTGCTGCTCGCCGTGCAGCACCGAGCGCGTGCCGAGGTCGAGCGAGTGGCGGAAGCGCTCGTTGGAGGTGAGCGCCGCCGGGAACGTCGGCGGGGCGACCAGCGCCGGGAAGCCCGCGGCCCGGGCGATGGCCTCGTCCTGGTAGAGCGGGTTGGGATCGCCGAGCGCCTCGGCGAAGCGGCGGATCGCGCCGCGCTCCACCTCGTGGACCACCGGCTCGCTCTCCCTGCCGATCAGCGATCTGTCGAGCATGCGCCCTCTCGTTCACCGGCCCGCGGGCAGGTCGAGCACCGTGACGAGCCCGCGCAGCTCCGTCACCGCCACCGCCGCGTTCACCACCGCCGCGGCGGTGGCCGCGTCGCCGGGGATGCCGCCCGGCACGACCAGCCGGAGCGGCGGGTCCGCGTCCAGCTCGACCTCGTCGCGCGGGTCGTCGGCGTCCACCGCGATCGTCAGCTCGAGCCGCACCACCTCGCGCTCGTCGGCGAACACGCGCGCGACCTGGGTGAAGCCGGCCACCTGCCCGCGCCGGACCGGCACCGGGCCGCCCCGCGCGTCCTCCTCCGCGACGAGCGGCGCGAGCTCCTCGTCCACCTCGTCCACGCCGAGCCCGAGCCCGGTGGCGGCCAGCGCGGCCGACTCGGCCAGGCCGACGTGCCCGACCTCGCCGCGCTCGGCGGCCTCGTGGAACGCGTCCTCCGTCAGGCCCGCGCCGATCTTCCGCAGCAGCGCCGCGCGCCGGCGCGACGCGTCCACCACGCGCAGCCCGCGCACGTGGCGCACCGGGCCGGTGGCGTGGCCGAGCACCGCGGCCAGCCGGTCGAGCACGAAGCCCGGGTTGGCGCCGGTGCCGAGCACCGCCACGTTGCGCTGCTCGCAGAGCCGGTCGAGCGCGTCGGCGGCCTCCTCGTGGCGCAGCCACGGGTAGGCGAGCTCCTCGCACGTGGACACGACCGACAGCCCGGCGCGCACCGCGCGCTCGACGTCGGGGCGGACCGCGTCGAGCGTGCTCGCGGTCGCGAGCAGCAGCACGCCCCCCTTCGCCGCGGCGAGCGCCGCCTTCGGGTCCGCCGCGATCTTCAGGGCGGGCGCGGGGACGCCGAGCAGCTCGCCGAGCGGGCGCCCTGCCAGCGACGGGTCGGAGTCCACCGCCGCCACCAGCTCGAGGTCCGGACGGGCCAGCGCGGCGCGGGCGATCGCCCGTCCGATCTCGCCGAGGCCCATCACCACCACCGGGATGCCGCGCGCGTCCAAACGCCCCTCCGGAGGACCCGGGCGACGTGGCCTCGATCGCCGGATCTTCAAAGATTCACGGGCATTTATAGTGCACGTGATCGGGGCCTATCAAGAAATCCGGGGAGCGGGCCCCGCCGAGCCGCGCGGGGGTGCATGTGCGCGCGCAGTCACCCGGGGTGCATGGCGCACCGAGTCAAGCTGCGGGCTTTGCTGGGAAAGGACGGGGCCGGCTCAGGAGCCGATGAGCTGCTCGAGGTAGGCGCGCGCCACCGGGACCGACCACTCGCGCGGCCCGATCACCATCGAGACGAGCTTCCCGTCCTTCCCGACGATGTACGACTCCGGGAACTTGTACGAGTCCGGGCAGCCGCCCCGGGCGGCGCAGTAGTAGCGCATCGTGACCGACTGGTCGGCGTCGAGCACCACCGTGGCCCCGGCGGTGGACCCCATGTAGGGAGGCGCGGAGATGAACTCGCGCACGGGGTCCCACGCCTCGTCCACCGAGACCGCGACCATCCGGAACTTGCCCGGGTACTTCGCCTCCAGCTCGCGGCCGAGCGCCAGCATCGACGGCATCTCGGTGCGGCAGGGCGGGCACCAGGTGGCCCAGAAGTTCACGAACACCACCTGCCCCTTCGCGCTCTCGAGCGAGAAGCGGGTGCCGTCGAGCGAGATGAGCTCGATGGGCGGGGCCGGCACCGACGTGGCGCGCTCGATCCCGAAGCGATCGAGCTCGGCCTGGGAGACGGCGGGGCGGGACTCCTTGCAGGCGGCGAGCCCCACCAGCGCGACGAGCGCGGCGAGGGCGGCGGCCGGGCGGGCGGACCGGGTGCTCATGGCGGGAAGTTCTTACACGAGGGGCCGCCTTGCCGCCAGCGCGCCGCCCGGTACACACTCCGCGCGTGCGCGGCCTCATGGGCAGCTTCGCGGTGCTCCCGCTCGGCGAGCTGGTGGAGCTGCTCGCGCGGCGCGCCATGACCGGCGCGCTCACCTGCGAGCGCGGCTCGGTGCGCAAGACGCTGCAGCTCCGCGGCGGCGCGGCGGTGGCGGCCGCGTCCAACGATCCGCGCGAGTTCCTCGGCCAGCTCCTCGTCAACTACGGCCACCTCACCGAGGCGCAGCTGCAGAAGGCGTTCGAGACGCAGGAGCAGACCCGCGTCCGGCTGGGCCGGGTGCTCGTGATGGTGGGGCTGGTGGCGCCGGAGACGGTGCGCGAGGTGCTCGCCATCAAGATCCGCGAGACCTTGCTCGACGTGTTCCTGTGGGACTCGGGCGTGTTCACGTTCGACGACGCGCCGCCGGCCGCGGTGGACGAGCTCGACCCGGAGGTGCCGCTCGCCGAGATCGCGCGCGAGGCCGAGTTCCGCGCCACCGCGTGGAGCGCGTTCCGCGCGCAGTTCCCGAGCGGCGCCGCCACGCTGGTGGTGGACGAGGCGCGCGTGCCGCCGGGCCTCGCGCCCGGCACCGTGGACGGGCGGCTGCTCGCGCTGGCGCGCGCGGGGAAGACCATCGACGAGCTGGGGCTGGCGCTCAACGCCACCGACTTCCACCTGCACCAGCGGCTCTACGCGCTCGCGAACCAGGGCGTGGTCCGGGCGGCCCCGCCGCCCGCGCCCGAGCGCGGCGCCGCGGACGCCGAGCGCGAGGCGGCGGAGCTGGTGGAGCGCGCCCGCGGGCTGCTCGCCGACGGGCACGCGGACGAGGCGGAGCTCGCGGCCGCGCGGGCGGCGGAGCTGGCGCCGGGGTGGGCGCCGGCGCGCGCGGCGCGGGCCGAGGCGGAGGCGGCGCTCGGGGAGCGGCTGCAGGCGGAGCTGCTCGGGGCGACGCTCCGGCCGGCGGCGCAGGTGTCGGCGCCGGACCTCGCGCGCATGCGGCTGCCGGCGGCGGATCGGTACCTGCTGTCGCGGTGCGACGGGAAGCGCAGCGTGGCCGAGCTGGTGCGCGCGGCGCCGATGCGGGAGCTGGACGTGCTGAAGGCGCTGCGCAGGTTCGCGGATTCGGGGTTGGTGGTGCTGTGAAGGCGGGCGGATGCCGCTCGTGGTGAGGTGATGCCCGCTCGCGGTGAGCCCGTCGAACCGCGGGCGGGAGGGCTTTCCGATGCCCGCTCGTGGTGAGCTCGTCGAACCACGGGCGGGAGGCTGGGCTTTGAGGGTGCGGGGCGGTCGGGGGCGGGGTTGGATGGCCGGAGCCGGGGCCGCCGGGATCGGCTTGCGAGACGCCCGCGGGTGGGGCGCGGGGCGCGGGGGGCGCGCGGGGGTTGTCACGGTGAGTGACTAAATGCTTGCGGCCCAACGGGAACGTGTTGCGGGCTTGACGGGGGTTGCGGGCGGGGTGGCGCTCGCGAGCGGAATCGCTGGGACGCAGGGCCCTGGTGCGCTCGCAGGGCGCGGCTGAGGCGCTGAAGGACGACGCGAGGGGGCGCGGGACCCTGGGTGCGTTCGCGCGTCCGGGGCGAGTCTCGTGCGTTTTACGAAGGGCGAAATCCGCGTGCGATGCTTCGTGCATGGACATCGCAACCGAGTTCACGAAGCGTCTCGTGGAGCTGCTCCGATCCGAGCGGCATGCCATGGCGGAGTTCCTGGTCGCGCTGGCGGAGTTCGACAAGCGCGGGCTGTGGCGGGAGCGGGGGCACACGTCGCTCTTTTCGTTCCTGCGGCGCGAGCTGGGGCTCTCGGCCGGCGCGGCGCAGTACCGGAAGACGGCGGCGGAGCTGGTCCAGCGCTACCCGGCGGTGGAGGGCGCGCTCCGGGACGGCAAGCTGTGCCTGTCCTCGGTCTGCGAGCTGGCGAAGGTGGTGACCACCGAGAACTGCGCGGAGATCCTGCCGCGGTTCTACGGCCTGTCGAGCCGGGATGCGGCGGAGGTGGCTGCCTCGATCCGGCCGGTGGAGAACCCGCCACGGCGCGAGGTCGTCGTGCCGGTGCGGGCGGCCTCTGTGCCGTCGGCGGTGACGGCGCCTGCTGCGGAGCCGATTCTATTTCGGGCGCCCGAACTGAATGTACCCGGCCGAGTCGAGGTCGCGGCTCCTGAAGAACTCGCTCGCAGTGAGCCTGTCGAACTGCGAGCGGGTTCGCCTGCCGCCAGGCCCAGCTCCGTGGACTGGCTCGACGGCGACCAGGCCCGAATGCACCTCACCGTCTCCAAGGCGTTCCTGAAAAAGCTCGACGCGGCCCGGAATGCGCTCTCACATTCCATGCCCGACGCCTCCCGCGAGGACGTCCTCGAGGCGGCGCTCGACCTGCTCCTCGACGACCGTGCGCGGCGCAAGGGGCTCACGGCTCGGCCGCAGATGAAGGTTCGGCCTTCCAAGCCGAACCACATCCCTGCCCGCGTTCGCCGCGAGGTCTGGGCCCGCGACGGCGGGCGGTGCACCTTCGTCCTCGCGTCGGGGGAGCGCTGCGGGTCCACGCACCGGCTCGAGCTCGATCACGTCGTCCCGCTCGCGCGCGGCGGGGCCTCGACCGCCGACAACCTTCGCATCCGCTGTCGCGGCCACAACCTAGAGGAAGCCCGGCGGGCCCTCGGCGACGCGGTGGTGGACGCCTACGCGGGCGGCTGGCGCCGGCCCGGGTGACTCAGGGCGCGGGGGCCTTCGCGGTCCGCAGGCCGGGGGCGTCGGCGCTGGCGACGCGGTTCGAGAAGTACGCCTCGAGCGCCTCGCGGGCGACGGCGGTCGCGCGGGTGCGCCACTTCTGGCCGTTCACCACCAGCGTCGCGACGGCGACCTCGGGGCGGTCCATGGGCGCGTAGCCGACGAACCAGGAGTAGTCGCGGTACGGCGAGGGGTCGGTCAGCGACCCGGTCTTGCCGGCGACCTCCACCCCGCGGAGCGAGCCGGGGCCGCCGCGGCGGAACACCTTCCGGGCGGTCCCCTCGGTCACGGTGCTGCGCATCGCGTCGGCGAGCGCGCCGGCGACCTGCTCGTCGATCACGCGCCACGGGGCGGGGGGCACGGGCGGCGTGGCGCCGTCGGCCTCCTCCACCAGCGACGGCGGGACGAAGACGCCGCCGTTCGCGACGGTGGCGGCGAGGAGCGCGGCGTGCAGCGGCGACAGCCGAACGGGGCCGAAGCCGGCGGCGGTGTTGGCGAGCTGGAAGGGATCGTCGGGGATGGGCGCGGGCGAGACGTCCACGGGCAGCGCGAAGGGGATGGGCTCGCCGAACAGGAACCGGCCGGCGGCGGTGCGCAGCTCGGCGGCCCCGAGGTCGCGGCCGGCGAGCTTCGCGAACACCACGTTGGCGCTGTGGCCGAGCGCGGAGGTGAGGCTCATGCAGCGGCTGTCGCGGCGCGGGTCGTCGGCGAGGAGCTTCGGCTGCAGGCGGCGCTTGCCGCCGTGGTAGCAGACCTCGTCGTCGGGGCGGACGCCGCGCTCGAGCAGCGCGGCGGCGGTCACGATCTTGAAGATGCTGGCGGCGGGCGCCATGGCGGTGCGCGCGAGCCCCTTGCGCGCCGGCTCGGCCTCGGAGTGCTCGGCCATCGCGAGCACGCGGCCGGTGGCGGGCTCGATGAGGACGGTCACCCCCCAGGGCACGGCGTTCGACGCGAGCGTGCGCTCGAGGCGCGCCTGCAGCCGCGGCTCGATCGTCAGCACCGCCCGCCCCTGCCCGAGCGGCGCGACCCATCGGCCCAGCGCGGCGTCGTAGCGGGGCTCCCCGAGCGGCGGTGGGCGCTCGGCGGGGGCCGGGGTGGACGTAGGAGTCCCGGCCGCGGCGCTCGCCGCCGGGGCCGCCGCGTGGGCGGGCTCGGGGCGCGGGGCGGCCAGTCCCGCGAGCACGAGCGCGCTCGCGGGGAGGAGCCAGACGGAGAGCTTGGAGTGCTTCATCGGACCGGAGGCGGGAGTCGTGCGCAGTGTGCCCCACGCGGCCGCCCGCGTCAAAATACGGAGCGTGCGTCCGGCATCCACCGCCTCGCCCGGGCACGCTCCCCGATCCGATGTCCTCCGCTACGCGCGCGCCCGCGGGCGCCGCCCGGCGCCCTTGCGCGCACGCGGGACGGCGATCGCGGCGTTCCGCGCGCGCCGCGCCGGCGCCTTCGCGGCGCGCGCGGGCTTCGCCTTCCCGTTCCGCACCCGCTTCGCGCTCCCGGCGGGCGCCACCTTCTTCTCCTGCGCGCGCTCGCGGAGCGCCGCCTGCGCCGCGGCGAGCCGCGCGATGGGGAGCCGGTAGGGCGAGCAGGAGACGTAGTCGAGCCCGATGCGGTGGCAGAACTCCACCGAGGCGGGATCGCCGCCGTGCTCGCCGCAGATGCCGAGCTTCAGGCCGGGCCGGGTGGCCCGCCCGCCGGCGACCGCGATCTTCATGAGCGCGCCCACGCCGTCCTGGTCCACCGAGACGAACGGATCGACGGGCAGGATCTCCTTCGCGAGGTACGTCTGCAGCACCGGGCCGGTGTCGTCGCGCGACAGGCCGAACGTGGTCTGCGTGAGGTCGTTCGTGCCGAAGGAGAAGAACTCGGCGGTGCGCGCGATCTCGGCGGCGGTGAGCGCGCCGCGCGGCACCTCGATCATCGTCCCCACGAGGTAGCGCACCTTGCGGCCGCGCCGCGCGAACACGTCGTCGGCCACCCGCCGCACCACGCCGGCCTGGTCGTCCAGCTCCTTCACCGAGGCGACGAGCGGGATCATCACCTCGGGCTCGACCTTCACGCCCTGCTCGGCGGCGTCGCAGGCCGCCTCGAAGATGGCGCGCACCTGCATCTCGGTGATCTCGGGGTGGCTGATGCCGAGCCGGCAGCCGCGGTGGCCGAGCATGGGGTTCGACTCGACCAGGTCCGCGATCTGCGCCCGGATCTCCTCGACGGTGCGCCCGGTGTCGCGCGCCAGCTGCGCGACGCCCTGCTCCTCGTGCGGGAGGAACTCGTGCAGCGGCGGATCCAGCGTCCGGATGGTGACGGGCCGCCCCGCCATCTCCAGGAACAGCCCGCGGAAGTCCTCGCGCTGCACCGGCAGCAGCTTCGCGAGCGCCTTGCGTCGGTCCTCGTGCGTCTCGGCCACGATCATCTCGCGCATCGGGCCGATCTTCCCCTCGCCGAAGAACATGTGCTCGGTGCGGCACAGGCCGATGCCCTGCGCGCCGAACGCGACCGCCACGCGCGCCTGGTCCGGCTGGTCGGCGTTCGTCCGCACCTTCAGGCGCCGGGCGGCGTCGGCCCAGGAGAGCAGCTTCGCGAAGCGCTGGTACGTCGGCGCGTCCTTCGGCTCGACGCTGCGCTCCACCAGCACCGCCATCACCTCCGACGGGCGCGTGTCGAGGCGGCCCTCGATCACCTCGCCGGCGGTGCCGTCGATGGAGAGCCAGTCGCCCTCCTTCAGCACCTTCGGGCCGCCGGCGGTCTCCACCGTCATGGTGCGCGCGTGGTAGTCGAACTCGAGCGCGCCGCAGCCCACGATCGCGACCTTGCCCATCTGCCGCGCCACCAGCGCCGCGTGCGAGGTCATGCCGCCGAACGCGGTGAGGAAGCCCTCGGCGGCGGCCATGCCGCGGATGTCCTCCGGGCTGGTCTCGTGGCGGGCCAGGATCACCGGCTCGCCGCGCGCGTGCCACGCCGCCGCGTCCTGCGCGAAGAACACCAGCTTGCCGCTGGCGGCGCCCGGGCCGGCCGGGAGCCCCTTCGCCAGCCCCCGCCCGCCCTTCGCCGCCGCCGCCTTCGCCTCGGCGTCGAACACCGGGCGGAGCAGCTGGTTGAGCGCCTCCGGCTCGACCCGCAGCACCGCCTCGTCGCGCCCGATGAGCCGCTCCTCGGCCATCTCCACCGCGATCCGCACCGCCGCGAGGCCGGTGCGCTTCCCGTTGCGCGTCTGCAGGAGGTAGAGCCGCCCGCGCTCGATGGTGAACTCGATGTCCTGCATGTCGCGGTAGTGGCGCTCGAGCGTCTCGCGCGCGGCCTCCAGCTGCTGCGCCACCTCCGGCCAGCGCTCCTTCAGCTCGGAGATCTTCTGCGGCGTCCGGGTGCCCGCGACCACGTCCTCGCCCTGCGCGTTCACCAGGAACTCGCCGTAGAACTCGTCCTCGCCGGTGGCGGGGTTGCGGGTGAACGCGACGCCGGTGCCGGAGTCGTCGCCCATGTTCCCGAACACCATCGACTGGACCGAGACCGCGGTGCCCCACTCGGCCGGGATGCCGTTCAGCTGCCGGTACGCGATGGCCCGGTCGTTGTTCCAGGAGCGGAAGACCGCGCCGATGGCGGCGAGGAGCTGCTCGTGGGGCGCCTCCGGGAACTCGACGCCCTTGCGCCGCCGGATCTCCGCCTTGAACTCGGCCACCAGCTCGCGCAGCGCCTCGACCGGCAGGTCCTTGTCATGCTTCACGCCGTGCGCGTGCTTCTTCGCGTCGAGGATCACCTCGAACGGATCGCGGTCCTCCTTGCGCTCGGGCTTGAGGCCCAGCACCACGTCCCCGAACATCGCCACGAAGCGGCGGTAGCTGTCCCACGCGAAGCGCGGGTTCGAGGCGCGCGCCGCCAGCCCCTCCACGGTGGCGTCGTTCAGCCCGAGGTTGAGCACCGTGTCCATCATCCCGGGCATGGAGGCGCGGGCGCCGGAGCGGACCGAGACGAGCAGCGGGTCGGACGGGTCGCCGAAGCCCTTGCCGGTGAGCGCCTCCACCTTGCGCAGGGCCGCCTTCAGCTCGGGCTCGAGCGCCTTCGGCAGCTTCTGGCCGGCCTTGTAGTACTCGGCGCAGACGTCGGTGGTGATGGTGAAGCCGGGCGGCACCGGGATGCCGATGTTCGACATCTCCGCCAGCCCGGCGCCCTTGCCGCCGAGCAGGTCCTTCATGTCCTTGTTCCCCTCGGCCTTGCCGCCGCCGAAGGCGTAGATGCGCTTCGCCGCCATGCGTCACCTCGAGATGGGAGAATCTCGACTGCGCCCGGAAAACGCAGCCGCGGAGCCACCATGCTCGATCGGAACGGCGCGCGGGACAACCCGGTGCTTCGCGGGACGCCCCGACGCGGCGGTGGGGCGTTGACCGGGGTCAACGCCCGGTGCGGGCGTGCGGTCGCGCGCGCGACCCTATATCCGCATCGCCTCGACGCGCGCCTCGTCGTGCTCGGGCTCGACCTCGTAGGTCTCGACCAGGTTGCCCTCGCGCCACTCCACCACCACGCGCCCCGCGTCCTTGCCCTTCCCGTAGCGCGCCACGATGCGCGCGGCGAGCTGGCGCTCCTCCCAGGTCGGCACGCCCTCGACCAGGGCCACCGGCCCGAGCACGTCCCGCGCCTCCACCCGGGCGCGCCCGTCCACGTGGTGCTCGAGCAGCGCGTTCTCCACCTCGGTGCGCCCGACGATGAGCTTCGCGCGCGGGGAGAGCCGGAAGTGGCGGCCGGTGGAGAGCAGCACCACGTCCTCGCGCTCCAGCTTGCGCGCCTCGCCCCGCGCCTCGCGCGCGTCGAGCACGTCGAAGAACTTCCGCGAGAACGCCTCGTCGGTCAGGTAGCAGCACCCGCCCGCCGGCTGCGGCCACTCCGAGATCCCCAGCTCCTCGGCGAGCGCCATCTGCCGGGTGCGGCCGCGGCCGCTGATGTCGAGCAGGCGCTCGCGATCGACGATCCCCTCCTTCTCCGGGATGGTCGGGGGCAGGAGCTTCGCCGAGAGCGGGCGGAGCAGGCGGCCGTCGAGCCCGCTCTCGCGCTCGATGATGCGGAGCGTGTCGCGGCGCTGGCTCTTGGGGCGCTGGCCGAGCACCTCGCCGGTGAAGATGAAGTCGGCGCCCTCCGCCTCCATGATCTCCTTCGCCTTGCGCATCATGAACACGCGGCAGTCCACGCACGGGTTGGCGTTCGCGCCGTAGCCCCAGCGCGGGTTCACGAGCATGTCGAAGTAGCCCGGGCCGGAGATGTCCACGTACTCGATGTCCACCTCGAGGTCGGCGGCGGCGCGGAGCGCCTCGTTCTGCGGGACGGTGCCGTCGGGGCGCCCGCCCTTCCGGCGCTGCGTCTCGGTGATGCAGAAGCCGGTGTAGAAGTTCACCGCCTTCACCTCGATGCCCTGCCCGCGCACGAGCGCCAGCGCCAGCGTCGAGTCGAGCCCGCCGGAGATCAGTGCGATCGCCTTGCCCTGCTTCTTCATGTCGCCTTCCAGGCCCGGCCGGGCCGCCGTTCAGCGGGCGCGCTTTCGCACGAAGCTCTTCCAGGCCCCGCCGTCCTGGAACGTCCCGAGGTGCTCGTTCCGCGTCGCCTTGCACCACATCGGCATGTCGAGCGCGATGCCGGGGTCGGTGGCGATGACGAGCAGCACCGCCCCCGCGTCCATCGCCTTCACCGCCTTCGCGGTCTCGACGATCGGGAACGGGCACAGGCGCCCCGAGGTGTCGAGGGTGCGCGCGGGCGCGGGCATCTGTGCGGTGAGCGCCATGCGCGTCTCCCTTTAGCCGCTCGCGCCGGCCGCGGCAACGGGCGGTCCGGCCGGGCGCTTCCTTGAGCCCGGCGCGATCGGGGGGTAGCTTGTCCGCCATGCGCACATCCACCGTCCGCAGCCCGCGCGCCGCCGCCGCGCGCGCGCCGTTCGCGATCGCGCTCGCGCTCGCGTGCGCCCTCCCCGCCGCGGCCGCCGCCGCGGAGCCCGGGCCGGGCCCGTCCGGCTTCTCCGTCCTCGCCTCGCTGGGCGGCGGCGGCGAGCTCGGCCTCGACCACGGCCAGGCCGGCGTCATGGAGATCGAGGCGGTGCCGGGCGTGGAGCTGGCCGGGACCGGCCTGCGCCTCGAGGCGGGCGTGACCCTCGGCCTCGAGCCCGACACCCACTTCGGCTTCCGGCCCGGCGCGCGCTACCAGCTCCCGCGCCTCCCGTTCCAGGTCCGCGTCGCCTTCGACGCCTCCAACTCGCGCGGCGACGGGATGCGCTGGCGCTGGCTGCTGGTCGGCCTCTCCACCGAGGTCCGGCTCACCGGCGCGTTCGGGCTGTTCGCCGAGGCCGACACCGGGGCGCCGCTCGCCGGCCGCTACGGCCTGCCGCTGCTCGTGCGCGGCGGCGCCAGCTTCCGCTTCTAGCCCGATGCGATCCCTCGCCTCCGCGGCGCTCGTCCTTGCCGCCCTGGCCGCCGCGCCCGCCGCCGCCCAGCCGCTCCCCGCGCCCGGGGACGTGGACGGCTGGGCCGTCGGGCTCTCGACCGGCGTCGCCGGGCGCTTCGGCGGGTTCGAGATCGACCGCGGGGAGCACAACCCGCCGTTCCTGATCCTGGTCGGCGCCCGCGCCGAGGGCTGGTTCCCGGGCCGGCTCTCGCAGGCGGTGCGGCTGCGCGCGCGCGTGCTCGCCGGCGGCGAGGACCGCATCTTCGTGCCCTCCGACGGCGAGCTGGAGGCGGCCTGGGCGATCGGCTACCCCGAGTTCCGCTTCGTGCTCGCCCGCGCCGAGGCCGCGCGCGCGCCGGGGCTCGCGCTCCAGTCGCTCGTCCAGCTCGGCACGCTCCCGTCGGTGGAAGGGAACGTGACGGTGGGCTACCAGGCGCGCCTCGATTACCTGGCCGCACCGGTGGAGATGGTGCATGTGCGCTATCTCGGGCGCGCGCACCTGCCCGGCGCCGGCGGGACCACCGAGTCGGAGCAGGTGCACGCGGCGAGCGCCGCCCGGCTCCGCTACACGGTGGAGTACCCGGCCGGCCCGATCCTCTCGGCGCAGGCCGAGCTGGTGAAGCTGTGGGAGAAGGCGGATCTGTACGCCGCCGCCGAGGGTTCGGCCGGCTGGGCGGCGTTCGGGCGGGCGGTCGTGTTCGAGGCGGTGGCGCGCTGGCAGGGGTTCACGCGGCGCGCGCCGGCGCCGGAGGATCGGCGGACCGACGGTGAGGTGCAGCTGCTGGCGGTGGCGCGGATCGGCCTCTAGGGGGCCCCACACCCGGGGCGGGGAATTCGCGGGAAGGTCCGGTGTTCGGCCTGGCGTCGCGGCGAGGAGCCGGCGCGTTGTCCACCTGGGGCGATCCTGATATCTGCGGTGGCTCTGACTTTGGCTGGAAGGGAGACGGGACACATGAAGCACGTGAGCTGGGTGGTCGCGCTCGTCATCGGGTTCGCGATCGGGTTCGTCGGGCGCGGCTCGTGGGACATGGGCGGCAGGCCCTCCCGGGCGCCCGCGGGCGCGCCGACGCGCGCGCGTCCGGTCGAGGACCCGAAGGCCGTCTACCGGGTGCCCGCCGACGACTCGCCGGTGCGCGGCCCGGCCGACGCGCTCGTCACGATCGTCGAGTCGTCCGACTTCCAGTGCCCGTACTGCAAGCGCGGCGCGGCGACCATGAAGCAGGTCGAGGACGCGTACCGCGGCAAGGTGCGCTTCGTCTTCAAGCACAACCCGCTCTCGTTCCACCCGCAGGCGATGCCGGCCGCGCTCGCCGCCGAGGAGGCGCGGGCGCAGGGCGGCGACGAGAAGTTCTGGGCGCTGCACGACAAGCTGTTCGACTCGGCCCCCGCGCTCGACCAGGCCGCCATCGAGAAGGCCGCCGGCGAGCTCGGCCTCGACGTCGCCAAGGTCCGCGAGGCGATGCAGTCCGGCACGCACCGCGCCCGCATCGAGCGCGACCAGAAGCTGGTGGTCGGCCTGGGCGCCCCCGCCACCCCGACGTTCTTCGTGAACGGCCGCAAGATCGCCGGCGCGCAGCCCATCGAGGCGTTCCGCACGGTCATCGACGAGGAGCTCCGCAAGGCCGAGCAGCTCGTCCGGTCCGGCACGCCGGCCGCGCAGGTGTACGCGAAGACCATCGAGCGCGGCGCGACCGCCCCGGTGTTCCTGCCCGGCACCGTGCCGCCCCCGGCCGCCGCCGCGCCGTCGGCCGCCGCCCCGGCCCCGGCCGCCCCCGCGGCCCCGCCGCCCGCCACCTACGCGAAGGTCCCGCTGCGCGCCGACGACCCGGCCCGCGGCCCGGCCGACGCGAAGCTGACGGTGGTGCTGTTCTCCGACTTCCAGTGCCCGTTCTGCTCCCGCGTCGAGCCCACCCTGAAGCAGCTCGAGGAGGCGTACCCGGGCCAGGTGCGGATCGTGTGGAAGCACCAGCCGCTCTCCTTCCACCCGAACGCGCTGCCGGCGGCCATCGCGGCCGAGGCGGCCCGCGACCAGGGCAAGTTCTGGCCGATGCACGAGAAGCTGTTCGCGAACCAGCAGGCGCTCTCGCCGGCGACCTACGAGCAGTACGCGAAGGAGCTCGGGCTCGACCTGCGCAAGTTCCAGGCGGCGGTGGCGGCGCGCAAGGGCGCCGACCGGATCGCGGCCGACCAGCAGCTCGCGAACGGCGTGGGCGCGAACGGCACGCCGACCATGTTCTTCAACTGCCGCCAGGTGGTGGGCGCGCTCCCGCTCGAGCGCATGCGGCCCATCGTCGAGGAGGAGCTGAAGAAGGCCGACGCGCTGCTCAAGGGCGGCAAGGCGGGCCCGGGCTTCTACGAGCAGGCCTGCCAGGCCAACCTGGCGCTGAAGCCGGCCGCGCCGCAGCAGGGCGCGGTGATCCCGGCGGCGCTGCCCGCCGGCCAGCCGGTGCAGGGCCTCGCCGTCCGCGCCGACGACCCGACCCGCGGCAACCCGAAGGCGCCGGTCACGATCGTGCTGTTCTCCGACTTCCAGTGCCCGTTCTGCGCGCGCGTCGAGCCGACGCTCGCGCAGGTGCAGAAGACCTACGGCGACAAGGTCCGGGTGGTCTGGAAGCACCAGCCGCTCGGCATGCACCCGAACGCCATGCCCGCGGCCGAGGCGGCCGAGGCGGCCCGCGAGCAGGGCAAGTTCTGGCAGATGCACGAGAAGCTGTTCGCGAGCCAGCGCGAGCTGTCCGACGCGCTCTACGAGCGCGCCGCGCGCGAGATCGGCCTCGACGTGGCGCGGTTCGACGCGGCCCGCCGCTCGGGCCGGGGCCGCGCCCGCATCGCGGAGGACCAGGCGCTGGCCGCCCGCATCGGCGCGCAGGCCACGCCGACCATGTTCGTGAACGGCGTGAAGGTCGAAGGCGCGGTGCCGTTCGAGCAGATCCGCGCGGTCGTCGATGCCGAGCTCGCCCGCCGCTAGCGGAGCCGCCGGGCCGGCGACGCCCGCCGCGGGCGCGCCGGCCCCCGCCCTGGCGCCGGACGTCGCGGCCGCCTGGGACGCGCTCCACCGCACGTTCGACCGGATCTTCGTGGTCACGGTCGAGCGCGCGGTCGAGCGGCAGGAGCGCGTGCGCGCGCGGCTCGCCGGGCTCGACTACCGCTTCCACCAGGGGATGGACAAGCGGCTGCTCGACCCCGCGCGCCTCGCCGCCGAGGGCTACGACGCGGCCGCCGACCGGCGCGCGGCGCGCCACTCGAAGCCCATGTCGCAGGGGCAGATCGCCTGCGCCGTCTCCCACCTGCAGGTCTACCGGGCCGCCGTCGAGAACGGCTGGCAGCGGGTGCTCGTGTTCGAGGACGACGTCGTGCCGCGCGGCCCCGATCTGGCGCTCCTGCCCGAGGCGCTCCGGCAGCTCCCCGAGGACTGGGAGCTCGCGTACCTGGGCTGGTCCAACTTCGAGCGGGTGACGCTCCGCCACCGCGCCAAGCAGGCCGCCTACCTGGTGGGCGCGTCGCTGCGCCTCATGAAGTGGACCCCCGCGCAGATCCTCCGGTTCCACCCGCGCCCGTTCAGCGAGCACCTCCGGGCGGCGGGGCTGCACCACTGCACCCACGCCTACGCGTTCACGCTCGGTGCCGCGCGCAAGCTGGTCGAGGCGCAGCGCCCGCTGGCGCGCAACGCCGACCAGCTGCTCATCCACATGGTGCTCTCCGGGAAGCTCCGCGCCTTCGTCACGGTTCCCAAGTTCTTCGACCAGGAGGACGGCACCGGGGCGGACGCGGCCTACTCCTTCGTGTTCCACGACTGAACCGGGTCCCGCTCCGCCGTGCGGGGGACCGGACGGCGGGCGGCGGGTGTTGCGCGAACCGACCCGACCATGTAAGAAAACGAGTCCTGCCATGCGTCGGACCTTCTTCAAGGCGAAGATCCACCGTGCGACCGTGACGCACGCGGATCTCGAGTACGAGGGCTCGGTCTCCATCGACGAGGACCTGCTCGAGGCCGCGGGCATCTGGGAGTACGAGGCCGTTCACGTGTGGAACATCACCCGCGGCACCCGGTTGCAGACGTACGCGATCAAGGGTGAGCGCGGCTCCGGCATCATCTGCATCAACGGCGCGGCCGCGCACCTCAACCGCCCCGGCGACATGGTGATCCTCGCCACGTTCGCCGAGCTGGAAGAGGCCGAGGCCCGCGACTTCAAGCCCACCGTGGTCCTCGTAGACCGCCAGAACAAGATCGTGGCCAAGGACGCCGTCGAGGTGCCCGGCCCGGCACGCAGGGTGACGGCATGACGGTGCGTCTTTGGCAAGTCCGCTGAGCTGCGGACCACCCCCGATCTCCAGACCTTCCTCTCGCTCTGCAGCCCCGGCCGCGCGGTCCCGGTCCGCGTCGAGATCGACGCCGACACCGAGACGCCGGTCTCGGCCTTCCTGAAGCTCTCCCGCGGCGAGCGGCACGCGTTCCTGCTCGAGTCGGTCGAGGGCGGGGAGCGGAGCGCGCGCTTCACGTTCCTGGGCGCGGCGCCTCGGGCGCTGCTCCGCTGGAAGCTCGGCGACCCGGGCGATCCCATCGCCGCGCTGCGCGCCGCGCTCGCCACGCACCGGGCGGTGCGGGTGCCGGGCGTGCCGCGCTTCTCCGGCGGCTTCATGGGCCACGTCTCCTACGACGCGGTCCGCCTGTTCGAGCCGCGCGTCCCCATCGCGAAGGCCGACGAGCTGGGCTTCCCCGACGTCCTGCTCATGGACTTCGACGAGCTGGTGGCGTTCGACAACCGCCGCCACTCGCTCCACGTCATCTGCGAGGTGCGCTGCGACGAGGGCGACGACCCGCGCGCGCTGTACGCCGACGCGGTCCGCCGCATCCGCCGCCGGCTGGCGGTGCTGGCGCGGCCGCTCTCCGACCGCCGCCCGCGCCGGGCCGGGCCGCCGGCGGTGCTCGCGCCGCGGGTCCGCCGCGAGGCGTTCGAGGCGGCGGTGCGGCGCGCCAAGGAGTACGTCACCGCCGGCGACTGCCAGCAGATCGTCCTCTCCCAGCGCTTCGACGCCGAGACCTCCCTCCCGCCGTTCGAGATCTACCGGGCGCTCCGCCGCGTGAACCCCTCGCCGTACCTGTTCTTCGTGAAGGACGGGCCGCGCGCGCTGGTGGGCTCGTCGCCGGAGACGCTGGTGAAGCTCGAGGACGGCGAGGTCACGCTGCGGCCCATCGCCGGCACCCGCCGGCGCGGCGTGGACGCGGCCGAGGACCAGGCGCTCGAGGCCGAGCTGCGCGCCGACCCGAAGGAGAACGCCGAGCACGTCATGCTGGTGGACCTCGGGCGCAACGACGTGGGCCGGGTGTCCGCCACCGGCACGGTGAAGGTGGCCGCGCTGAAGACGGTGGAGCGCTACTCGCACGTGATGCACCTCGTCTCGGAGGTCCGCGGGCGGCTCGCCCCGGGCCGCACCGCGGTGGACGTGCTCCGCGCCGGCTTCCCCGCCGGCACGCTCTCCGGCTCGCCCAAGGTGCGGGCCATGGAGATCATCGACGCGCTCGAGCCGGCCCGCCGCGGCCCGTACGGCGGCGCGGTGGGCTACTTCGACCGCGGCGGCGACATGGAGATGTGCATCGCCATCCGCACCCTGCTCGCGAACGGCCGCCGGGTCTCGGTGCAGTCCGGCGCCGGCATCGTCTACGACTCCGACCCGGCCGCCGAGTACCAGGAGACGGTCAACAAGGCGCGCGCGGTGTTCACCGCGGTGGCGCAGGCCGAGGCGCGCGGGCTGGACGCGCCGCCCGCGGCCGCCCCGCGCCGGCGCGCCGGCGCGCGGAAGGCGCAGGCGGCCCCCGCGGCGGAGGCACGGCCGCGGCGTGCGGCGGGGTCGCGCGGCCGCCGCGCGGCGCCGCGCGGGAAGGGGGCGAGGCGATGAGCGGCGCGCGCCCGGTCCGGCTGCTGCTGGTGGACAACTACGACAGCTTCACCTTCAACCTGGTGCAGTACCTCGGCGAGCTGGGCGCCGAGGTCGAGGTGTTCCGCAACGACGAGATCGACGTGCCCGGCATCCGGGCGCGCCGCCCCGACGCGCTGGTGCTCTCGCCGGGCCCGTGCACGCCGGACCAGGCCGGGGTGACGCTGGAGGTGCTCCGGGCGCTCGCGGGCGCGCTGCCCATCCTCGGCGTGTGCCTCGGCCACCAGGCCATCGGCCAGGCGTTCGGGGGCAAGGTGGTGCGGAACGTCCGCATCGTGCACGGCAAGGCGAGCCCGGTGCACCACCGCAACCAGGGCATCTACGCCGGGCTGCCCGCGCCGTTCCAGGCCGGGCGCTACCACTCGCTCGTGGTCGAGCGCGAGAGCCTCCCCGAGGCGCTCGAGATCACCTCGTGGACCGAGGAGGGAGAGATCATGGGCCTGCGCCACCGGGCGCTGGACGTGGAGGGCGTGCAGTTCCACCCGGAGTCGATCCTGACGCTGGACGGCAAGCGCCTCCTCGGGAACTGGCTCGCGCACGTCGCGCCGCGCGGCGAGGAGGCCCGGCCGTGATCCAGCACGCCATCGCGAAGCTCCTGGAGGGCGAGGACCTCAGCCGCGCCGAGGCGGCCCAGGTGATGACCGAGATCGCCGACGGCGGCGCCACCCCGGCCCAGTCGGGCGCGTTCCTGGCCGCGCTGCGCATGAAGGGCGAGACGGTGGAGGAGATCGCCGGCGCCGCCGACGTGATGCGCCAGCGCGCCGACCGGGTGCGGGTCAGCCGCGACGTGTTCATCGACACCTGCGGCACCGGCGGCGACGGGCGCCACACCTTCAACATCTCCACCACCGCCGCGTTCGTGGCGGCCGGCGCCGGGGTGTGCGTGGCGAAGCACGGCAACCGCGCCGTGTCGTCGCGCTCCGGCTCCGCCGACGTGCTCGCCGCGCTCGGCGTGAACGTGGACGCGGACAAGGAGACGGTGGAGCGCTGCATCGAGGAGGTCGGCATCGGCTTCCTGTTCGCGGTGCGGCTCCACCCCGCGTTCAAGGCCATCGCCGGCGTCCGGCGCGAGCTGGGCGTGCGCACCATCTTCAACCTGCTCGGCCCGCTCGCGAACCCGGCCGGCGCGCGCCACCAGGTGCTGGGCGTGTACGAGGCGCGCTGGGTGCCGGTGCTGGGCGGCGTGCTGGCGGCGCTGGGCGCCGCGCACGCGTTCGTGGTGCACGGCGAGGGGCTGGACGAGATCGCCGTGACCGGCATGACGCACGTCTGCGAGGTGAAGGACGGCGCGGTGGAGCGGTACACCATCCGGCCCGAGGACCTGGGGCTGCCGCGGCGCGACGCCGCCGAGCTCGCCGGCGGCGACGCGGCGGCGAACGCCCGCATCGTCACCCACGTGCTGGAGGGGCAGCAGGGCGGGCCGCGCGACGCGGTGCTCGCGAACGCCGCCGCCGCGCTGGTCTGCGCCGGCGCCGCCACCGACCTGCGCGACGGCGTGGCGCGCGCCGCCCGGTCCATCGACTCGGGCGCCGCCCGCGAGAAGCTGCGGCAGCTGGTGGCCGCCACCACGGTGCCGGCGTGACCGTCCTCGACGGCATCCTGGCCCGCAAGGTGGACGAGGTGGCCGCCCGCCGCGCGGTCCTGCCCGACGCGGTGCTGGCCGCCCGCGCCGCCGCCGCCCCGCCGCCGCGCGGGTTCGAGGCGGCGCTCTCGCCCCGCGGCGGCCCGCTGCGCGTCATCGCCGAGGTGAAGCGCGCCAGCCCCTCCGCCGGCCCCATCCGCGCCGGCCTCGACGCCGTCGCGCAGGCGCGCCGCTACGCCGCCGCCGGCGCCGCGGCGATCTCGGTGCTCACCGACGGCCCCGGCTTCGGCGGCTCGCTCGAGGATCTCGTGACGGTGCGGGCCGCGGTGGACGTGCCGCTGCTCCGCAAGGACTTCGTGGTGGACCGCTACCAGCTCCTCGAGGCGCGCGCCGCCGGCGCGGACGCGGCGCTGCTCATCGTGGCCGGGCTCGCGCAGGACGACCTGCGGCGGCTGCTGGACGCCTGCGGCGAGCTGGGGCTCGCGGCGCTGGTCGAGGTCCACGACGCCGCCGAGGCGGAGCGCGCGCTCGCGGCCGGGGCGCGCGTCGTGGGCGTCAACAACCGCAACCTGCACACCTTCCACGTGGACCTGGCCGTCTCCGAGCGCATCCTGCCGTCCCTGCCGGCGGCGGTGAAGGGCGTGGCGGAGAGCGGCGTGCGCACCCCGGAGGACGCGGCCCGGCTGCGCCGCGCCGGGGCCGCGAACCTGCTGGTGGGCGAGGCGCTGGTGCGCGCCGAGGACCCGGCCGCGCTGCTGCGCGCGCTGGGCGAGGCGTGATGGCCCTCCCGCCCCGGGTGAAGATCTGCGGCGTGACCCGGCTCGAGGACGCGCTCGAGGCGGCCCGGCTGGGCGCGGACGCGATCGGCTTCAACTTCTGGCCGCGCTCGAAGCGCCACCTGCCGCCCGCCGCGGCGCGCGCGCTGGTGGCCCGGCTGCCGCCGTTCGTGACGGCCGTGGGCGTGTTCGTGGATCCCACGCGCGAGGAGCTGCTCGCGGCGATGGCCGCGTCCGGCGCGCAGGTCGCGCAGCTCCACGGGGACGAGCCGCCGGAGCTGCTCGAGGGGCTGCCGTTCCCGGTGGTGAAGGCCATCCGCGTGGGCGGGCCCGAGGCGCTCGACCAGCTCGCGCGCTACCCGGGCGCGGCCGGCTTCCTGCTCGACTCCGCCTCGCCGGGCTACGGCGGCAGCGGGGTCGCGTTCGACTGGGCGCTCGCGGCGCGCGCCGTGGAGCGGACCGCGGTCGTGCTGGCGGGCGGGCTCACCCCGGCCAACGTGGCGGACGCGATCCGCGCGGTGCGGCCCTGGGCGGTGGACGTGGCGAGCGGCGTCGAGGCGGCGCCCGGCGTGAAGGATCGGCAGCTCATGGCGCGGTTCGTCCGCGCGGCGAAGGAGACGACGTGAAGACCGCAGCCCTCCCCGACGAGCGGGGGCGCTTCGGCGCCTTCGGCGGGCGCTTCGTGCCCGAGACCCTGGTGCCGGCGCTGGACGAGCTCGAGCAAGCCTGGCGCGAGGCGCGGGCCGACCCGGCGTTCCAGGCGGAGCTGGACGAGCTGCTCCGGCGCTACGCCGGGCGCGAGACCCCGGTGTCCGAGGCGCCGCGCATGAGCGCCGACGTGGGCGGCTGCCGCGTGCTGCTGAAGCGCGAGGACCTGTGCCACACCGGCTCGCACAAGCTCAACAACACGCTCGGCCAGATCCTGCTCGCCCGCCGCATGGGCAAGAAGCGGATCATCGCCGAGACCGGCGCCGGCCAGCACGGCGTCGCCACCGCCACCGCCGCGGCGCTGTTCGGCCTGCCCTGCGAGGTCTACCAGGGCGCGGTGGACGTGGAGCGGCAGGCGCTCAACGTCTTCAGGATGCAGCTGCTCAGCGCGCGCGTCATCCCGGTGACGTCCGGCTCGGCGACGCTCAAGGACGCGATGAACGAGGCGCTGCGCGACTGGGTCACCAACGTCCGCGACACGCACTACATCATCGGCTCGGTGGCCGGCCCGCACCCCTACCCGGCCATGGTCCGCACGTTCCAGTCGGTGATCGGGCGCGAGGCGCGCCGGCAGGTGCTGGAGCTGGCCGGCCGGCTGCCCGACGCGGTGGTCGCCTGCGTGGGCGGCGGCTCCAACGCCATGGGCATCTTCTCGGCGTTCGTGGACGACGCGCACGTGGACCTGGTCGCCGCGGAGGCCGCCGGCCTCGGGCTCTCGACCGCGAAGCACGGCGCGTCGCTCGCGAAGGGGACCCCGGGCGTGCTGCACGGCTCGCGGAGCTACGTGCTCCAGGACGGGCACGGGCAGATCCAGGAGGCGCACTCGATCAGCGCCGGCCTCGACTACCCGGGCGTCGGGCCGGAGCTCTCCTACCTGAAGGACCAGGGCCGGCTCACGCTGCTGCCGCAGACCGACGCCGAGGCGCTGGACGCGTTCCAGTACCTCGCGCGCATGGAGGGGATCATCCCCGCGCTGGAGAGCGCGCACGCGGTCTCGGCCGCGCGCAAGGTGGCCCGCGACGCCGGGCCGGGAGGGCTGGTGCTCGTGAACGTCTCCGGGCGCGGCGACAAGGACGTGGAGCAGGTGCGGAAGATGCTCGAGGCGGCGCCGCCGCCGCGGCGCACCCGGGCCCGCCCGGCCCGGCCTGCGAAGAAGGCGAAGGCGAACGCGCGCCCGCGCGCCGCCGCCCGGAAGGGAGGCCGCCGGTGAGCCCGCGCACCGCCCGCAAGCCCCGCGCCGCCGCCGCGCCCGCCGCGGCCGAGCGCCCCGACCGCATCACGGCCGCGTTCGAGCGCTGCCGCGCCGAGCGCCGGGCCGCGCTCGTCACCTACGTGATGGGGGGCGACCCCGACCTCGCCACCGCGCGGGACATGGCGCTCGCCTGCGTGGAGGGCGGCGCCGACCTCGTCGAGCTGGGCGTCCCGTTCTCCGACCCCATCGCCGACGGCCCCACCATCCAGGCCGCCGCCCAGCGCGCGCTCGGCGCCGGCACCACGCTCGAGGACGTGCTCGGGATCGCCGCCGCGGTCCGCGCGCGCTCGCAGGTCCCCATCGCGCTCATGGGCTACTTGAACCCCATGCTGGCGGGCGGGGTCGAGCGGCTCGTGCGCGGCTGCGCCGACGCCGGCGTGGACGCGCTCATCATCCCGGACCTGCTGCCCGAGGAGGCGGAGGTGCTCGCCCCGGCGGCGGCGGAGGCCGGCGTGAAGCTCGTCTACCTGCTCGCGCCCACCTCCAACCCGGCGCGGGTCGAGGCCGCCGTCCGCGCCGCCACCGGCTTCCTCTACTTCGTGTCGGTGACCGGCGTGACCGGGGCGCGCCACGCCGTGGCCGACGAGATCGCGCCGCTCGTGTCGGCGGTGCGGTCCCGGACCGAGCTGCCGGTCGTGATCGGCTTCGGCGTGGCGACGCCCGAGCAGGCCCGTGCGCTGGGCCCGCTCGCGGACGGCGTGGTGGTCGGGAGCGCGATCGTGAAGCGCATCGCCGAGGGCGGCTCGCGGCGCGCCCGCGCCGAGCGGGTGAAGCGCTTCGTGCGATCGCTCGGACGCGCGCTGGGGCGCTAGGCGATCCCGCCGGCCGGGTGGATGACGTGCACCGCGCCGTCCGCCCGGCGCATGTGCGGGTGGGAGATCCAGTGGCACCGCGGGCAGAAGCTCGCGGCGTGGCCCCGCTCGCCCAGGCGCACCTCCAGGTCGCCGTCGCACAGCAGGCAGCCGCCCGGCAGGACGATGTCGCGGCGCTCCCCGGCGCCGGCTGCTTCCATGGGCTCGCGCTCGGCCTTCATGTGGATCAGGTAAGGCTTCCCGCGCGCATGGCAAGCGGCCGCGTCCCGGGCGAGCGCCGGACGGCCCGCGCGACCGGCCAGGAGCGTGCTCGGTTCGGGTGCGTCTCCCGCCGCGGGGCCAGGGCGGCGGGCCGGCCGGGCGTCCCCTCCGCGGCCTCCGGCTACACCCCGCGGCCCACGGCGCCGGCGATCACCCGCACCTGGCGCATGAGCTCCTCGAACTCGGCCGGCGTGAGCGACTGCTGGCCGTCGGAGAGCGCCTTCTCCGGCCGCGGGTGGACCTCGACGATGATCCCGTCCGCGCCGGCGGCGATGCCGGCGCGCGCCATGGCGGGGACGTGGGCGCGCAGGCCGATGCCGTGCGACGGGTCCACGATCACCGGCAGGTGCGTGAGCGCCTTCAGGATGGGCACCGCGTTCAGGTCGAGCGTGTTGCGGGTCATGGTCTCGAAGGTGCGGATGCCGCGCTCGCAGAGCGCCACCTGGTAGTTGCCCTCCGAGACCACGTACTCCGCCGCCATCAGCCACTCCTTGATGGTGGCGGAGGGGCCGCGCTTCAGCAGGATGGGCCGGCGCACGCGCCCGAGCTGCCGGAGCAGCGAGTAGTTCTGCATGTTGCGGGCGCCGATCTGCAGCACGTCGGCGTAGTCCGCCACCATCGCGAGGTGCTCGACGTCCATCACCTCGGTCACGACCTTGAGGCCGGTCTCCTCGCGGGCGACCGCGAGCAGCTTCAGGCCCTCCTCGCCGAGGCCCTGGAACTCGTAGGGGCTGGTGCGCGGCTTGAACGCGCCGCCGCGCAGGAAGCGGGCGCCGGCGGCCTTCACCGCGTGCGCCGCCTCGAGCAGCTGGCCGCGCGACTCGACCGAGCACGGCCCGGCCATCACCGCCAGCTCCCTGCCGCCGAGCGGCACCCCGCCCACGTCGATGACCGTGTCCTCCTCCTTCACCTCGCGGGACACGAGCTTGAACGGCTGGGACACCCGGAGCGCGTCGGCCACGCCCGGCAGCGTGGTGAACAGCTCGGGCTCGAGGCCGCCCTTGTTGCCCGTGATGCCGATGGCCACGCGCTGCGCACCGGGGATCGGGTGCGCGGTGAGGCCGAGGCTGCGGATCTTCTCGATCACCGCGTCGATCTCCGGCTGGCCGGCGTGGGGCTTCATGACGACGAGCATGGGGTCCGCCTCCGGGGAGACCGGTTGTACTGCGCGGGGCCGGGGGGAACAAGGACGCGGTCGATCGCCCCGCCGGCCGCCCCGGCGTCCCCGGGTCGAGGGTCGCCTTTTCACGCTTCGTACGCCCCGGCGCCGCCGGACGGGCCGGGCATGCCTGGATCACGGGACGTCAAGCCCGCCGACGGGCGCTGCCCTGCGCCCGGACGCTCGCTAGATTGCTGATCGGAGGCGCGACCATGCGGGTGGCGCGGTGGGTCCGGCAGGCGGCGCGGGTGGTGGAGGAGCTGGCGGCGGCGTACGACGGGAGCGTCCGCCGGCGCCCGGTGGAGCGGCGGACCGACTTCTCCCGCTGCGAGCACCCGGTGCTGCTGCTGCACGGGTTCTTCAGCTCGCGGCGCACCTGCGCCGTGCTCGAGCGCCGGCTGCGCCGCGACGGGATGGGCGTGTTCACGCTCGACCTCGGCGGCCTCGGCGGCACGCTCAACACCCGCGGCATCGACGACCTCGCCGACCTGGTGCGCGCCAAGATCGAGCGGCTCTACGCGCGCCACCCCGGGCTCGGGCCGCTCACCATCGTCGGCCACTCCAAGGGCGGCCTCATCGCCGCCTACTACGTGAAGAAGCTGGGCGGCTGGCGGCGCACGCGCGCGGTGGTGACGCTCGGGACCCCGCACCACGGCACGCCCGTCGCGCTGCTCGGGCTGCCCGTCGGCTTCCTTGCGCGCTCGCTCTGGCAGCTCTTCCCCGGCAGCGCCTTCCTGCGCCGGCTCCACGACGGCCCGTGGCCGGGCCAGGTCCGGCTCGTGTCGATCTGGTCGCGCGACGACGGCGCGTCGCCCTACCCGTCGGCGGTCATCGAGACGCACGGGCTGCCCCACCTCGCGAACGTCGAGGTGCAGGCGCACCACGCCGCGTTCCTCACCAGCCAGCGCGTCTACCAGGCCCTGCTGCACGAGATCCTCGCCGCCATCGAGGCGGTGCCGGCCCGGCGTGGCCCGCTGACCGCCATGGAGGGCGGGCGCCCCGCCTCGCGGTCCGCCGAGGCGGACGCGCCGGCGCGGGCCCGGCCCGGCGGCGCCGCCGGCACCGACGCCGCCTGACGCGCCTCGCGCCGCCGCCGCGCGGAGGTCGAGGTCGCCGCGGCGGCCGGGTCCGGCTATCCTGCCGCCGTGCGCGATCGGCGCTGGGACTTCCTGTACGACCGGCAGAGGCAGCCGGTGAAGGCGTACCTCCTCGAGCGGTTCGCCGAGGAGCTGGCGCGCGAGCTGGAGGCGTGGCCGCCGCCCGAGATCCCGTGGGAGAGCGAGGCGGAGCGCGCGCGCTGGGGGCACGGCGCGGCGGAGCGGCCGCGCGACGACGTGCTGCGGCTCGCGCTCGAGCTGGCGCGGCTCGACCTCGTGCGCGAGTACGACGAGGTCGAGCGGAGGCGCGCGCGCGAGGCGCACCGCCTGCAGACGCCCGCCGAGCACGCGGCGCTCCACCTGCTCGTGCGCCTGGTGACCGAGGCGTGCCTCGAGCTGAAGGAGCGCGCCGAGGGCGCGCACCTCACCCGCGCCGACCTCGCCGGCGTGCCGGACCTGCTGGAGCGAAGGCTGTTCCGCGTGACGCTGTAGCGAGCTGGCGACGCTCGCTCAGTGCCGGCGCGCCTTCGGCGCCAGCGCACCGTGCGGCCGCTCGCCCGGCCGGCGGAAGCTCGGCGGGTTCACGACCCAGAGGACGAAGACGAACAGCGCCACCAGCGCCCCGGCCACGAAGACCGCGAACACCCACGGGAGGATCCCGTCCGCGGCGGGGTGCGGCTGGTAGATCGGCCCCTGCGCCGCAGCGGCGAACGCCAGCACCAGCGCGGTGACCGCGAGCACGTGGCCCGCCGTGCGAGCGAGCGGGTTCACGGCCCCGGCCCCCTCGCCCCCGGCGTCCGCCGCGGCCGGGAGAAGAACATCCGGAACAGCGCCACGATCACGAGCGCCGCGACCAGCATCCACAGCCACCCGTAGCCGCTCCGCGGCGCCGGCGCGGCGTCCCCGCCCGCCTGCGCCAGCGCGGCGAGCGGCAGGTACGCGACCGAGAGGCCGGTGAAGAGGCGAGCGAGCGGCATGGATCCCCCGCGCCTCGCGATGGACCGACGAGGCGCGAGAGGAAGATGCGGACCGTGGACGCCAGGGGGAAGCGGCGTGGGGAGTGCCCCACCGCGGCGATCGGACGGTCGCTCGCCCGTCGTTCAAGACGGCGAGCGCGGACTCCCTACCTGCGCCACCACCGGAACGAGGTCCCGTCGAAGTGGACGTGGACGGCGTCGCAGTCGCCGGCGGACAGAACGATGCCCTTGCCGCCGCGTTCCGCCGCGCGCCGGAGGTACGCGGCGGTCCTGCGCGCGGTCTCGCAGGACGCGTCGTCCGATGCGTCATCGCAGCCGAGCTCGGCCAGGTCGATTCCGGGATCCTCGAGCGCGATCGTCGCGTCGCCGGGCGCGCCGCACAGGCCCGAGGCGCGAGCCGGATCGTGGACGAACTCGAGCACCCAGGCGCGGTCGCCCCGGGCGCCATCCACGATGCCCACGCTGGAAGTGTTCCCCGACGATCCCAGGAACACGTGATCGGCCCGCCCGTCGAACGTGACGTCCGCGACGAGCGGGGTGCGCCACTGCACTCCGGGTGCGCGCGCCCGAATGGCCTTCTCCGCCTCGGCGACGCGCGTGGCAGGCGTTCCAGCCAGGGCCACGCAGGCGATGATCGGCCATAGCCAGTCGGTCATGAGCCGCTCCTGGGCGACGGGGCCAGCTCCAGCGACGGGACCTTGGCCTTGAGCGCCTCGTACTCGGCAGGACCGAGCTCGAGGAACGCGTCCTGCTCGTGCGCGATCGTCCCGAGAATGGTGGCCCTCGGCTCCGGCGCGATGGTGTAGACGGCATTCGGCAACGACATCACGGGTGGCCGCCGGCGTTCGACGAGATCCTACCTCGGCAGGAGCTCGGCGGGCCACTCTGCGTGAAACGTGCGCCCGGACGCGCGCCGGGGTGGTCCCGGCGCGCGCGGTGACGCGGCTACTTCGCCGCCTTCGGCACCTTCTCCCAGTCGGCCAGGAACTTCTTCAGGCCGGCGTCGGTGAGCGGGTGCTTCGCGAGCTGCTCGATCACCGAGTACGGGATGGTCGCCACGTCGGCGCCGAGCTTGGCGGCCTCGAGGACGTGCACCGGGTGGCGCACGCTCGCGACCAGCACCTGCGTCTTGAACCCGTAGTTCCGGTAGATCTGGACGATGTCGGCGACCATCGCCATGCCGTCCTGCGAGATGTCGTCGAGCCGCCCGACGAACGGCGAGATGTACGTCGCGCCGGCCTTCGCGGCGAGGAGCGCCTGGACCGGCGAGAAGCACAGGGTGACGTTCACCTTGGTGCCCTCGTCGGTGAGCGTCTTCACGGCGCGCAGCCCCTCGACGGTGAGCGGCACCTTGATGACGACCTGCGAGCCGAACTTCGCGTAGTGGCGCCCCTCGCGCAGCATCCCCTCGTAGTCGGTGGCGGTCACCTCGGCCGAGATCGGGCCGGGGACGAGCTGGACGATCTCCTTCAGCACGTCCTCGAAGCCGCGGCCGGTCTTGGCGACGAGCGAGGGGTTGGTGGTCACGCCGTCGCACAGGCCGAGGGCCAGGGCCTTCTTGATCTCGCCGACGTCCGCAGTATCGATGAAGAATTTCATGGTCTTCCTCCAGGGGGCCGGCGTCACATAGCGCACCCGCGCGCCCTGCCGCAAGCGCCGCGGAAGTGCTATATCGGCGGCCGACCATGGCCTCCAGCCGCAGCAGCCGGGCCCGGGTGGTGAAGCTCCCCGCGCGCCGTTCGCGGGCGAGCGCCCGCCCGCGCCCCCGCACCCAGGATCTCGTCACCTACGGCCGCACCGTCGTCGAGGCCGAGGCGCGCGCCATCGGCGCGGTCCCCCTCGACGACGCCTTCGCCACCGCCGTCCGCTGGATCCTCGGCTGCAAGGGCCGGGTGGTGGTGACGGGGATGGGCAAGCCGGGCTTCGTGGCCCAGAAGATCTCCGCCACGCTGGCCTCCACCGGCACCCCTTCGCTCTACGTCCACCCGGCCGAGGCCGCGCACGGCGACCTGGGCCGCATCGCGCGCGACGACCTGGTCTTCGCGCTCTCGAACTCGGGCGAGACCGAGGAGATCCTCCGGCTCCTCCCGTCGCTCAAGAAGATCGGCGCGAAGATCGTCGCCATCACCGCCGACCGGTCCAACCGGCTGGCGCGGGCGGCGGACCTGGTGATCGCCATCGGGAACGTCGAGGAGGCCTGCCCCATGGGGCTCGCCCCGACCGCCTCCACCGCGGTGCTGCTGGCGGTGGGCGACGCGCTCTCGATGACGGTGCTCGCGAACCGCCCGTTCGACCGCGAGGAGTACGCGCTGTTCCACCCGGGCGGCAAGCTCGGCCGCGGCCTGATGAAGGTCCACGAGCTGATGCGCGGCGAGACCTCGAACCCGGTGGTCCGCGAGGACGCGCCGCTCGCCGCCGCGGTGGCCGTCATGACCGAGACGCCCGGGCGCCCGGGCGCGACCTCGGTGGTCGCCGCCGACGGCACGCTGGTGGGCATCTTCACCGACGGTGACCTCCGGCGGTTGGTCGAGCGCGGTGACACCGACTTCTCCCGCCCGGTCAGCTCGGCGATGTGCAAGGGCCCGAAGACGGTGCGCCCGGACGCGCTGGTGGTGGACGCGGCGCGCGTGCTGCGGCAGGCGCGCATCGACCAGGTGCCGGTGGTGGACGCCGACGGGCGCCCGGTGGGCCTGCTCGACGTGCAGGACCTCCTCGCCGCCAAGATCCTCTGACCCGCCGTGGCCCGCGCTCCCCGCCCGCGCGCCGTCCTCCCCCGCGCCGCGCCCCGCGCGCGGACCGCCCCGCGGGAGCGCGCGCTCGCCGACGCGGTGGTGGAGACCTGCCACCGGCTGGCCGCGCTCGACCTCATCGGCGCCGGCGAGGGGAACGTCTCGGTGCGGCTCGGGCCGGACGCGTTCCTGGTCACCGCCTCGGGCGTGAACAAGGGCCTGCTCCGGCCCGGGCACGTGCTGCGCATCGACGGCGCCGGCGCGGTGACCCGCGGCGCGGGCCGCCCCTCGACCGAGCTGCGCATGCACCTCGCCGCCTACGCGGCGCGGCCGGACGTGGAGGCCATCGTCCACGCCCACCCCATCACCGCGGTGGCGCTCACCGTCGCGGGCGTGCCGCCGCCGAACGACCTCGTGCCGGAGGCCGCGGTGACGCTGGGCGAGATCGCGCTCGCGCCGTTCGCGACGCCCGGCACCGGCGAGGTGCCCGCCTCGCTCGCGCCGTACCTGGCGCGGCACGACGTGCTGCTGCTCGAGCGCCACGGCGCGCTCGCGCTGGGGCGCACGCTCTCCGAGGCGCTCGACCGGATGGAGACCCTGGAGCGGGTGGCGCGGATCGCGCTCGCCGCGCGGCTCGCGGGGCGCTGCACGCCGCTGCCGGCGGACGCGGTGGACCGGGTGCTCCTCGCCGCGGGCAAGCCGGCGCGGAAGCGCTAGCGCCGGCTCGCAACCCGCCCGCCCCTCGACAGGCTCGGGGCGAGCGGAATCCCGAAAGCCGCTCGGGGTGAGCTCCGTCGAACCCCGAGCGGTCAGAGCGGGTACAGGCCGGCCACCACCAGCGGCGCGCCCGGCGCGCGCGCCAGCAGCTCGGCCACCGTGCGGCCCAGCCCCGGCACCACCAGGTCCGGCGCCAGCTCGGCGAGCGGCTCGAGCACGAAGCGGCGCGCCGCGATGCCGGGGTGCGGGACGGTGAGCGCGGGGGTCCGCACCACGCGATCCGCGTGGACGAGCAGGTCGAGGTCGAGCGTGCGCGGGCCCCAGCGCAGGCCGCGGCGGCGGCCGGCGGCGCGCTCGGCCGAGGCGAGCACCGCGTGCAGCGCCTCCGGCGTGAGCCCGGCCTCCAGCTCCAGCACGGCGTTCAGGTAGCGGGGCTGCGGCGGGCCCATGGGCGGCGTGTCGAACACGTGCGAGGCCCGCAGCACCGCGAGGCGGGGCGAGGCGCGCAGGACGCGGGCCGCGAGCGCCAGGTTGGCCCAGCGATCGCCGAGGTTGCTGCCCACGCCCACGTACGCGCGCACGACGAGCCCTTCTCCGCGGGCGGCGCCGCTCAGGTCACCGGGTTCCGCAGCACGCCGATGCCCGGCACCTCCACCTCCACCCAGTCGCCGCGCCGGATGGGGCCGACGCCCTCGGGCGTGCCGGTGGCGATGACGTCGCCCGGGAGCAGCGTCATCACGCCGGAGATGAACGCCACCAGCGCGAAGACGTCGAACGCCATGTCGCGGGTGTAGCCGCGCTGCCGCTCGGTGCCGTTCACCCGGCACGCGACCGAGGCGTCGAGCGGGTCGAACGCGGTCTCCACCACCGGGCCCACCGGGCAGAACGTGTCGAAGCCCTTCGCGCGCGTGAACTGCTTCTCCTCGCGCTGGATGTCACGCGCGGTGACGTCGTTCAGGCAGGTGTAGCCGAACACCGCCCCGCGCGCCTCGGCGGCGCTGGCGTTCGTGAGCGTCCGGCCCATCACCACGCCGAGCTCGCCCTCGTGGTGCACCTCGCGCGACTGCTCCGGGCAGCGGATGGCGTCCTGGGGCCCGATCACCGAGGTGGAGGGCTTGAGGAAGATGAGCGGGGTGGTGGGCACCTCGTTGCCGAGCTCGCGCGCGTGCGCCACGTAGTTGCGCCCCACGCAGACGACCTTGGACGGCTCCACCGGCGCGAGCAGCGTCGCCTCCGCGAGCGGCACCGCCGGCCCCTCGGGCAGGCCGCCGGCCCAGGGCGCGGCGGTGAGCGGGCGCAGGACCTCGCCCTCCACCAGCGCGTACCGGTCCACGCCGGCGCGGCGGAAGCGGCAGACCCTCACTTCCCGCCCCGCAGGCCCAGCACGTCGGCCATGTCGTAGACGCCGGGGGCCTTGCCGGGCAGCCAGGCCGCGGCCCGCGCCGCGCCCCGGGCGAACTGCTCGCGGCTGGTGGCGCGGTGGGTGATCTCCACCCGCTCGCCCTCGCCGCAGAAGAACACGGTGTGCTCGCCCACCACGTCGCCGCCGCGGAGCGTCTGGATCCCGATCTGCCACGGCGGCCGCTCGCCCAGGATGCCGTGGCGGCTGTACGCGAGCGCGTCGGCGGGCGCGCGCCCGAGCGCCTCGGCCGCCACCTCGCCCAGCCGCACCGCGGTGCCGGAGGGCGCGTCGCGCTTGTGCTTGTGGTGGATCTCGACCACCTCGACGTCGTAGGCGTCGCCGAGCACCCGGGCGGCCTGGCGCACCAGCTCGAACACCACGTTCACGCCCACGCTCATGTTCGGCGAGAGCACCACCGGCACCTTGCGCGCCGCCTCGGCCACCTTCGCCTTCGCGTCGGGCGTGAAGCCGGTCGAGCCGATCACGAGCGCCACGCCGGCCGCGGCGCACGCCTGCGCGTGGCGCACCGACGCCTCGTGGCTGGTGAAGTCGATCACCACGTCGGCGCCGGGCAGCGCCTTCGCGAGGTCGTCCACCACCGCGACGCCGAGCGGCTCGCCGCCCGCGAGCGTCCCCGCGTCCTTCCCGATCGCCGGGCTCCCGGCGCGCTCCACCGCGCCCGAGACCGAGAGGCCGGGCGTCGCCCGCACCAGCCGGACGATCTGCGTGCCCATCCGCCCCGCCGCCCCGGTCACCACCACCTTGGTCATGTCAGTCACCCCTGCTCAGGCGAGCTTCAGCCCGAAGCGCACCATCGCCTCGCGCACCTTCGCGAGGCTCGCCTCCGACACCGGCGCGAGCGGCAGGCGCAGCTCGCCGCCCGCCCGGCCGAGCAGCGCCACCGCCGCCTTCACCGGCCCGGGGTTGGTCTCGACGAACATCATCCGGTTCAGCTCGGCCATGGCCGCCTGCTTCGCGAGCGCGCCGGCGAGGTCGCCCGAGCGCGCCGCCACCACCAGCTCCTTCATGGCGCGCGGCGCGACGTTCGCGATCACCGAGATGACGCCGTGGCCGCCGCAGGCGATGTAGGGGAGCACCGTGAAGTCGTCGCCGGAGAGGTAGGCGATCGCGTCCTTGCCGACCTTCTCCACGAGCTGGACCTGCCGGTCCATGTTCGCGGTCGCCTCCTTGATGCCGGCGATGGCGCCCGCCTTCGCGAGCCGCGCCACCGTCTCGGGGAGCAGGTCCACCGAGGTGCGCGACGGCACGTTGTACGCGACCACCGGGAAGCGCGTCGCCTCCCAGATCGCCTGGTAGTGCCGGAACAGCCCCTCCTGCGTGGGCTTGTTGTAGTAGGGCGTCACCACCAGCGCGGCGTCCGCGCCGAGCGACTTCGCCAGCTTCACCGACTCGATGGCCTCGTGCGTCGCGTTCGAGCCGGCGCCGGCGATCACCAGCGCCCGGCCGCGCACCGTCTCGATCACCGTGCGGATGACGTCGGCCCGCTCGGCCGGGGTGAGCGTCACGCCCTCGCCGGTGGTGCCGCACGGCACGATGCCGTCCGTCCCCTCGGCGAGCTGCCACTCGGTCAGCTCGCGGAGGGCGCGCAGGTCCACCGCGCCGTCCTTCATCGGCGTGACGATGGCCACCATCGAACCTTCGAGTCGTCGCATGGCGTGCTCCCGGCGGGGGGAAGGTGCTGGATCGTAGCTCATCGCCGCGGGGCGCGGAACCGCTCGGCCTCGGGCTCGGGGGTCTCCCCGCGGACGAGGTCGGCGTAGGTCTCGCGCCGGCGCGCCAGCCGGGCGCCGTCGCCGTCCACCAGGACCTCGGCCGCGCGCGGGCGGGAGTTGTAGTTGGACGACATGGCGAACCCGTAGGCGCCCGCCGAGCGGACCACCAGCAGGTCGCCCCGGACCGGGCGCGGCATGCGCCGCTTGCGCGCCAGGAAGTCGGAGGACTCGCAGATCGGGCCCACCACGTCGCAGACGATCTCCTCCGCGTCCTTCCGCGGCGCGCCGGCCGGCTCGATCTCGTGGTGCGCGTCGTAGTAGCTCGGCCGCACCAGGTCGTTCATGGCCGCGTCCACCACCACGAACACCTTGCGACCGCTCTCCTTCACGTGGAGCACGCGGGTGACGAGCACGCCGGCGTTCCCCACCAGCACGCGCCCGGGCTCGAGCATCACCTCGCCGTCGAAGCGCGAGAGCGCCTTCTTGATGGCCCGGCCGTACTCGTCGGGGTGCGGCGGCTCCTCGTCGGCGTAGGTGATGCCGAGGCCGCCGCCCACGTCCACGTGGCCGAGCCGGATGCCCTGCTTGCCGAGGTCCTTCACCAGCGCGAGCACGCGGGCGATCGCGTCGAGGAACGGGCGCACGGTGGTGATCTGCGAGCCGATGTGGCAGGCGACGCCGCGGAGCTCGAGCGCCGGGTCCTGCGCGGCGAGCGCGTAGAGCCGGCGCGCCTCGTCCACCGACACGCCGAACTTGTTCTCGCTGAGGCCGGTGGAGATGTACGGGTGCGTCTTCGGGTCCACGTCCGGGTTCACCCGCAGCGCGATCGGCGCGCGGACGCCCATGCGCCGCGCCACGATGGAGACCCGCGCCAGCTCCGGCGCGCTCTCCACGTTCAGCACCTTCACCCCGGACTCGAGCGCGAACGCGATCTCGTCGTCGCGCTTGCCCACCCCGCTGAACACCACCTTGCCCGGGTGGCCGCCCGCCTTGAGCACGCGGTACAGCTCGCCACCCGAGACGATGTCGAAGCCCGACCCGAGCCGCGCGAACAGCGACAGCACCGCCAGGTTCGAGTTCGCCTTCACCGCGTAGCAGACCAGGTGGTCGAGCCCGGCGAGCGAGCGGTGCAGCACCTTCCAGTGCCGGGTGAGCGTGGCGGTCGAGTAGACGTAGAGCGGCGTCCCGTAGGCCTCGGCCAGCTGCTCCACCGGGACGGCCTCGGCGTGCAGGACGCCGCGCTTGCGCAGGAAGTGGTTCATGGGGTCCCCGCCGGCGCGGCCGGTGCGGCCGGCGCCGCGGCGTCGGTCGGGGTGGCGGAAGGCGTGGCGCCGGGCTGCGAGGGCTGCGCGGCGGGCGCGACCACGGGGTGCGCGGGGGCCGGGCGCGCGGGCGGGCGTGGCGGGCCCTTCACGCCGCAGCCGGCGAGCGCGGCCGCCGCGGCGAGCGCGGCGAGCACCGGGCGGGCGCCGCTCATCGGCGCGCCTTCCCGAGCGCCTTCTCCCAGCGGCGCAGCTCGGCGCGGACCGCCCGCGGGCCGGGCGCGCCGGGGAGCTCGCGGCGCTTCAGGCTGCGGCGGGCGTCGAAGCAGCGGAGCACGTCCTTCTCGAAGCGCCGGTGGAAGCTCGCCCACTCGGCCGCGGTGAGGCGCGCCATGGGCCGCCCCTCGCGCGCGGAGAACGCCGCCGCCTTGCCCACCGCCTCGTGCGCCTCGCGGAACGGGACGCCGCGCTCGACCAGGTACTCGGCCGCGTCGGTGGCGAGCGCCTCGCCGGAGCCGAGCGCCTCCTCCATCCGCTCGGCGTGGAACGTGGCGGTCCCGACCGCGCCGGCCACCGCGTCGGCGGTGAGCACCAGCGCCTCCGGCCCGCCCAGCAGCGGCCGCTTGTCCTCCTGCAGGTCGCGGTTGTACGAGAGCGGCAGACCCTTCAGGATCGCGAGCAGCGCCACGAGGTCGCCCAGCGCGCGCCCGGCGCGGCCGCGGGCCAGCTCGCCCACGTCCGGGTTCTTCTTCTGCGGCATGAGCGAGGAGCCGGTCGCGAACGCGTCCGAGAGCGTCGCGAAGCCGAACTCCTTCGTGGTCCAGAGCACCAGCTCCTCGCCGATGCGCGAGAGGTGCACGGCGGCGAGCGCGCACGCGAACAGGAGCTCGGCGGCGCTGTCGCGATCCGAGACCGCGTCGAGCGAGTTGTGCGTCACGCCGGCCAGCCCGAGCCGCGCGGCCACCGCCTCGCGGTCGAGCGGCAGGGTGGTGCCGGCGAGCGCGCCCGAGCCGAGCGGCGAGACGGCGGCGCGGCGGCGCACCTCGGCGAAGCGCTCGCGGTCGCGCCCGAACATCTCCACGTAGGCGAGCAGGTGGTGCGCCAGCGAGACCGGCTGCGCGCGCTGCAGGTGCGTGTAGCCGGGCAGGATGGTGCGCTCGTGCGCGCGGGCCTGGCCGAGGAACGCGCGCTGCAGCCGCTCCAGGGCGGCGTCGCAGCGGTCGCAGGCGCCAACGATGAAGAGCCGTTCGTCGAGCGCCACCTGGTCGTTGCGGCTGCGGCCGGCGTGCAGGTAGCCCGCGTCCTTCCCCACCAGCTCGCCCAGGCGCCGCTCCACGTGCGTGTGCACGTCCTCGAGCGCCGGGTCGAAGCGGATCCTGCCGGCGGCGAACTCGGCCCGGACCTGGTCGAGCGCGGCCACGATGCGGCGGGCCGCCGCCTTCGGCACGATGCCCTGCGCCGCCAGCATGGACACGTGCGCCTGGCTGCCGCGGATGTCCTCCGCGTACAGCGCGCCGTCGTCCTGGATGGACACCGAAAGGGCCACGAGGCGGGGATCGGCCTCGCCGGCGAGCGCGGCCCGGGACACGGGTTTCGCCTTCGAATTCGCTCTCATGCGGGGCCGAGGACGCTATCACACCCGGGCGCCGCCCAGGAACCTCCGCGCGCCGCGCCGGCTCTCACCTCGCGAGCGCCGGATCCCGGCGCGACACCTTCCAGGAGAGAGGCGTCAGATGGCCAGCGAGACCTTCGTCACGTTCCCCGGCGGCAAGCGGGTGGACACCACCATCGGCAACCACGTCATCCGCACCGACCAGCCGGTCGCGAGCGGCGGCGAGGACTCCGCCCCGTCGCCCTTCAACCTGTTCATGGCCGCCATCGGCACCTGCGCCGGCATCTACGTGCTCGGCTTCTGCCAGAAGCGGGACCTGCCCACCGACGGCATCCGCCTCCGCCAGCGGGCGCACTTCGACCCGGAGACCGGCGTGCTCGCGCGCGTCGAGCTCGACATCGAGGTCCCGCCCGCCTTCCCGGAGAAGTACCGCGAGGCGCTGGTCCGCGTGGCGGACCAGTGCGCGGTGAAGAAGGCGATCCAGGCGCAGCCGGTCTTCGACGTGAAGACGGTGGTGGGGGCGTAGCGAGCCTCGCACCCCTCCCCAGCCCGTGGCTGGGGCCCTCTGCTGGACGGTTCCGCTCGCCCCTCGACAGGCTCGGGGCGAGCGGGTCCGTTCCTAGAACTTCGCCGCCATCCCGAAGCTCAGGACCCAGCCGCGCGAGAGCGAGTTGCCCAGGCCGCCGAAGGGCTGGAGCACGCCGCCCTCGGCCCAGGTCATGAAGCCGTTGCCCGAGTCGAGCGAGAGGCGCGCGTCGGCCTCGACGGCGAGCGGCTTCTTGCCCTGCTTCTGGAGCACGTAGGCGCCCTCGGCGCTGGTGGTGTCCTGCGCCACCGCGCTCGGCACCGACGCGCCGGACATCGCCTGCGAGTAGACGAGCGCGGTGTCGAGCGCCAGGCCGGGCAGGATGTCCCAGCGCAGCGACGGCTTCAGGTACCAGGCGTCGGTCACCTGGCCGATGATGTGCCGCCACAGGATCAGGTCCACCCGGTAGGCCGGGTTGAAGCGGAAGTTGCGGATGGCGCGGTCGCCGGGCTGGCCGAACTGCGGGCCGTCGATGGAGCCGTACGGCGGGAGCATGGTGTTGCCGCTCGCGTCCGTCGCCTTGCGCTCGGTGTCCACGCCGAAACCGGGGGCCGAGTCGCCGCTCGCGGCGCCCAGCTCGGCGCCCAGCGTCACCTTGTTCGGGATGGCCTTGTAGCGCGCGGTCAGCGTGGCGGCCCACTGGCGCAGCAGCACGCGGCCGAGCGACGAGATCACCTGGCGCGTGGCGTCGGTCGCGTCCGGCACGTACTCGAACGCCTCGCCGATGTGGCCGTAGACGCCGACCGTCTCCAGCTCGAGGTGCCAGCGCTGCGTGACGAGGCGGGCCCAGAAGTCCGCCACGTGCGTGTACGCGTTCCGCTTCACCTTGTCCGGCTCGGTGGCCGGGTCCCCGGTGTCGCCGTAGGACCCGTCGTAGCCCTGCGTGCGCCAGCTCGGGTACGTCCAGCGCTGCGTCCGGTACAGGTAGTACAGGCCGTAGTTGAAGGAGCTGCTGTTCCGCTCCACCTTGCGGCGGATCTCGTCGTCGGTGTCGAGGCGCGCGATCTTGAGCGCGAACGTGCGGGCGTCGTCGCCGGACTCGGCGTCGAACGGCTGGCCCAGGCCGGGGCCGAAGTGCGGATCGGGGTGGAGCACGCCCTCGGAGTCGAAGTCCAGCATGGGCGCGAAGCTGAGCTTCCCGATGGGCGTGGCCACCGGCGGGAGCGCGAACTGGATGCGGTCCACCGTGTCGCCGTAGTCGTCGTCGATCTTGCTGCCGGCGCTGGTGAGGATGCCGAGCCCCCACTCCGAGGGCATGCGGCCGAAGCTGAGCAGGCCGACCGGAGTCTGCACCTCTGCCCAGGCGCGCTTCGGCTGGATCGCGTCGCGGTCGGCGCTGGCGTCGTGCTTCGAGAGCGCGCGCGACGAGCCGTAGAACGAGGCGGTGTAGGGGGAGTGGTACGCGTCGAACAGGTCGCTGTTCGACGAGCCGAGCACGTAGTTGTCGAGCACGTCGATCTGCGCCTTCACGCGGACGCGCTCGGAGATGTTCAGCGTGGGCTCGGCGCGCAGGCGCATGTTGGCCGAGGCGAGCGAGCCGCGGTTCGTGCCCTGCAGCGGCTTCGGGAAGTAGCTGTGGCCCGAGGAGTCCACGCCGCCCAGGTCGAGGTTGTCGTAGAGGTCGCCGCGGAGGCGCAGGTAGCCGTCCAGCTGCAGGAACTCGAGCTTCGGCCCCTCGGCGACGGCGCCCATGAACTCGGCGGCCGACTGCGCGCCCTGGATCTCGGCGCGGACCTCGTCGCGCAGCTCCTCCTTCGCCTTCTCGACCGCGCGCTGGATGGCCGCGCGGGTCTTCGCGTCCAGCTCGGCGTCCTTGGGCGCGTCCGCGGCGGGCTTGGCCGCCTCCGGCGCCGGGGCCGGCGCGCCGGACTCGGCCTGCGCGCGCGCCGCGCCGGGGAGGAGGAGGAGCGCCGCGAGCGCGGCCGCGAGGAGGCGGGACATGTGTGCGACCCCTTCCGAAGAGGAACGGCTGGATAAAACACGCGCCCTGAGCGCGGTCAATGGTTGCGACGAGGGCCGCGCCCCTCCGGCCTCGGCCGCTCGTCCCGGGCGTGTCCCGCACCGGCCGGCGCGGGCGGCGTCGAGGGAGGGCTGGGGGGGGGGTCGCTCGCAACGAGGGCTGCGCCCTCGCCCCGCCGGCGAAGCCGTCGGGGCCCCACTCCTGCTGCGCGGGGCCCGTGACCTCGCGCGCCCGCTTCGCGGGTTCGCGCGAGGTCCCCGCGGGCGCGCCTGGCGGCGCGCGGTCACTGCCCACGGCGCTCGTCGGCCCTATTTGCCGCCCTCCTTCAGCTCCACCAGCACGCCGCGGCTGCCCTTGGGGTGGACGAACGCGACCTTGGAGCCCCCCGCGCCCGGGCGCGGCACCTCGTCGAGGAGCGGCGCGCCCTGGGCTTTCAGCGCCGCCATCGCGCGGGCGAGGTCCGGCACCTCGAGGCAGACGTGGTGCAGCCCCTCGCCGCGCTTCTCGATGGTCTTCGCCATGGGGCTGTCGGGCCCGGCCGGCGAGACGAGCTCGATGCGCCCGGCGCCGTGGCCGAAGATGGCCACCCGGACCTGCTCGGTCGCGACCTCCTCGATCTCGGGCTCGGGCAGCCCGTAGACGTCGCGGTAGAGCTTCACCGCCGCGTCGAGGTCGGACACCAGGATGGCGACGTGATCGAGACCGGTCATGCGCGCTCCCTCGGGAAGGTGGGGGCGCGAGTAAACCGCAGCCCGCGGCCGCCCGCAACGCGCGGCGCGCTACTTCGCGCCCTTCACGTCCACCTTCTCCACCTTGAGGGCGCCGAGCAGGCCCATCGCGTCCTCCTGCTTCTCGGTGCCGAGCGCCACGTGCGTGGCGTCCGCCACCGGCTGCCCGAACGTCGGGTCGATGGCGATCCACTCGCCGGCGCTCCGCACCTCCGCCCAGGCGTGCCAGTACAGCGCGTCCTTGCCGTCGGCGTAGCGCGCGTACACGAGGCCGTAGACCTGCCGCGCGGGGATGCCCAGCGCGCGCGCCAGCGCCACCGTGAGCACGGCGTGCTCGGTGCAGTCGCCCTTGCGCGCGACGAGCACGTCGCTCGCCCGGTCGCTGCTCGCGCCGTACGCCTTCTCGAGGTGCTCGTTCACCCAGCGCGCCAGCGCGAGCGAGGCCTGGTAGGTGCCGCGCGCGTCGCCCGCCGCCTGCTTCGCCAGCGCCGCGATCGCGGGCGCGTCGGAGTCCACCTTCGCGGTGGCGGCGAGATCGTCCTCGCTCGCGCCCTCCCCCGCGCGCGCGAGCGGCGTGTCCTTGGCCGGATCGGCCGCGGCGGGCGGCTTCGCGGCGACGGTGAGGAGCGTGGTGCCCTCCGGGCCGCGCTCGTACTTCTGGCGCCCGTCCGCCTTCTGGAACGCGGCCGGGAGCCCCCGCAGGCGGTAGGTGATGGTGGCCGGCACGGTGCGCGGCAGCGGCCTCGGCAGCGGCACGCGGCCGAGCGCGAACAGGTCCACCTCGTCGAGCCGCTGCGCGCGGTCGGGCGGCTCGGGCCGGCCCAGGATGCCGTCGCCGAGGCGCCACTCCACGATCCGGCCGTCGTCCGCCACCTTGTACTGGATGGCCACGCGATCGTCGATCTTCGACTCCTCGACGACCGAGACCTCCTCCTGCACGCCCGCGCCGGCCACCGGCTCCCGGCGCACGAACACGTGCTGCACCTCGCGCACCCGCACCTCGAGCAGGTCGAGCTGCTTGCCGCGGACGACCCCGCGCCGCGCCGCCGCGAGCCGGACGCCGTCGGCCATCTCCGCCGTCTCGGCCACGCCCTCCAGCTCCTGCTCGCGCGTGCCGTCGGCCCCGGTGGTGGTGAGCTTGCAGCGGTCCTTCGCGCAGGTGCCGGTGAGCGTCCGCTCGCCGCCGTCGCCGGAGAACGTCGCCTTGAAGCCCATCAGCCGGCCGCCCGGGCGCGCCTCCCAGACGCGCTCCTCGCTCTGGCGCCGCTCCACCGTCTTGCCGCCCACGTTCACGCGGAGCAGCAGCTCGCTCCGCCCGACCAGCACGTCGCGCCCGTCGCGCAGCTCGCGGGTCAGCTCGGCCTTGCTCCAGCCCGCCTTCTGGCCGACCAGGTACACGCCGAACCACTCCGGCCCGGTCGGCCGCGGCACGGTGAGCACGTCGGCGAGGTCCCCGGACCCGGCGGCCAGCGCCGCCTGCGGCGGGCGCGGCGGCGCCTTCACCGGCTGCGGCCGCTGCTCGGGGCAGGCGGCGAGCGCGAGGGAGGTCGAGCAGCAGAGGGCGACGAGGGCGAGGCGCGCGGGGGTCGGGGTCGTCATGGAGGCGTTCCGAGGAACGCCGCTGTTCTACCAAAAACTCGCCTTCGGGATCGGCCCGGCCAGAATCGCCGCGATGGGCGCGATCTGGACGGTGCTCCTGGGGGCCTCCGTGGTCGCCGCGGCGGTGAACGGGCGCATGGGCGCGCTCACCGCGGCGGCGCTGGACTCGGCCGCGAAGGCGGTGACGCTCTCGCTCGGCCTGGCCGGGGCCATGGCGCTGTGGCTCGGCCTCATGAAGGTGGCGGAGGAGGCCGGGCTGGTGCGGGCCCTCGCCCGGGCGGCGCGGCCGGTGCTCGTGCGCCTGTTCCCCGAGGTGCCGCCCGACCACCCGGCCATGGGCGCGATGCTCATGAACCTCTCCGCGAACGCGCTCGGCCTCGGCAACGCGGCCACCCCGTTCGGCGTGAAGGCCATGCAGGCGCTGGAGGAGCTGAACCCGCGCAAGGGCACCGCCTCCGACGCGCAGGCGCTCCTGTGCGCGCTCAACACCGCCTCGGTGCAGCTCGTCCCGGCGAGCGTCATCGCGCTCCGCGCCGCGGCGGGCTCGCGCGCGCCGGCGGAGATCCTCGGCGCCACGCTCTGCGCCTCGGCCTGCGGCGTGGCGGTGGCGGTCCTCGCGGCGAAGGCGCTCGCCCGGCTGTTCCCGGCGCCGGCGGCGGGGCCCGAGGCGACGCCGTGATCCGCGCCGCGCTCGACGCCCTCTCCACCTGGGCCATCCCGGTGCTGCTGGCGGGCATCCCGGCGCTGGCGCTCGCCCGCGGCGTGAAGGTCTACCCGGTGTTCGTGGAGGGCGCGAAGGAGGGCTTCGCGACCGCGGTGCGGATCATCCCGGCGCTGGTGGCCATCTTCGTGGCGCTGGGGATGCTGCGCGCCTCGGGCGCCATGGACGCGGCGGCCGCCGCGCTCGCGCCGGTGACCTCCGCGCTGGGCCTGCCCGCGAGCGTGCTGCCGCTCGTGCTGGTCCGGCCGCTCTCCGGTGGCGCGGCGCTGGGCGTCGTCGGCGACGTGCTGCGCAGCGAGGGGCCGGACGGCTACGCCGGGCGGCTCGCCTCGGTGATGGCGGGCTCGACCGAGACCACGTTCTACGTGCTGGCCGTGTACATGGGCGCGGCGGGGATCACCCGCTACCGTCAGGCGCTCCCGGCCGCGCTCCTCGCCGACCTGGCCGGCTTCGCCGCGGCCATCGTGACGGTGCGGCTGCTGCTCGGCGGGCCGTGACCTACCGCGGCACCCAGCTCGTGGTGATGCGCGCGAGCTCCTTCTCGTCCTCCTCGCGCACGATGGCGTGGGCGAACGCGCCCGGCCCGGTGCGCGCCAGGCGCGAGAGCACCGCGCTGCCGTAGTGGCACTCGGCGAGGTACTGCACCTCGAGCGCCGCCACCCGCGAGCTCGTGTACACGTCCTTCGGGATCGCCTCGAGCGCCCAGGAGACGTAGCTGCCGTTGTTCACGTGCAGGTTCACGTCGATGTCCTGGTAGCGGACGTGGAACCGCTTCTGGAACTCCCAGGTGCGCAGCTCCGGCAGCTTGCCCGGCGCGACGTCCACGACCGGCTTGCCCAGCTCGCGCGGGAAGCGCGCGTCGAGCGCCGTCTCCGGGCGCACCGGCTTGCGCGTCTTCACGTCGAGCACGAACCACTGGGTGGTGCCGCGCGCCACCTCGGCGCCGTCGCGGCGGCGGACCACGAAGTCGCGGAGCGCGGCCAGCCGGTCCACGCCCACCGGCCAGGTCTCGACCTCGAGCACGTCGCCGAGCACGATGGGCGCCGGCATCTCGGTCCGCTGCCGGACGAGCACCCAGGTCAGCCCCTTCTCCATGAGCGCGTCGATGCCGACGCCCAGCCGGCCGGCGTGCAGGCCGGCGGCCTCCATCAGGAAGCCGGTGAGCGCGGGCGGCGCCAGCGTGCCGAACGCGTCCACCTCGTAGCTGTGGACCGCGAACGACTCCTTGAAGGTCTCCATGCCGCGGCTCTCTACCCGATGTGCGGGCGGAAGGGAACGGCGCCCCGGCCGCACGATCCGCCCGGGCCGCGGCGCCGGCCCGCGGCTTGACGCGACCGGTCGCGTGGGCTGAACTCCGGCGCGATGGCGGACGGGCGGCCCCAGGCCGGCGAGGTGGGCGCGCGGGCGCCGCGGCGCGACGTCCGCTGCGGCGACGGCGTGGCGTTCCTGCGCGAGGCGGCGCCGCTCCCGCCGGACCACGCCCTCGTCACCTCGCTGCCGGACGCCTCCGAGCTGCCCGCGCTCGGCGCGGCGGGCTGGGAGGCGTGGTTCGTGGACGTCGCGGCGCTCGCCTGCGCCGCGGTGGACGCCGGCGCGCCGGCGATCTTCTACCAGACCGACGTGAAGCGCGACGGCGCCTGGGTGGACAAGGCGCACCTCGTGGCGCTCGGCGCCGCGCGGGCCGGCGCGCGGCTGCGCTTCCACAAGATCGTCTGCCGCGTGCCGCCCGGCACCGCCACCTTCGGCCGGCCCGCCTACGCGCACCTCCTCTGCTGCTCGCGCGCGCTCCGGCTCGACCCGGCCCGCGCCACCCCGGACGTGCTCCCCGCGCTCGGGCAGATGCCGTGGCCGCGGGCCATGGGCGCCGCGGCGTGCGAGGCGGTGGCGCGGTTCCTCCTCGCCGAGACCGGCTGCCGGACGGTGGTGGATCCGTTCTGCGGGCTCGGCACCATGCTGGCGGTCGCGAACGCGCACGGCCTCGACGCGGTCGGCGTCGAGCTGTCGCGGCGGCGCGCCGACCGGGCGCGGCGCCTCCAGGCGGATCCCGGCGGCCGGCTGCGGCTGCTGCCGCGCGCGCCCGGCGACGCGGCCGGGCACACCGCCGAGGACGACCCGCCGTGAAGCGGACCGCGAAGCTGGCGCTGCGCAACCGCGAGGCGCTCGCCGCCGCGCTGGACGAGTTCCTGCCGGAGACCGGCGAGGTGCTCGAGCTCGGGAGCGGCACCGGCGAGCACGCCGTGTTCCTCGCGGCGCGCTTCCCCGCGCTCGCGTGGCAGCCCTCGGATCCGGATCCGGAGGCCCGCGCCAGCGTCCGCGCCTGGGCGAAGGAGGCCCGGCTCCCGAACCTGCGCCCGCCGCTCGACCTCGACCTCGTCGCGCCGGCCTGGCGGCGCCGGCGCGCCGGCGCGGTGCTGTGCGTGAACGTGCTGCACGTCACGCCGCCGGCCTGCGCCGCCGCGCTGTGCGGGGGCGCGGCCGAGGTGCTGCCGGCGGGCGGCCCGCTGTGCGTGTACGGCCCGTTCTCCCACCGCGGCGCCCCGCTCGCCGGGCGGCTGGCGCGCTTCGACGCGGAGCTGCGCGCGCACGACCCGGCGCTCGGCGTGCGCGAGGTGGAGGCGCTCGCCGAGGAGGCGGCGCGCGCCGGGCTCCGGCTCGAGGCCGAGCTGGAGCTGCCCGCGGTGGAGGGCGACCGGCTGCTCGTGTTCCGGCGCGGCGGCTAGCCGGCGAACCGGGCGTTGTGGAGCGCCATGCGGCGGCGCAGCTCGTCGAGGGCGGCGGGCGTGACGAGCCCGCGCTCCACGAAGTACTCGCCGATGCGGCGCTGCTGGCGGAGCTGGCGCCCGAGCAGCGCGAGGAGCTGGAACGAGGTGAGGTAGCCGTGGCGCACCGCCACCTCGCCGAACGGGACCGCGCGCCCCCCCGCGCGCCGCAGCTCGAGGATCCGCGCCACGTCGGCGGGGCGGAGGAAGCCCCAGTCCACCGCGAGCCGGCCGAGCGGAGGCCGCTGCGCGCGCTGCCAGGCCACCGCCTCGACGAACGCGGTCCAGGGGATGACGCCCGCGTGGAACAGGAACTCGGCGAGCCGGAGCCGGCGCCGGGGCATGCCGGCGGGATCGGCGGCCGGGGCGGCCCGCGCGGCGGGCGCGGGGCGCGGGGTCGGGGCGGTGCGCGCCGTGGGGGCGGACCGGCGCGGCGCGCGCGCCGGGGCGGGCCGCGGGGGCCGGGCGCGCGCCGGGGCGGCGGGCCCGCGCAGCGCGGACAGCACGCGGTACGCGTCGGCCACCGCCCGGAACTCGCGCGCCAGCTCGTGCTCGGGGCGGCCGGTGGCGCCCGCGCGATCGGGGTGGGTCTCGAGGGCCCGCCGGCGGTAGGCGGCCTTCAGCTCCTCGCGCCAGCCGGCGCGGTCGGCCGCGAAGCCCGGGCCGAACAGCACCCTGCCGGCGGCGACCACCTCCTCCAGGCTGAGCTCGATCGTCCTCGCCATCCCGGCTCCCGGGCCCGCTCCCCGCCCCGCGGGCCCGCCAACCCCGCGATATCGGGCGATGTCCCGGCTTACCGCGCACCTGCCGTCCCGGCCAGTTTTCGCCCCTGGGCCCGAAGCGCCCGCTGACTACCGTCCGGGGTGGCTCCCGTGCGATAAGGGCGCGAAATGATCCGGAAGATCGTCCACATCGACGAGGCGAAGTGCGATGGCTGCGGGCAGTGCATCCCCTCCTGCGCCGAGGGCGCGATCGCGCTGGTGAACGGCAAGGCGCGGCTCTCGGGCGACGCGCTCTGCGACGGGCTGGGCGCCTGCCTGGGCGAGTGCCCCCAGGACGCCATCACCGTGATCGAGCGGGACGCCGACGCGTTCGACGAGGCCGTCGTCGCGCAGCACCTCGCGCGCCAGGGCCGGACGCCCGCGGCGCACGCGGCGCAGCCGCCGGCCCCGCCCGCCCCGGCGCCGGCGCGCCCGCGCCCGCTGCTCTCGATCGTGCCGTCCGCCGATCCCGCGCCCCAGGGCGGCGGCTGCCCCGGCTCGCGGAGCCGCACGCTCTCGCCCCGCGCCGCGCCGCCCGCGAACGGCGCCGCGGCCGCGCCCGCGTCCGGCGAGAGCCGGCTCGCGCACTGGCCGGTGCAGCTCCACCTCGTGCCGATCGGCGCGCCCTGGCTCGACGGCGCCGACCTGCTCGTGGCGGCGGACTGCGTGCCGTTCGCGTACGCGCGCTTCCACGACGACCTGCTCGCGGGCCACGCGCTCGTGGTCGGCTGCCCGAAGCTCGACGACAACCGCTTCTACGCCGAGAAGCTCGGGCAGATGCTCGCCCGCTCCGACGTCCGCAGCGTGACGGTCGCGCGCATGGAGGTCCCGTGCTGCGGCGGCATCGCCATGGCCGCCCGCCAGGCCATCGCCGCGTCCGGCAAGGCCATCCCGCTCCGCGACGTGGTGGTGGGCGTGGACGGCGCGCTGCACGGTTGACCGCTACGATCCCGGCGTGACCGCCCGGATCGTCCTGTTCGCGCTCGAGGACCTGCGCGCCCGCCACGCGGGCGCGCTCCCGCCCGGCGCCGACCCGCGCCACGACACCGCGCCGTTCCGGCGCTTCCGCGCCGCGCTGCTCGACCTCGCCGCCGCCGCGGCCACCGCGCCGGCCGAGCTCTCCATGTGGTGGGAAGGCACGTACAACGGCTACGTGCTGGCGGTCGCCGCCGAGCCCGCCGAGGCGCTCGCCGCCCTCGATCCGTCGCCGGCCTGCCCGCCCGACGGCGAGAGGGTCGCGCCCCCGCGCGCGGACCGGTATCCTCTCGCCCGCGTCGAGCCCGGGCGCGCCGCGGTGGCGCGCGATCCGGACGGCGCCACCTACGAGGCGCCGTTCGGATCGGCCTCCGGCCACTTCGGCGCGCCGGGCATGCGGAGGATCCCATGAAGGCGGTCGTGTTCGGCGGCAAGGGCGGTCCCGAGGTCATCGCGCTGCGCGAGCTGCCGGATCCGTCGCCGGCGCGCGGCGAGGTGCTGGTGCGCGTGCGCGCGGCGGCGCTCAACCGCGCCGACCTGCTGCAGCGGCGCGGGCTCTACCCGCCGCCGCCGGGATACCGCGAGGACGTGCCGGGCCTGGAGCTCGCCGGCGAGGTGGCGGCGGTCGGCGCGGGCGTCACCGCCTGGAAGCCGGGCGACCGGGTCATGGCCATCGCCGCCGGGGAGGCGCAGGCGGAGCTTTGCCTCGTGCACGAGCGGATGCTGGTGCGCATCCCGGACCGCCTCTCGTTCGAGGAGGCCGGGGCCATCCCCGAGGCCGGGATGACCTCGCACGACGCGCTGTTCACGCTGGGTGGCCTGCGGCCCGGCTGGCCGGTGCTGATCCACGCGGTCGGCTCGGGCGTCTCCACCGCCGCGGTGCAGATCGCGAAGGCGGCCGGCGCGACCGTGATCGGCACCTCGCGCACCGCCGAGAAGCTGGAGCGCGCGCGGGCGCTCGGCCTCGACCACGGGATCCTGGTGGGCAAGGACGAGCCGCGCTTCGCGGACGAGGTGAAGAAGGTCGCCGGGCGCTGCCCGCTCGTGCTCGACTTCGTGGGCGGGCCGTACACCGCCGAGAACCTGGCCGTGCTCGCCACCGGCGGCCGGATCGTGGTGATCGGGACCATGGGTGGCGGGAAGCCGACCGTGGACCTCGGCGCGCTCATGCGCGCGCGGGGCAGCATCGTGGGCACGGTGCTCCGGCCGCGGCCGCTCGAGGAGAAGATCGCGGCCACGCAGGCGTTCGCGAAGGACGTCCTGCCGCTCGTCGCCGCCGGCAAGGTGAAGCCGGTGGTGGACGCGGTGATCCCGGCCGCGCAGGTGCGCGAGGCGCACGAGCGGATGGAGCGGAACGAGAGCTTCGGGAAGCTCGTGCTGGCGTTCTGACCCGGCGGTCCGGGCCGGGCGCGCGCCCGGCCCGGGGCCGCGCCCGCCCCTACCGCCGCCGGCGCCGCAGCGCGCCCACCAGGCCGAGCAGCGCGAGCAGCCCGCCCGCGCCGCTGCCGCAGCCGTTCGCCGCGACCACGCCGGCCTGCAACCCGCCGCCGCCGCCGACCGACCCGCCCCCCGTGCCGCTGCCGGGCGACCCGGGCGTGCCGCCGCCCAGCTCGACGATGCGCCGCGCGATCCGCTCGCGCGCGGCGAGCAGGTCGGCCGGGCTCACCTCGGCGTCGTAGGGGTGCGGGAACAGCGCGGCGGAGATCTCGCGCGCCAGCGCGCCGTCGCCCAGGTCGGTGAGCAGCTTCAGGTACTCGTAGTCCTCCATGCCCTCGCGGATCATCTTCAGGCGGATGGAGGCGACCGGGATCTGCGTGGTCCCGCCCACCTTCGCCGGCGTGCCCGGGTAGAACAGCGTCCCGTCGCCGTTGCCCGAGAAGTCCCACTGGTTCGCCCAGGGGTCGTGCGAGTACGCCATGGTGGTCTCGTAGTAGAGCTCGCCCGTCACCCGGTGGTTGAACGAGATCCACTCCATGGCGCGGTTGCGCACCGCCGACGCGTCGATCATGTAGCTCGGCCAGCCGGTGAAGTAGCGATCCGAGTCGCTGGGCGAGCCCATGTCCACGGTGCCCCCGCAGCCGTGGCTCATGCAGCTCTGGTACGTCCACACCTCGCGGCGCGGCGAGCCGGCCAGGAACGCGTCGTACGCGGCGCGCTGCGGCCCGGCGAACCGCTCGCCGGCGCGGTCGTCGAGGAAGTTCACCACCGGCACGAGCACGTCGATGGCCGGGGTCACGCCGGCCGCGTCGGCCTGCTGGATGGTGGTGGTGACGAGCGTGCGCAGGGCCGGGGACACCGCGCGCGCCGAGGCGGCGCGCGCCGGGATGTCGCTCCAGGCGCACTGCAGCGGGGGCTCGTCGCAGGTGTACTGGAACAGCCGGTCGTCCCAGCCGCGCGACTGGAAGAAGCTCGCCCACGAGGCGTAGCCCGAGCTGCCGCCCAGGTACTCGACCGAGGTGGCCTGCGCCCCGGGGAGCGTCGCCGCCGAGGCGCCGTCGAACAGCGGGCCGAAGAAGCTGGCGAAGTGCGCGAGGTCGCGGTTGCCGTCGTCGATCCGCGAGAGCGTGATCCGGTGGTCGAGCGCGAGCTGGCCGTAGCGCGCCCGCAGCGCCGAGAGCGCGTCGCCGGAGACGCCGTGCGCCGTGTTGAGCGTGCCCCACGAGAGGCCGAACGCGCTCTTCAGCGACGCGGTGGACGGCAGCGTGAACGGCCAGACGGTGAGCGTCACCGGCACGGTGGCCTCGCCGCCGTCCCAGGTCACCCGGACCGAGCCGGCGTAGTCGCCCGCCGGCGCGTCGGGCGGCACGTGGAGCTCCACCCAGATCGCCCGGCTCTCGCCCGCCGGGACGTCGAACGGGAAGGCGTTGCGGCGCTCGCCCGCCAGCTCGTCCACGTCCGGCACCAGCGCGTCGGGCCAGGGGCCGGTCCCCCCGTCGAGCGCCGAGGGGCTCGCGAGGTTGATGATCGCCTCGCGGTAGAGCCGGGCGGGGAGCGACGCCGGGCCGGTCAGCCCGGCGGTCGTGGCGCGGACGCCGGTGGCGGCGCCGGTGATCACCACCTGGAACGACTCGAACTCGTTGCGCGCGGCGGTCAGCGCGGCGCTGCCCTGCGCGCGCGCGGCGGCGGCGGGGCGGATCTTCTCGGTGGAGGTGGCCGTCCAGACCGAGGCGGCCTGGGCGGGGAGCGCGGCGACGAGCAGGGCGAGGACGGCGGCGAACGCGGCGGGGGCCGCGAGCGGGCGGAGCGTCAAAGGAGGCTCTCCATGTAGGGACGCCGCCCCGATCAGCGTACAGCCTGCCTCCCGGCGTCTCGTTCAGGTGCTGATCTGCCATGAGAGTCGGGGCCGGCACCACAGACGGGCGAGCAGGCGCCCGGTGGCGGGCGGGCCGGCGCGCGCCCGCCCGGCCGGACGCCGTGCACGCACCGCGAGTGAATTGCCCGCGGGTGAACACGCCCCGGCGCGGCAAGCGCCGCCGCCGGGCGGAGGACCTAGCTTGCGGCCCGATGCGCGTCCTCTACCTGCACTACGGCCCGCAGTCCGGCGTCACCGCCGCCATCACCCGCAGCCTGGCGGGGGCCGGCGCCGAGGTGGTGGACGCGAACCCTGCCGAGGGGTTCCTGTACCAGCTCCGCCCCGGCTGCCGGATCCCGAACGTCCGCCCCGCGGTGGTGCGCGCCGTCGCCGAGGCGATGCGCACGCACGGCCGGAGCTGGAAGCCGTACTACTTCCACACCACCTTCGCGTTCGATCACCTCTCCGCGCGGGCCGGCGAGGCGGTCCGGCGCGCCCGGGCCGACGCGGTGCTGCAGGCGGGCGTGCTGTTCTCGCCGGGGCTCGCCCCGGAGGCGCCGTACCACCTGTACCTCGACCACACCCGCGCCATCGCCGAGCGTTACCCGCCGCTCGAGGGGCTCCCGCCGCCGGTGCCCTACGCGCCCGAGTGGCGCGCGCGCGAGGAGGCGGTGTACCGGGGCGCCGCCGGCATCTTCACGATGAGCGAGGCCGTGCGCGCCTCGCTCCTCGCCGACTACCGGGTGAGCCCGGCCCGGGTCCACGTGGTGGGCGCCGGCCCGAACGTCGAGCCCGGGCCGCGCGACCTGGGGCTGGCGCGCGAGCCGCTGGTGCTGTTCGTGGGCCGGAACTTCGTGCCGAAGGGCGGGCCGGAGCTGCTCGAGGCGTTCCGCGAGGTGCGCCGCGCCCACCCGAGTGCCCGCCTCGCGCTCGTGACCGGGCGCGCGCCGGCCGTGCTCCCGGAGGGCGTCACCGATCACGGCCTGCTCGGCAAGGAGGCGCTCGCCCGCCTGTACGCCACCGCGGCGGTGTTCGCGCTCCCCACCCTGCGCGAGGCCTTCGGCCTCTCCTTCCTCGAGGCGATGGCCTTCGAGCTGCCGGTGGTGGCGAGCCGGATCGAGGCCATCCCGGAGATCGTGGCCGACGGCGAGACCGGGCTGCTCGTGCCGCCGCGCGACCCGGCCGCCCTCGCGGCGGCCCTCGACGCGCTGCTCGCCGATCCGCCGCGCGCCCGCGCCATGGGCGCCGCCGGCCGCGCCCGCGCCGCGGCCCGCTTCGGCTGGACGCGCGCCGCCGCGCGCATGCTGGACGTGCTGCGGCCCGCGCCGGCCCTGGCGACGGGCCGGGGCGCGTGAGGGTCAGGGCGGCGGCTGGAGCGTGCGGACCTTCGCCACGAGGTCGGTGAACCAGTCCTGCACCGTGCCGCGCACGTCGTCGTGGTCCTGGTGGTACGCGTTCAGGTGGCAGACGAACTGGAGCGCGGTGACCCCGTCCCCGGCGTCGGTCGCGACGAGCGACCCGTCCTGCACCTCCACGTTCACGGTGCCGTGGATGCGCTGGTAGCGGAAGCCGATCACCTCCGGCGCCTCGACCGTGCCCACCAGCGGCCCGCCGCGGTAGGCGATCACCCAGTGCACCCGGAGGCCCGACGGGCCGGCCTCGTACCGGATCTCGAAGGAGAGCGGGTAGTCCGGCTCCACCGTGCCGGTGACGTGCCAGTCCGCCCCGTGGATGCGGCTGGTGGCCGGATCCTGCAGCGCCTCCCAGACGACCGGGAGCGGCGCGTGCACGTACGCCGCGCCGTGGGCCCAGGACCACTCCGGCCCGTCGCCGTCCACGGTGACGAGCGTCTCCGGATGCGGGTCCCCCTCGACCGGCGCGGGGAAGCTCGCCTTGCAGTCCTCGAGCGGCTCGTAGCCGGCGGCCGGGTCGAAGGGCGTGTCGGTGTTCCCGCACCCGCGGCCGCACCCCGCGAGCGCGACCACTGCGGCGAGCGCGAGCCGGCGGATGGTGCGCATCGCGACCTCCGCGGTCAGCGTAGCGCCGCCCGCGCGGGGCCGCCGCTGCCCTGCTTGCGCTCCACCTTCCGGGGCGCGCGCCGCCGACGCGGGCGGACGGGCGAACCCGGGACGGCGGACCACGCGCGGTGCGTTGACGGGCCCGCGCCCGGGTGGTGCGCTTGCGGCGTCCATCTCACAGGGGGAACCACCGTGCGCACCACGCGAATCGCCCTCGCCCTCGCGGCGCTCGCCGCCGCCGGCTGCGGCTCCAGCAGCCACGACAGCGGGCCCACCGAGCTCACCGGCACCGTCCGCGGCCAGCCCTTCACCGTGGTGGAGGCGGCCTTCGCCGGGCCCGAGACCTCGAACGCCTGCACCATCGACATCCCGGGGCTCCCGGCGCCGGTCCCGTACGCGCCCTCGTCGGTGCTGCTCGGCTTCTCGAGGAGCCCGGGGCTGTGCCAGACGCTCACCACGCCCTGCGCCATGAAGAAGAGCTTCGGGCTGGTGGGCGGGCTGCTGGTCCACGCGCGCATCAGCCTCACCGGCGCCGACGTGACCGCCCCGCCGCTCGACGCCGCCGGGTACCCGGTGGTCGCCGACCCGGGCAACCTCACCCCGGACGCCACCGGCGCGGTGCGGGTCGGCATCTTCTCGGCGAACGAGACCGACGACGCCTGCGTGGACAAGGCGTCCATCGACGCGACGGGCACCGCCACGATCAGCGCGATCTCGGCGAACGAGATCCGCGGCTCGCTCGACCTCACGTTCGAGGACGGCGGCAAGCTCGCGGGGCCGTTCGTGGCGACCCGGTGCGCCGTCACCTACGACGCGTGCACCCCGGCGCCGCCGATCTGCAACGGCACGCCCACCTGCAACTGAGCGCCCGTGATCGCGATCGCCGCCGCGCTCGCCCTCGCGCTCGCGCCGGCGAGCGCGGCGGGCGCGGAGCCCGGGCCGTTCCTGGGCGAGGGGACCCGCTACGCGGACCTCCCGGTGGTCCGGCGCGTCCTGCTCGACCTCGTGGCGATCCCGGCCGACGCGCCGCGCTGGAGCGCGCCGGACGCGGCGGGGCTGGCGCTGGCGCTGGGATCGGGGCTGGCGCTCATGTGGCCCGCGCGCCCGTCGGCGGACGTGCGCCTCGACCGCTGGATCACCCGCGAGCTGAACCCGCACCTGCCGCTGGTCTGGAACGACGTGGTCCAGCCGGCGCTGTGGGGCGGGATCGCGGTGGGCGGGCTCGGGACGTGGTGGCTCGCGACCCGGCGCGGCGACGCGTACGTGGCGCAGGGCTGCTCGCTCATGGCGGAGGCGCTCACGGTGGCGCAGGCGTACCACGTGACGGTGAAGCTGCTCGTCGGGCGCGAGGGGCCGCGCGACGGCGACGGCGAGGGGCGCGTGCTCGGCCCGCGCGCCTCGCTCCGGCTCTACCCCGCCGGCACGCCCTCCGGCCACGCCGCCACGCTCTACGCGCTGCTCTCCTCCGGCACCGCGTACTTCGAGCCGCCGCTCGCGGCGCAGCTCGGGCTGCACGCGCTGGTGGGCGGGCTGGTGGCGTTCCACGTCGTGGACCACCGGCACTTCCTCTCCGACTCGCTGCTCGGCTCGGTGCTGGGTTGGTCGGTGGGGCGCTGGGTGGTGCTGCACCGGCGGTCGGGCCCGGACGCGCCGCGCTCGCGCGGGCCCTCGGCCCTCGCGCTCGTGCCCCTGCCGCTGCCGTCCGGCGGCGGGCTGGCGCTCGCCGGCGCGCTCTAGTCCCCGTGCGGACCCGCTCATCCCGAGCGTGGGCCGGGCCCCTCGACTCCCGCTCATCCCGAGCGTAGGCCGGGCCCCTCGACTCCCGCTCATCCCGAGCGTAGGCCGGGCCCCTCGACTCCGGGCCGCTCCGCGGCCCTACGCTCGGGGTGAGCGAAACCACCAAGGCCCGGCCGGAGTCGAGGGACGCTCGGGGTGAGCGGAAACGATAGGGCCCGGCCGGAGTCGAGGGACGCTCGGGGTGAGCGGAAACGATAGGGCCCGGCCGGAGTCGAGGGACGCTCGGGGTGAGCGGAAACGATAGGGCCCGGCCGGAGTCGAGGGACGCTCGGGGTGAGCGGAAACGATCGAGGCCCGGCCGGAGTCGAGGGACGCAGGATGAGCAGCTGCCCCGCGCGGGCGGTGCCGCCCGGGCCGGCACGCGCCGCGGGGCGGCGCGAGGCGCATCGTTCGGTGCGGAGGGAATGGCTTGCCCGACTCGATCCTCGCCCGAGCGCGCCCGCTCATGGCTGCGCGCCTCGCCGGGGCCGCGCTCACGTTCGCGGTCCCGCTGGTGCTCGCGCGCGTCCTGGTGCCCGCCTCCTACGGGACGTTCAAGCAGGCCTGGCTGGTCTCCCAGACGCTCGCGCTCGTGCTTCCGCTCGGGCTCACCCAGAGCCTCTACTACTTCGTCCCGCGCGACCCCTCCCGCCGCGACCGCTACGTGGCGCAGACGGCGTGGGCGCTGCTCGCGGTGGGCGCCGCGGCGGCGCTGCTGCTGCTCCTGGCGCGGCCCTGGGTGGCGGCGCACTTCGACAACCCCGAGCTCACCCGCAACCTCCCCTGGGTGGCCGCCTTCACCGCGTTCACGGTGGCGGGCGCGCCGCTAGACGTGGCCTGGAACGCCACCGGGCGCATCGGCGCGGCGGCGCTGGCGCGGGTCGCCACCGAGGGCGGCCGCGGCGCCGCCATGGTGGCGGGGGCGCTCCTGTGGCGCTCGGTCGAGGGCGTGTTCGCCGGGATCGCGCTCGCCACCGCGGTGCGCGCCGCGCTCTCCCTGTGGCTCCTCGCCCGCCGGCACGGGCTGCGCGGCGATCTCGCGCTGCTCCGGCGGCAGGTGGCGTACGCGCTGCCGTTCGGGCTCGCGTTCGTGCTCATCGTGCCGCAGCAGCAGTGGCACCAGTACGCCGTCGCCGCCGCGGTGAGCGCGGCCGCGTTCGCGGTGTACAGCGTGGGGACGTTCCAGCTCCCGGTGGTGGACGTGCTGTACACGCCGGTGTCGGAGCTGCTGCAGATCGGGCTCGCCGAGCACGAGGGCGCCGGCCGGCCGCCGCGGGCCGGGCTGGCGCTGTTCCACGAGGCGGTGCTGCAGCTCTCCTTCGCGTTCGTGCCGCTGGCCGGCCTGCTCGCGGTGGCGGCGCCGGTGCTGGTGCCGTTCCTGTTCTCGCCCCGCTACGCCGCCGCCGTGCCGATCTTCCGGCTCGCCACCGGCTCGGTGCTGCTCGCGGCGCTGCCGCTCGACGGCGTGATGCGGGCCCGGGCGCAGAACCGGTTCATGCTCGCGCTCTCCGCCGCGAAGCTCGGCGCCACCGCCGCGCTGGTCGCGGGCGGCCTCGCGCTCCTCGGCCCCATCGGCGCGCTCGGCGGCTGGATCCTGGCCGAGGCGGCGGCGCGCGCCGCCATGCTCGCGCGCACCGCCGCGCTGTTCGAGGCCCCGCTCCGCCAGGCCCTGCCGGTCCGGGCGCTCGCCCGCCAGGTGGGCGCGACCGCCGTCGCCGCGCCCGCCGCCTGGGTGGCGCTGAACGCGCTCGGCGCGCCGCCGTTCTTCCGGCTGGCCGCCTGTGGCCTCGCGTTCGCGGCCGCCTACCTGGGCGTCTCGTGGGCGTTCGGCTGGCTGCCCGCCGGCTGGGTGGGCCTGTTCCGGGCGCGCCGGGCCGCCCGCGCCCCCGCGGCGCCCCCGGAGAGCGCGTGACGGCCGGGCGACGACGGGGTCCCGACCCGAGCCCGGGGTCGCCGGGGCAGCCGGCGCTGCCCACGTCCCCTCGCATGCGGCCTCGCGCCCTCGCCGTCGTCGTGCCCGCCCTCCTGCTCGTGGCGCTCACGCTCGCACGCCTGCCCGCCGCCTGGGACAGCGGGAACGCGCTCAACCACGTGTCCGGCGCCTGGATGGCGCTCGCCGACGACCTCGCGCACGGCACGTTCTACCGCCCGCTCGCCTCGCCGGAGCTGGGCTACGGCGGGACCCGCTTCTTCCCGCTCGCGTTCGCGCTGCACGCGGGGCTGCTGCGCCTGGGCGCGCCGCTGCTCGCCTCCGGCTACGCGCTCTCGCTCGCCGCCGGCGCGCTGCTCGTGCTCGGCGGCTTCCTCCTGGCGCGGCGCATGGGGCTGGCCCGCGCGCCCGCGGCCGCGTTCGCGGCGCTCGCGCTGGCGGGCTTCGCCGGGCAGCACGCGCTCTCGGCGGTCCGCGGCGACCTGCTCGCGGTGGCGCTCCAGGCGCTCGGCCTCGCCGCCACGCTCGCCGCGGATCCCGACGCCGACGCGCCGCCGCGCCCGCGCCGCGGCCGGCTCGCGCTCGCGGCGCTCTGCTTCGTGCTCGCGTTCGCGGCCAAGCCCACCGCGCTCACCGCCCCCGCCGCCGCGGTCGCCTGGCTGGCGCTGCGGCGCGCGCCCCGCGCCGCGCTGGGGCTCGCCGCCGCCACCGCGGCCGGCGCCGCCACGGTGACGCTCGCCACCGACCTGCTCTCGCACGGCCGGTTCCTGTCGATCCTGGCCGCCTGCGCAGCGGGCGGCGCCGGGCCCGCCGACCTGCTCCGCGCGCCGCTCCGGCTCGTGCGGCTGTTCCTGGTGGAGGACCGCGCCGGGCTGGTGCTCGTCGTCGCGGCGGCCGTCGCGCTCCGCGCCGCCGCGCCGCGCGCCTGGGCCGGGTGGCGCGCGCCCGCCGCGGGCGGGCTCCTGCTGGCCGCGCTCTGGGTGGCGGCCGCCGCGCTCGGCCTGCTCGCGGTGCTCGCCTCCCCGGGCACCGGCGTGAACCACCTGCTCGAGCTGGAGGCGGCGGGCGCGTCGGCGCTCGCGGCCGCGGCGGGCTCCCGCGCCCGGTCGCGCCGTTCGTCGCCGTGGCCCGGCCTCGGCGCGCCGGCGGCGGCGCTGGCCGGGGCGCTGCTCGCCGGCGTCACGTGGCGCGTGGACGCGTCGAGCTCCCGGCTCGGCGAGCTGCGCGCGGTCGTCTCCGCCCTGCCGCCCGGCCCGGTCCTCTCCGAGGACCCGCTGCTCCCGCTCCTCGCGGGCGAGCGGCCGCTGCTGCTGGACGCGTGGATGCTGCGGCTGTCCTCCGCGCACGACCCCGCGCTGGCGCGCCCGCTGCTCGAGGCGCTCCGCGCCGGAGCGGTCCCGGCGGTGGTGCTGTTCCAGGACCTCGCGGACCCGGAGGCGGACGCCTGGTACGGCAGCGGCAACCTGGGCGCCGCGCCGGTCGCGGAGATCCGCGGCGCGTACCGCCGCGCGCTCTGGATCGGCCACTACCACGTCTACCAGCCGCTCGCGCCGGCCCCGCCGCGCGCGCCCGGCGGCGACGAACGCGTGGTGCTGGCCGGGCCGGTGCCCGCGCCGGCCTCGTCCGCCCCGCTGCCGGCGGTGCCGGCCGAGGCCCGCGCGCCCACCGCCCCGCCGCCCGCCGAGGGAACGGCGCGGCGCGCCGCGCGCCGCCCGGGCCCTGCGCCGCGCGGCGGCGAGGCGCGCGGCCCGGCGATGTGACGCCGGCGCGCCGTCCCGTGCGCATGGGACCCGTCGCCTCCGGGTCGATTGGCCGGTCGGCGCCCTCGCGCTAGAGTCTCCGGCCCATGCGCAAGATCGCTCAGGAATCCTCCACCGCGGCGCCCGGCGCGGCGGGCGCGCCGCACCGCGAGCTGACCGTCCGCGCCGTGTGCGTCGCGGTCGTGGTGGCCGCGCTCATGGGCGCGGCCGAGCCGACGGTGGTGCTGCGCATCGGCTACGGCCCGAACATCTCGGTGGTGAGCGCGTTCCTCGGCTTCATCGCGCTCTCCCTGCTGGGCCTCGCCACGCGCGTCCGCGCCACGCGCTGGGAGACGAACCTGGTGCAGACCGCCGGCACCGCCGCCGGCTCGGGCGTGGGCTTCATGTCGGTGGTGCTCGCCGCCATCGACATGCTGAACCAGCGCGGGCTGATGAGCCTGCACCTCAGCCCGCTGCAGATCTTCGCCTGGCTCGCGCCGTCCGGCATGCTGGGCGTCCTGCTCGCGGTGCCGCTGCGCAAGCACTACATCGACCAGGAGAACCTCACCTTCGCCGACGGCACCGCCGCCGGGGAGACGCTGCTCGTGCTCGATCAGGGGCCGAAGCAGGCCGGCCCGCGCGTCGCGGCGCTCGGCCTGGGCGGCGCGATCTCGGCGGGCTTCGTGGCGCTGCGGCAGGGCCTCGGGTGGATCCCCGAGACGATCTCCTTCCGCTTCCTCACCCCGCACGCCGAGGCGCTCCGGGTCGGCTCGGAGGTCGGCGTGCTCTCGCTCGGCGCCGGCCTGCTCATCGGCCTGCGCGTCACCCTCTCGATGGCGCTCGGCATGGTCCTCGCCTGGCTGGTGGCCCCCGAGCCGCTGTTCCGGGCCGGGCTGGTGCCGGAGCTGACGTTCAACTCGGTGCTGCAGCGCTGGATCATGTGGCCCGCCACCGGGCTCATGGTCGCCGGCGGCCTCACCGCGCTGGTGCTGAACCGGAAGGTGATCGCGAAGACGTTCCGCGGGATGTCGTCGAAGGGTACGACCGACGGCGGCGACTTCCCCATGCGCTGGGTGGTGTGGGGCGCGATCGGCTGCACGGTGGTGCTGGTGGCGGTGCAGAAGCTCTCGCTCGGCTTCCCCATCTGGCTGTCGCTCGTGTCGGTGGGCCTCTCGCTCGTGCTGATGCTGGTCGGGATCCGGGTGCTGGGCGAGACGAACTGGGCGCCCATCAGCGCCATGGCGAACGTGATGCAGGCGGTGTTCGCGGTGCTCGCGCCGGGCCACGTGCCCATCAACATGGTGGGCTCGGGCATGAGCGGCTCGGTGGCGGCGAACGGCGAGCACCTGATGCAGGACTACAAGGCCGGCAAGATCGTCGGCTCCACCAACCGGAACCTCACCATCCTGCAGCTCGTCGGCGTGCCGGTGGGCGCGCTGGCGGTCGCGATCGCCTACCCGGCGGTGCGGGCCAAGTACGGCATCGGCGGCGAGGGCGGCCTCACCTCGCCGATCAGCGTGAAGTGGGCCGGCTTCGCCGAGCTCCTCTCGCAGGGCTTCGGCGCGCTCGCGCCGAGCGCGGTCACGGCGCTCGGCCTCGCGCTCGTCGTCGGCGTGGTGCTCACCGTGCTCGAGTCGCACCCGCGCATCGGCCGGTTCGTGCCCTCGCCCTCCGCCGTGGGCCTCGGCATGCTCATCCCCGGCTTCGCCATCTTCCCGATGGTGGTGGGCGGCCTGGTGCAGGACCTGTGGAAGCGGCTCTCGCCGAGGACCGAGGCGATCTACAACACCCCGCTCGCCTCCGGCTTCATCACCGGCGAGGCGCTGGTGCTGCTGGTGCTGGCGCTCCTGGCATTCTAGGAGGTGGGCGATGGGAGCGCGGCGCATGCGGCTCGCCGACCTGCAGCGCGAACGATCCCGGGCGCGCGGCGCGCGGCGGCTCCTGCCCTGGGCGGTCGCGAGCGCGATCGCGGCCGGGCTGCTGGTGGGCACCGCCGGCGCCGGCTGGCGCGGAGGCCTGGCGGTCGCGGGCGTGGGGCTGCTCTTCGCCGCGTTCGCCGCGGTGGCCTCCGTCGCGCGCTGCCCCTCGTGTGGGGCGCCGCTCGGGAAGGAAGACGACCGGCCGGCCCCGGGGGGACGTCCGGGACCGGCCGATCCATTGCGGGAGCAGCACTGCGCGCGCTGCGGGGCCCGGTTCGACTGAGCCCCGCGACGCGGGGGACTACGGCACGAACTCGACGTGCGGGCTCATCTGGCGAGCCAGCGGCGACTCGGTGAGCAGGCGGAGCGCCCGTTCGAGCTTCTTGTCGCCGATGCCCGGGACCGCCTCGTACGCGGCGGAGATGAGGTCTCCGAGCGTCGTGACCATGCGGCGGGGCGCGAGGTGCTTCATGCGGCGGCGGGCCTTGCGGTTCATGAATCCCTCCGTGTCTCGAGCGTGCGGTTCCTACCGATAGCAATCCGCTTGCCTTGGCCCGCGCGACGAGGTTACAGGGGCTTGCCGCCGGAGACCCCACCCCGACCGGTAAGGATTTCAGCCCGGCCCGCGAAATCCCGACAGCATGCTGTCGGTTTTTCACCGGTTCGCACCAAGCCCGAAGGACGCCTCATGCCGACCCAGCCCTCCCGCGACCTCCAGACGTTCCCGAACCCGAAGCCCGGACGCCCGTTCGAGATCGCGATGGAGTGCCCGGAGTTCACCTGCGTGTGCCCGATGACCGGGCAGCCGGACTTCGCCACCATCCGCCTCCGGTACGTGCCGGCCGAGCGCTGCGTGGAGCTGAAGAGCCTGAAGCTCTACCTGTGGAGCTTCCGGGACGAGGGCACGTTCCACGAGGCGGTCACGAACCGCATCTGCGACGACCTCGTGGCCGCGCTCGCGCCCCGCTGGATCGAGGTCGTGGGCGACTTCGCCGTCCGCGGCGGCATCCACACCGTCGTGACGGCCCGCCACGGCGAGCGGCCCGCCGGCGTCTGATCCCGGTGCCTTTCGTCGCCGTTCCCCGCGCCGCCCGGCGCCCGGGCGGGCGTGCGCGCGCCCCTGTCAGGCTTCCCCTTCACCCCCCCGCACTGCACCTTGAGGTCCGGGGAGGGGAGGGAGGATGCGGAGAGGGCGGCTCTCGATCGCGTACGTCCATTACGGGTCCCAGAGCGGGGTGACCGCGGCCATCGCCGCGGCGCTCGGCGGGCGGGGGCACGAGCTCCGGCTGGTCGCGGCGACCGGCGACCTCGAGCCGCGCGACCCCGCCACGCGACGCCTGCGCCCCGCGCCCCCGGTGGTCGCGCACCTGGCGCTGGCCGCGGCGCGCTACGGCCGCCTCGCGCTCCGGCACCGGTGGAACACGACCTACGCCTGGGACCGCCACGCGTCCCGCGCCGGCGAGCGCCTGCGCGCGCTCGCCCCGGCGCCGGACCTGGTGCTCCAGAACGGCGCCCTGTTCGCGCCCGGCCTCCCGCCGCCGCTGCCCTACGCGCTCCTGCTCGACCACACCCGCGCGCTGGCGCAGGCGAGCCCGCCCTGGCCCGCCGCCGGCCTGGCCGCGCCGGTGGACTACGGGCCCGGCTGGCGGGCGCGGGAGGCGGCGGTGTACGGCGGCGCGCGCGTGATCGCGACGTTCTCGGCCAACGTGGCCCGCTCGCTGGTGCGCGACTACGGCGTGGACCGCGGGCGCATCGCGGTGGTCGGCGCCGGCGCGAACGTGTTCCCGGACGAGGCGCCCCGGCGCGACGACGGCCGCACGCTCCTGTTCGTGGGCAAGGACTTCCGGCGCAAGGGCGGCCCCATCCTGCTCGACGCGTTCGCGCGCCTGCGCCGCCGCCGCCCGCGCGCCCGCCTGCTGGTGGCGGGGCCGCGCGAGGTCCCGCCGCTGCCGGAGGGCGCCTTCCACCTCGGGCCGGTCGCCACCGAGGAGCTGCCCGCGCTGCTCGCCCAGGCCACCGCGCTGGTCCTGCCCACGCTGCGCGAGCCGTTCGGGATCGCGTTCCTCGACGCCATGGCGTGCGCGGTGCCGTGCGTCGGCACGCGCGTCGAGGCGGTGCCGGAGATCGTCGTCGAGGGCGTGACCGGGGTGCTCGTGCCGCCCGGCGACGCGGTCGCGCTCGCCGGCGCGCTGGAGCGGCTCCTCGACGACCCGCAGGGCGCGCGGGCCATGGGCGCCCGCGGGCGCGCGCGGGTGGCGGAGCGGTTCACCTGGGCGCGCGTCGCGGCGCGGCTGGAGCGCGCGCTCCTCCGGGCCGCGGGCGGCGACGCGCCCGGCCCGCGCGCGCCCCGCCGGGCGCGGAGCGTCCCCGCCGCCCGCGCGGTGCGCCCCCCGGCGCCGCATGAGGCCGTTCTCACCCTGCTCTGAGCGTCCGGCGGGGGGCTGCCCCGGCGTGGGGTGGTCCACGGTGGGCGCATGGGCGCGGGCGTCGCCGCGGCGCCGCCGCATCCTGGGCAGCCGCGCGAACGCGGTTACAATCCCGGTCCGCTTGTCCGGATCCGCAATGTCCGCCCCCGTCACCTTCGAGCCGGCGTCGCTCGTCGGCACCTGCCTCGACGGTCGGTACGAGCTGACCGGCCACCTGGCCACGGGCGGCATGGGGGCGGTGTTCCAGGCCCGGCACGTCCACCTGCGCAAGGACCTGGCGGTGAAGGTGCTCCGGCCGGAGCTGTCGGCCTCGCCGGACCTGGTGGAGCGGTTCCGCCGCGAGGCGGAGATCGCGAGCGCGCTCCAGCACGATCACATCGTCCACGTCACCGACTTCGGCCGGACCGAGGAGGGGTGGCTGTTCCTCGCGATGGAGCTGCTCACCGGCGAGAGCCTGTTCGACCGGCTCCGGCGCGAGGGCGCCCTCGCGCCCGCCGCGGCGGTCCCGGTGCTCTGGCAGATCTGCGCCGGCCTGGGCGCCGCCCACGCCATGGGCGTCGTGCACCGCGACCTGAAGCCGGAGAACGTGTTCCTGGCGCGGACCGCGAGCGGCCGCGAGGTGGCGAAGATCCTCGACTTCGGCATCGCCAAGATGACCGACCCGAGCTCCGGGTGCGCCACGCAGGCGGGCATGGTGGTGGGCACGCCCGAGTACCTCGCGCCGGAGCAGGCCACCGGCGGCGCGGTGGACGCGCGCGCGGACCTCTACGCGGTCGGGCTCATCGCCTGGCGGATGCTGGCCGGCCACCACCCGTTCACCGCGCCCGACGCGCGCGGCCTGCTCATGAAGCAGGCCACCGCGCCGGTGCCGCCGCTCGCCGAGGCGCGCCCGGAGCTCGCCGCCTGGCCGGCGCTCGTCGCGGTCGTGGCCCGCGCCTGCGAGAAGGAGCCCGGCGCGCGCCCCGCCAGCGCGGCCGAGCTGGGCGAGGCGCTCGCCGCGGCGCTCGGCCCGGGGTTCGCGCTGCCGCCCGGCGCGACGCCCGCGCCCTCCCCGCCCCCGCTCGCCTCGGCCGAGTTCGAGCTGGTGGCGCACGAGCTCCCGACCCCGCCCGTCGCGGCGCCCCGCACGCTGACGCTGCCCGGCCCGGCCGCGATCGCGGTGCACGGGCCCGGCGCCACGGCCCGCCGGCTCGCCGCCCGCGCCGCCGATGCGCTCGCCCGCGCCGCCGCGTCGCTGGCCCGCGCCCGGGCCGCCGCGCGCCCCGCGCTCGAGGCGCTCGGGCGCCGCGCCGCCGCCGGCGCCCGCGCCCACCCGCGCCGCGCCGCCGCCGCGGCCGGCGCGGGCGTCCTCGCGCTCGCGCTCGTGGGCGGCATCGCCTGGGCCCGCGCGCGCCCTGCCGCCGAGGCGCGCGAGCACCTCGCGGCCGGCCGGCCCGCCGAGGCGAGGCTCGCGCTCGAGGCCGCGCTGCGCAGCCGGCCGAAGGACCCCGAGCTGCTCCTCCTGCACGGGCGCGCCCTGCACCGGCTCCCGGGCCGGGCCGCGGACGGCGTGGAGGCCTACCAGGCGGCGCGCGAGGCCGGCGTGCTCGACGCGGAGGCGCGCTCGGACCTGGCGCGGGACCTCGGCGGCGAGCGCAGCCTCGCCGATCGCGCCGCGCGCCTGCTCCGCGACGAGGGCGCGCGCGCCGTCCCGGTGCTCGCGGGCGCGGCCGCGGCCGGGACCGGCGTGCAGCGGCTGCGCGCGCTGGCGGTGCTGCGGGACCTCGGCGCCGAGGAGGAGGTGGAGCGGCAGGCGGCGTACGGCGCGCTGCTCGCCGACCCGGAATGCGACGTGCGCCGCGCCGCCGCCCGGCGCCTGGGCGAGCTGGCGGATCCCGCCGCCCTGCCCCGGCTGCGCGAGGCCGCCGCGGCCCGCGCCGAGAAGCGCGGGCTGTTCGGGCTCGGCAGCACCCGCGTGCCGGCCTGCGGCGCGCCCGAGGCGGCCGAGGCCATCCGCCGCATCGAGGCGGCGCAGTAGCCCTCCCCGTGCTAAACGACGCCTCCACACACCCGTGGAGGAGCACGCATGTCCCGAGGCATCGAGCGGATCGCGGTGAGGGCGGCAGGGGCGGCGCCGGCGGAGGCGGAGGCCGACGCGCTGGCGCTGCCGGTGTTCGAGGACGAGGTCCGCGGCGGCGGGACCGGCGCGGTGAAGGACCTCGACCGCCTCCTGGACGGCGCGCTGCTCGCGGCCGCGCGCGCCGAGCGGTTCACCGGGAAGGCGGGCCAGGAGCTGGCGCTGCCGACGCTGGGGCGCGCCCGGGCCGGGCGGGTGGTGCTGATGGGGATGGGCGCGCGCGCGAAGGCGCTGGAGGCGTGGGGGCGCGACGGGTACGAGGCGCTCCGGGCCGCGGCGGGCAAGGCGGCGCGCGGCGCGGAGAAGGCCGGGGCGCGCACGCTCGCGCTCGCCGCGCCGGAGCTGGACGGCGGCGCGCTCCCCGGCGCCGCCCGCGCGCTCGCCGAGGGCGCGCTGCTCGGCGCGTACCGGTTCTCCCGCTACCGGAAGGACGATCCCGCCCGGCCGGCCGGCGTCTCCGAGGTGGCGGTGCTGGTGCCGCCGTCGCTGGAGAAGGCCCGCGCCGTGAAGGACGCGCTCGAGCTCGCCCGCCGGCTCGCGGGCGCGGTGGCGTGGGCGCGCGACCTCGTGAACCTGGGCCCGGCCGACTGCACGCCGGAGCTGCTCGCGCGCGCGGCGTCCGAGGTGGCGCGGCGCGCCGGCCTCTCGGTGGAGGTGCGCGGGCCGAAGGAGCTCCAGGCGCTGAAGATGGGCATGTTCCTGGGCGTCACGCGCGGCTCGGCGGAGCCGCCGCGCCTCGTGAAGGTGAGCTGGGTGCCGCGCGGCGCCGCCGGGCGGAGGGCGCCGGTGGTGCTGGTGGGCAAGGCCATCACGTTCGACTCGGGCGGCCTCTCGCTGAAGCCCACCGAGAGCATGGTCACCATGAACACCGACATGGCGGGCAGCGCCGCGGTGCTCGGCGCCATGCAGGTGATCGCCGCGCTGAAGCCGCCGTTCCCGGTGCACGCGGTGCTGGGCGCCTGCGAGAACATGCCGGGCGGCCGCGCCTACAAGCCGTCCGACGTGCTGGTGGCGCACGACGGCCAGACCGTCGAGATCACCAACACCGACGCGGAGGGGCGGCTGGTGCTCGGGGACGTCCTCTCCTGGGCGGCGGAGACGCTGAAGCCGGCGGCGATGATCGACGTGGCCACGCTCACCGGCGCCTGCATCGTGGCGCTCGGCAACGGCACCGCCGGCCTGTTCGGGCCCGACGGCCCGGTCGCCGACGGCGTGCTCGCGGCGGCGCGCGCGGCCGGGGAGGACGTCTGGCGCCTGCCCATGACCGAGGGGCTGAAGGACCAGCTCAAGAGCGACCGCGCCGACCTCAAGAACACCGGCGAGCGCTGGGGCGGCGCCATCACCGCGGCCCACTTCCTCCACGCGTTCACGAAGGACGCGCCCTGGGCGCACCTCGACATCGCCGGGCCGTCGCACTCCGGCAAGGAGCAGGGCTACGTCGCGAAGGGCGGGACCGGCTTCGCGGTCCGGACCCTGGTCGAGTTCGTGCGCGCCTGGGAGGCGTGAGCCGCCGAATTCACGAAATGTGAATCTCTACTCCCGCTCGCCCGGCGCGCCGCCGGGCGGGAGCGGCGCCTCCTCGGAGCCGGCCGCGTCCGGCGTCGCGAGGACCTCGCGCGCCTTCTCGAGCTCGTCGGGGAGGACGAGCAGCACCAGCCCGCCGTTCGCGAGCGCGATCGGCGGGAGCAGCGACGCGAGCGGCCGGTCCTGCACCACCGCCTCGATCCCCTCGGCCTCGAGCAGGCCGAGCGCCACCTCGGCCTCGGAGAGGCTCTCGAACGACGCCACCGGGACGAGCTCCTGGTTCTCGTGCATCGCGCGCCTCCTCGCCCCCGAGGATACCGCCACCGGGGCCCGCGCGCAGGCCGGCCTCACGGCGCCCGGCCGGCCGCCCGGCGCCCTCCCTCTGCCGGGGACACCGGTAGGGTCCCCACCGGTCATGCAATTGCCCGGCGGGGCGTGCCCCGGCATGTGCAGGGAATGACCGACCTCGCCCGGCTCCCCCCGCGCGACGAGCGCGGCGCGCTGCGCGTGGTGGTGGAGTCGCCGCGCGGCGCCAGCCTGAAGCTGAAGTACGACGCGGAGCTGGGCGTGGTCACGGTGTCGCGCCCGCTGCCGCTCGGGCTCGCGTACCCGTACGACTGGGGGTTCGTCCCGGGGACGCGCGCGCCGGACGGCGACCCGGTGGACGCGCTCGTCTACTGGGACGCGGTGAGCTTCCCCGGCGTGGTGGTGCCGTGCCGCGCGGTGGGCGTGGTGCGCCTGGAGCAGGACTCCAAGTCGAACGGCCGGGTGCGCAACGACCGCATCCTGGCGGTGCCGGTGAAGCACCCGCGGGGCGACGACCTCCGCTCGCCGGACGACCTTCCCGCGCGGGTCCGCGACGAGATCGCGCAGTTCTTCCTGTCGGCCATCTTCTTCGAGCCGAAGAACCCGGCGCTGCTGGGCTGGGGCGGGCCGGAGGAGGCCGAGCGCCTGGTGGACGGCTGCACCCGCGCGCTGGCCGCCGTGGCGCGGCGCCGCTCCTGATCCAGCGCAAGCCGCGGCGGCCCCCCGCGCCGATCGTGCGCGGGTGGGGTGGGCCGGAGGCTGGCCCCTGCGGTACTCTCGGCGCTCACCGGGCGGGCGCGCCGCGCCCCGATGAGCGAGCGAGGAGAGCCATGATCGCGTGGACGCCGGCCCTGGCGGTCGGGATCGAGGAGATCGACGCGCAGCACCAGGAGCTGTTCCGCCGCGCCGAGCGCTTCGTGTCCAGCCTGGGCCAGACGTCGCGGCAGGAGGTCGGCATCCTCCTCTCGTACCTGCGCCTCTATTGCGTGACGCACTTCGGGGCCGAGGAGTCCTGGATGCGGCAGGTGGAGTACCCGGGCTACGCGCAGCACAAGGCGGAGCACGACGGCTTCGTGGCGAGCCTGATGGCGCTCTCCGACGAGCACGAGAAGCGCGGCGGGCCGGGGCTGCAGGCGACGCGCGTCTCCACGTTCGTCGAGCGCTGGCTCCAGGACCACGTCACCAGCACCGACGTCGAGTTCGCGAAGTTCGTCCTCTCCCGGGCTGTTTGACGAGGGCTGCCGCCCTCGCCCCGCCGAGCACAGCTCGTCGGGGCCCCACTCCCGCTCGCCGGGTCCCGTGCGCCGCCGCGGGCGGCTTCGCCGCGGACGCGGCGGGCGCCCCGGCGGCTCGCTTCGCTCGCGGTCGTCCACGTGATCGGCTCCTGGGGCGCCCCCGCGGCGGAGGTGCGCCGTCGCCCGGGCGGGGCTAACCTCCGGGCGTGAACCTCACCGACACGCTCGCGCTCCTGCTCCGCCCGGCCGGCGGCGGCATCCACCTCGTCTCAAGCGGCAAGGCCGAGCAGCTCGCGCTGCAGCGCCGCCTCTACGGCGCCGACGACGAGGCCGAGATCCGCGCCCGCTGGCGCGAGGACCTGGAGCGCGCCGCCACCGCCCGCGCGGTGGTGCTGGGCATCCCCTCCGACGTGGGCGCGGGCTTCCGCCGCGGCGCGAACCTGGGGCCGGCCGCCATCCGCGAGCGGCTGCTCGCGGACGACCCGTCGCGGAGCGCGCGCGACCGCGCCGACGGGGTGGTGGACCTCGGCGACGTGTTCGTGGTCCCGCAGCTGCTCCACGACGACATGCTGAGCGAGGCGCAGCTCGCCGCCAGCCGGCGCGCGCTCTACCCGGGCGTGCCGGCGGACGAGGCGGCGCGCCTGCCGGTGTCGCCGCTCTCCATCGCGGAGCGGGCGCTCGAGCTGGTGCTCGAGGCGAACCCGCGCGCCCGCGTGTTCGCGGTGGGCGGCGATCACTCCACCGCGTGGCCGGTGGTGAAGGCGCTCGCGCCGCGCTGGCCCGGCATGGGCATCGTGCAGATCGACGCGCACACCGACCTGCTCGAGGACCGGCTCGGGGTCCGCTACTGCTTCGGCACCTGGTCGTACCACGCGAACGAGCTGGTGGGCCGCGGCGGGCGGCTGGTGCAGGTGGGCACGCGCGCGTCCGGGCGCGACCGCGCGCACTGGGAGTCCACGCTCGGCGTGCGGCAGTTCTGGGCCGCCGACGTGCTCGCCGACCCGCGCGCCGCGCTGGACCGGATCCTCGAGCACGTGAAGGCGACCGGCGTCTCCTCGGTCTACTTCTCGAACGACATCGACGGGACCGACCAGCAGTGGGCCGACGCCACCGGCACGCCGGAGCCGGGCGGCCTCACGCCGGCGTTCGTCTCGTCGCTCGTCCGCCGCCTGGGGAGCGAGGTGGGGCTCGCGGGCGGCGACGTGATGGAGGTCGCGCCGGGGATCGCCGGCGGCGAGGGCGCGGGGCCGCGCACGGTCGGGCTCGCCGCGGGCTACCTCGCCGAGACCATCGACGCGGCGCTCGGCCGGACCCGCTGAGCGCGGCGGGCACTCCGGAGACGGCAAGGCCCCGGCGCCTCTCGGAGCCGGGGCCCTTCTGCGGATGCCGGACGTTGCCTCGGGGCTCGCGCCGCTAGGCCTTCTCCTCGGCCTTCTTCGAGGCCGGGGTGGTGGCGCCGAGGAGCGCGCCCACCGCGGCGCCCGCGGCCGCGCCGCCGACCGCGAAGAGCGAGGCGACCGCCGTGACGCCGAGGACCATGCCGAAGACGATGAGCGCCTTCACGCCGATCGAGGCGGTGACCGGGGTGCCGAAGATGCCGCCGGCGAGCAGCACGCCCGCGTAGCCGCCGTAGAGGAGCGCGGGGAGGAGCGCGACCGCGAGGAAGACCGCGAGACCGATGCCGGCACCGACGAGCGCGGGGACCTTGTTCTTGTTCGCCATGACCTTCTCCTTTTTCGCTGGGGCCGTCCGTCCGGCCATCTGCCCCCTCGATGTGCACGGCCCCTGCCAGCCCTCGGCGCACCGGATCTCGCGGGGTTGCGCGCTGGCGTGTCGGGAGTTCCCGACCCGGCCTCCGCCCGTCCCGACTGGGGGAGGTCTGCGCGTCCGTGTGGTAGGTTCTCGCGCGTGAACGCGTTCAAGCCCCACCTCGCCTCAGTCGCCGATTACCCGTACGCGAAGGTCGATGCGCGCCTGAAGCTCGACCAGAACGAGAGCCCCGACGACCTCCCCCCCGACCTGAAGGCCCGCGCGCTGGAGCGCATCGCCCGCGCCGCCTGGAACCGCTACCCGGAGCTGCACGCCGAGGACGTGCGGGCGGCGGTGGCGCGGCACGAGGGCTGGGACCCGCAGGGCGTGGTGCTCGCGCCGGGCTCGAACCTGCTCGTGCTCGCGCTCACGCAGGCCGCGCGCGCGGTCGTGGACACCGTGCCGGCGTTCCCCTACTACAAGGGCGGCAGCGTCGCGACCGGCACGCCGTGGCGCGGCATCCCGCTCGCGCCGGGGTTCGCGATCCCCATGGACGCGCTGCTCGCCGCCATGGACGGCGCGGGCGGCGTGCTGTTCCTCCCGAACCCGCACGCGCCCACCGGGCAGCTCTTCGCGACCGGCGACGTGGAGCGGCTCGCCGACCGCGCCCGCCAGCAGGGCTGGGTGCTGGTGGTGGACGAGGCGTACCACGCGTTCGCGGGCAGCGACGCCCGCCCGCTCGCGCGGGCGAACGAGCACGTGGCGGTGCTGCGGACGTTCTCGAAGTCCTGGTGCCTGGGCGGCGTCCGCGCCGGCTACCTGCTCGCGTCGCCGAAGGTGGCGGCGGTGGTCCGCGCCTGCCTGCCGCCGTTCTGCATCCCGGTGCACACCGGCGCCATCCTGCAGACGGTGCTCGAGGCGCCCGGCTACGTGGGCGAGCTGGTGCAGCGGATCCAGGCCGAGCGCGCCCGCGTGCTCGCGGCGCTCTCGGCGCACCCGACCTGGCGGCCCTACCCGAGCGCCGCGAACTACCTGCTCGTCCGCACGCCGGACGCGAAGGCGGCCTGGGAGCACCTGCTCGCGCGCGGCATCCTGGTCCGCCGCCAGGACCACTACGCCGGGCTGGAGGGCTGCATCCGGATCACCGTCGGCACGCGCGCCGAGAACGACGCGCTGCTCGCGGCGGCCGCGGACGCGCCCTAGCCAGCGCCCGGCGCCTACGCCGCGGCGACCTCGGCCTCCTCGGGCAGCGGCTTGCCGAGCTCGCGCTTCTTCCACAGGAAGTAGACCGCCGGGTAGACGAGCAGCTCGAGCAGGAACGAGGTCACCAGGCCGCCGACCATGGGCGCGGCGATGCGCTTCATGAGGTCGGCGCCGGTGCCGGTGGACCACATGATGGGCAAGAGGCCCATCATCGCGGCGAACACGGTCATGGCCTTCGGGCGCACGCGCTTCACCGCGCCGTGGATGATGGCCTCGACCAGCCCGTCCTCGTCCTTCACCAGCCCCTTCTTCCGGTGCTCGTCGTAGGAGAGGTCGAGGAACAGCAGCATGAACACGCCGGTCTCGGCGTCGAGGCCCATGAGCGCGATGAGGCCGACCCACACCGCGATCGACACGTTGTAGTCGAGCAGCCACAGCAGCCAGACGGCGCCGATGGCCGAGAACGGCACCGCCAGCATCACCAGCGACGCCTTGAACGCGCTCTTCGTGTTCATGTAGAGCAGCGCGAAGATGAGCACGAGCGTCACCGGGATGATGAGCTTCAGCCGCTCCTTCACCCGGATCATGTTCTCGTACTGGCCGCTCCAGGAGATGGCGTAGCCGGGCGGCGGCTTCACCAGCTCGGCCACCTTCGCCTTGGCCTGGTCCACGTACCGGCCCACGTCCACCTTGGACGTGTCGAAGTCCACGTACACGTAGCCGGCGAGCAGGCCGTTCTCGTCGCGGATCATCGACGGGCCCTGCGCCAGCACCACGTCGGCGATCTCCTCCATGGGGATCTGCCCCTGGCCGCCGGGCAGCGGCAGGAGCACCCGCTTCAGCGCGTCCAGGTCGTCGCGGTAGTCGCGCGCGTACCGGACGTTCACGCCGTAGCGCTCGCGCCCCATCACCGTGGTGGTCTGGTTGTCGCCGCCCACCGCGGTCATCACCATCATGTTGGCCGCGTCCACCGACAGGCCGTAGCGGGCGAGCTGCTCGCGCTTCAGCACGAAGTCGAGGAAGTAGCCGCCGGCCACGCGCTCCGCGTAGACGCTGCGGGTCCCGGGCACGTGCTGCACCGCCGACTCGATGTCCTTCGCCACCTTCTCCACCGTGGCGAGGTCCGCGCCGGCCACCTTGATGCCCACCGGCGTGCGGATGCCGGTGGAGAGCATGTCGAGGCGTCCCTTGATCGGCATGGTCCAGGCGTTGGAGATGCCCGGCAGCCGGAGCGCCTCGTCCATCTCGGAGATGAGGTGGTCCTCGGTGATCCGGTCGCGCCAGACCGCGCGCAGCACGCCCTTCAGCCACTCCGGCGCCCAGGACGAGTACCAGCGCGGCTGCTCGCGCCACTGCGCCTCCGGCTTCAGCACGATGGTGGTCTCCATCATGGTGAACGGGGCCGGGTCGGTGGAGGTGTTGGCGCGGCCGGCCTTGCCGAACACGCGCTCGACCTCGGGGAACGTCTTCAGGATCTTGTCCTGCACCTGGAGCGCGCGCTGCGCCTCGGCGACCGACATGCCGGGCTCCACCGCGGACGGCATGTAGAGGATGGTCCCCTCGCGCAGGGGCGGCATGAACTCGTGGCCGAGCGCGAGGTACGCCGGGATCGAGGTGGCGACGAGCAGCGCCGCCACGACCAGCGTGGCCTTCGCGTGCTTCACCACGAACCGGCAGGGCGGCTCGTAGATCCGGTGCAGGAAGCGGCTGATGGGGTGCCGCTCCTCCGAGTAGTACTTGCCGACCAGCACCTGGTTCGCGACCCAGGCCACCGGCCGCGGGCGGAAGCGGAACGGCTCGACGCGCGCGAACAGCATGCGCATGGCGGGGTCGAGCGTGATGGCGAGCAGCGCCGCGATCGCCATGGCCAGGTTCTTGGAGTAGGCGAGCGGGCGGAAGAGCCGGCCCTCCTGGTCCACCAGGGTGAACACCGGCATGAACGCGACCGCCACCACCAGCAGCGAGAAGAAGACGCCCGGGCCCACCTCCAGCAGCGCCTCCAGGCGGACCTGGTGGAAGTCGCCCTTCTTCCCGTCGGCGATCCAGTGGTGGATCTTGTTGTACGCGTTCTCCACCTCGACGATGGCGCCGTCCACCAGCACGCCGATGGAGATGGCGATGCCCGCCAGCGACATGAGGTTCGCGTTCAGGCCCATGAAGTACATGGGGATGAAGGCGAGCGCGACCGACACCGGGATGGTGACGATGGGAACGATGGCGGACGGCACGTGCCAGAGGAACACCAGGATCACCAGCGAGACGATGAGGATCTCCTCGAGGAGCTTCCCCTTCACGTTCTCGATGGCCTTGCCGATGAGCTCGGAGCGGTCGTAGGTGGTCACCACCTCCACGCCCTTCGGCAGCGACGGCTTCACCTCCTCCAGCTTCGCCTTGACCCGGTCGATGACGTTGAGCGCGTTCTCGCCGGCGCGCATCACGACGATGCCGCCCACCACGTCGCCCTCGCCGTCGAGGTCGGCGATGCCGCGGCGCATCTCCGGGCCGAGCGACACCGTGGCCACGTCCTTCACCAGCACCGGCGTGCCGCCCTGCGCGCGCAGCACCAGGTTCTCGAGGTCCTGGATCGACTTCACGTAGCCGCGGCCGCGGACCATGTACTCGCGCCCGGACAGCTCCACCAGGCGCCCGCCCACGTCGTTGTTGCCGCTGCGGACCGCCTGCACCACCGCGTCGATGGGCAGCCCGTAGGACGCGAGCGCGTTCGGGTTGACGGTGATCTGGTACTGGCGCACCTGGCCGCCCACGGTCGCGACCTCCGACACGCCGGGGACGCTCTGGACCGCGTAGCGCAGGAACCAGTCCTGCGTGGAGCGCAGCTCGTCGGAGGTGTGCTTGCCGGTGCGGTCCACCAGCGCGTACTGGAACACCCAGCCCACGCTGGTGGCGTCCGGGCCGAGCTCGGTCGTCACCCCCTGCGGCAGCTGCGGGGTGATCTTGGACAGGTACTCGAGCACGCGCGTGCGCGCCCAGTACATGTCGGTCCCGTCCTCGAAGATGACGTAGACGTAGCTGAACCCGAAGTCGGAGAACCCGCGGACCGCCTTCACCCGCGGCGCGCCCAGCAGCGCCGAGGTGATGGGGTAGGTCACCTGGTCCTCGATGATGTCCGGGCTGCGATCCCACTTCGAGTAGACGATGACCTGCGTGTCGGACATGTCCGGCAGCGCGTCGAGCGGGATGTTCCGCATCGTCCACCACGCGCCGACGAGCGTGACGAGGGTGGCGCCGAGGACGATGAACGGGTTGTGCGCGGAGAAGCTGATGATGCGCTTGATCATGGCCTAGTGGCCCCCGTGCTGCGCGTGGTCGCCGGCGCCGGCCGCGGGCGCGGCCGCGGGCGCCGCCGCGGGGGCCGCACCGGCCGGCGCGGCCTTCGCGCCCGAGGCCATGGCCGCGAGCGACGCGCGCAGCCGGGACTCGGAGTCCACCAGGAAGTTCGCGCCGGTCACCACCTGCTCGCCCTCGTGCAGGCCCTCCACCACCTCCACGTGCCGGCCGTCGCCGTCGCCGAGCCGCACCTCGCGCGGCTGGAACCGGCCCTCGCCCGCGGCCACGAACACCACCTTCTGCGTGCCGGAGTCGATCACCGCGTCGGCCGGGATCACCAGGCCCTCGCGCCGCGCGCCCTGCAGCAGCACCTCGCCGAACATCTCCGGCTTCAGCTCGCCGCCCGCGTTGTCGAACTCGATGCGCACCTTGACGGTGCGGGTCTTCGGGTCGAGCAGCGGGTCGATGAACACGACCTTCCCCTTGAAGGCGCGGTTCGGGTACGCCTTCAGGGAGAGCGTGGCGGGCAGGCCGACCTTCACGTGCCGCAGCTCGCTCTCGTACACGTCGGCGAGCACCCATACGCGCGAGAGGTCCACGATCTCGAACGGCATCGAGCCGGCCTCGATGCGCATGCCGGGGACGATCTCGCGCTTGGTGACGACGCCGCTCGCCGGGGCGTGGAAGGTGAGGTCCTTGCGGGCCTCGCCGGTCTTCTCCAGCCGCGCGATCTCCGACGCGGGCACGTCCCACAGCTCCAGCTTGCGCCGGGCCGCCTTCACCAGCGTGGCCCCCGGACCCTCCGCGCCGCCCTGCGCGAGCGAGCGGCTGGTGCGCAGCGCGAGCAGGTACTCCTCCTGCGCGGCGAGCAGCTCGGGGCTGTACATGGTGAAGAGCGGCTCGCCCCGGCGCACGGCCTTGCCCACGAAGGTGGCGTGGTCGTGCTCGACGAAGCCGCCGACCTTCACGTTGAGGTGGTGCACGCGCGTCTCGTCGATGGCGACGCGCCCGGCGGTGCGCCAGGCGCCGCCCACCGCGCCGCGGGACACCGCCACGGTGCGCAGCCCGATGAGCTGCTGGCGGGAGGGCTCGATGGTCACGCTGGCGAGCCCCTCCGGCGCCGGGCCCTCCGCCTGCGCGCCGCCCGCGGCGCCGCCCTCCATCTTCACCAGCTTCATGCCGCAGATCGGGCAGTCGCCGGGGTGGTCCTGCACGATGGTCGGGTGCATCGGGCACTGCCACTGCGGCTTCTGGTCCGCGGCGGCCTTCGCCGCGCCGGCCGCGGGCGCGCCGGCCGCGGCGCCACCCTGCGGCGCGTCCATGGGCACGAGCTTCATGCCGCAGATCGGGCACTCGCCGGGGTGGTCCTGCACGATGGTCGGGTGCATCGGGCAGGTGTAGAGCTGCTTCTTCTCGGCGTGCGCCGCGTGGTCGTGGCCGTCGGCGGGCTCGCCACCGCGCAGGCCGCCGGCCAGGAGCACCGCGCCGCCGCCCAGGGCCGCGCCGGCGACGAGCGCCGCGAGCAGGATCAGGGCGCCGCGCGCGCGGCGCGGCGGCGGGGGGGCGTTCGGGTTCGTCGGGATCGTCGGGTCGCTCACATGCCACCGCCCATCGAGGAAGAGGAAGAGGAGGAACCGCCGGAGGCCGCCGCCTGCGCGCCGCCGCCTGCCGGGCGGGCCGGGCCGGCGGCGGAGACCGCGCCGCCCGCGCCGGGCATGGCCCCGCCGCCGCCCGCGGCGCCGCCGGGGAGCGCCTCGTCGAGGCTGACCTCGCGCGCGGCGATCCACAGGCGCTGCGCCTCCGCCGCCGTGCCGAGGAACCCCTCCTCGTCGGCGACCGTGCCGGCCAGCGCGTCGAGCACCGACGCGAACGGCACCTGGCCGGTGACGTACTGCGCGAGCGCGCTCTCGGCGGTGGCGCGGGACTGCACCAGCAGCCCGCCGCGGTAGAGCGCGAGCGTGTCGATGGCCGCGGCGAGCGCCTCCTCGCGCTCGAGCGCGCGGAGCCGCACCACCTGCGCGAACGCGTCCGCCGCGGCGGCGCCGTTCTCGGCCCGCGCCGCGCTCATGGCCGCGGCGCGCGACTGCTTGCGCCCGGAGAAGACCGGCAGCGGGACCGACACGCCCACCTGCCACATGGGCTCGAGCGCGCCGCGGGGCATCACCCCCGCGCTCACCGTGAGGTCCGGGAAGCGCTCGCGCCGCGCCAGCGTCGCCTCGCGGTCGGCCTGCCGGGCCGCGGCCCGCGCCGAGGCCAGCTCCGGGCTGCGGGCCTCCGCGTCGGCGAGCGCCGCGTCGCGCTCCGGCAGCGCCGGGTCCGCGAGCGCCTCCAGGCCGGCGATGGTCTCGACCGGCTCCGCGGCGGGCCGGCCGCGCAGCCGGTTCACCACCGCCACCCGCGCGCGCTCCTCGGCCTCGAGCGCGACGCGGCGCTGCCGCAGGCGCGTCCGCTCCAGCTGGGCGCGGAGCAGGTCGGTCTGCGCGCCGCCGCCGGACTCGTAACGGGCGCGGGCGGTGCCCTCCGAGCGCACCCAGAGCGCCTCCAGGCGCCGCAGCAGCGCCATCCGGTCGCGCACCAGCACCAGGTCCACGTACGCGCGGCGCATGTCCGCCTCGGCGCCGAGCCGGGCCCGGTCGAGCGACGCCATCGCGGCGTTCGCGCCGGCCGACGCGGCCTCGGCCCGCAGCGCGCGCTTGCCGGGGAACGGGAACGTCTGCGAGAGGCCGATCGAGTAGTAGCTCGTCTCCATCTTGCCGACCTGGATCGCGCCGAAGCCGTCGTTCTGCAGGCCGAGCGACAGCACCGGGTCCGGCAGCGCGCCGGCCTGCGGGACGCGCTCGTGCTCGGCGCGGACCATGGCGTGCGCGGAGCGGAGCTCGGGGCGCGCCTCCAGCGTCTCGGAGACGAGCCGCGCGAGCGCCGGGTCGTCGGCGAGCGGGACGCGCGCCTCCGCGGCGGCGAGGGCCGGCGCGGCGGCGGCGAGGAGCAGGATCGCGGCGGGACGGAGTCGTCTCATACGGGGGAGCTCCCTAAGCAGCGCCCGTGCCACCCGGCGGAGGCCGGTCCGGCGCCTGATCAGGCCGGATTTCGGCGGTTTTTGGGGGCCCGGCGCCGCCGCTCGCGTCACGTGTAACCCGCGGCGTCACGCATTCCCCGGTGAACCCCGGGCCCCCTCCATCGGGCCCCGGCGGGGTATCTTTCCGCGAGCCGTGCCGCCATGACCGCTCGCGACCCCCGCCCATCTCCGGCCGCGCCCACCGAGGCGGAGCGGCGCGTCGCGGGCGTCGCGTGGGAGGCGCTCGCGGGCACGGGCCCCGGGCTCGGGCCGGAGCTCGACGAGGTGCTCGCCGGCGGCGCGGCGGAGCGGGCCGTGACCCGCGCGCTGCGGGCCCGGCCGGCGCTCGACGCGGCCGGGCGCGCCGCGGTGGCCGAGGCGATCTTCGGCGTGGGGCTGTGGCGGCGCCGGCTGCGCGCGCAGCTCGGCGATCCGCGCGCGCCGCCCGCGCTGCTGCTCGCGGCCCTGCTGCGCGACCTCGGCGGCCGCGAGGCGGGCGCCTCCGAGGCGCTCGCCGGCCTGCCGCCCGGCGCGCTCCCGCCGCCGCGCCCGCCGCCGGCCGCGCGCGCCGACCGCTTCTCCCTGCCGGCCTGGCTCGACGCCGAGCTCGCCGCGGCGGCCGGCCCGGACGCGGACGCGCTCGCCGCGGCGCTGTGCCTGCCCGGCCCGGTGGCGCTCCGGGCGAACCGGCTCCGCGCCGGGCCTGCCGCGCTCGCCGCGCGCCTCGAGGCCGAGGGCGTGCGCACCCGGCCCGGCGCGCTCGCGCCCGCGTGCCTGGTGGTGGAGGGCCCGCGGCCGAACGTGTACGGGCTCGGCGCCTGGCAGGAGGGGCTCTTCGAGGTGCAGGACGAGGGGAGCCAGCTCCTCGGCGAGGCGGTGGGCGCGCGCGCCGGGGAGGCGGTGCTCGACGCGTGCGCCGGGGCCGGCGGGAAGACGCTCCTGCTCGCCGCGGCGGTGGGCGCGGCGGGGCGCGTGCACGCCGCCGATCCGGACGCCGGGCGGCTGGTGCGCCTCCGGACGCGCGCGCTCGCCGCGGGCGCGGCGCGCATCGTGGCGGTGCACGGCGCCGCGGCGCCGGCGGAGCTCCGGGTGGATCGCGCGCTGGTGGACGCGCCCTGCTCCGAGCTGGGCGCGCTCCGCCGCGGGCCGGACCTGCGCTGGCGGCTCGACCCCGCCGCGTTCGCGGCGCTCCCCGCGCTGCAGGCGCGCATCCTGGAGCGCGCCGCGGCGCACGTGCGCCCCGGCGGCCGGCTGGTCTACGCGACCTGCACGTTCCGGCGCGCCGAGGACGAGGACGTCGCCGAGGCGTTCGAGGCGGCCCACCCGGAGTTCGCGCGCGCGGCGCCGGACGCGCCCGCGAGCACGCTCACCCCCGACGGCTTCCTGCGGACCTGGCCGCACCGCCACGGCACCGACGCGTTCTTCGCGGCGGCGTGGGTGCGGAGGGGATAGGCGGAGCGCGCTACCTGGCCTTCGCCGACCGCGCGGCCAGCAGCTTCGCGCCCCCGTGCGCCTCGAGCGCCACCTCCAGCGCCCGCGAGTAGTCGGGCCGCGCGCCCTCGAGGCGCGCGCGCCCTCGCTCGGTCAGCACCGTGTACACGCCGCGCTTGTCGTCCGGGCACAGGTCGCGGACCGTGAGGCCGCCGCGCTCGAGCCGCTCGACCATCCGCGAGACCGAGCTCTGGTTCAGGCCCAGCTGCGCGGCCAGCTCCTGCATGCGCAGCTCGGAGTCCGGCGCTCGCGCCAGCAGCTCGAGCGCGCGGAACTCCGTCAGCCCGAGCCGGTGGCGGGCCTGCAGCACCTTGCCCAGATCGGCCTCGACCTGGGCCACGAGCTGGACCAGCTCGAGCCACGCATCGCCTCGCCTCGACGTCACCGGCGCGCGCTCCTCTCGGACGGCATGCGTCGCATGCTCTCACGTGCATGCCCATGCAAGCAACGAGGCGGGCGCGCCCGTCAGGCGCGCGCCCCGGGCCCGTCCGCCCTGGCCCGGTCCGCCAGCTTCAGCCAGACCACGCCGGCGATGATGACCGCCAGCCAGAACGCCTGGACCGGCGTCAGGGGCTGGTCGAGCAGGACGCCGCCGAGGATCGCCGCGCCCACCGAGCCGATGCCGGCCCACACCGCGTAGCCGATCCCCACGTCGATCGTGCGCAGGGCGACGCTCAGCGCGTACAGCGTCAGCAGGAAGAACACCCCGGCGGAGATGGACCAGCCCGGCACGGTGAACGCCCTGCTGCCGGCGACGCTCAGGGCGTAACCGATCTCGAAGGCCCCCGCGAGCAGCAGCATGAACCACGCGCGCCCATTGCCCCCGTTCGTCTCGTTCGTCGTCGTCACGTCTCGCTCCTCGTGGAAGATCTGGAAGGGATTGAAGGATGGCCGCTGCCGGTCAGGCGGCGCCGCTGAGCCGCAGGCCCACCACGCCGCCGATGACGAGCAGGATCCCGAGGAGCTTCTGCCAGCCGAGTCGCTGGCCGAGGAACATCGCGCCGAGGACGACGACCCCCACGCCCGCGACGGACGTCCAGATCGCATAGCCGACCCCGACGTCGAACGTCAGCAGCGCCAGGCTGAGGAAGAAGGTGCCGATCGCGCCGCTGACGAGCGTGGCCGTGGTCCACCACGGTCGGGTGAAGCCTCGTGCGTTGCCTGCGGAGATGGCCACCGCGATCTCGAAGATCACGGCGACGCCGAGATGGATCCAGCTCATGTGGGTGACCCCTGGGTCGTTCGGTTCAGGACCGCGGCGACGGGCGCCGCGTCATGCTGTTGCATGCGCATGCATTTATCTGCGGCGCGGCGAGGCCGTCAAGCCCTTTGCATGTGCATGCATCGACGAGCGCCGATCTCCGCCGGCCCCGGGGGGGGCGGCGGGGATCGGGCCTCGGGGCCGCGGCTCGCTAGAGGTCGGTGCTCCGCAGCACGGCGCCGTTCGCCGCGTTCGTGACGAGGTGCGCGTAGCGGCGGAGCCAGGACGAGCCGGGATCGCGGCGCTTCGGCCGGAACCCCTCGCGGCGCCGGGCCAGCTCGGCGTCGGAGACGTCCACCGTCAGCGCGCGCGCCGCCACGTCGATGGTGATCCGGTCGCCGTCCTGCACCAGCCCGATCACGCCGCCCTCGGCGGCCTCGGGGGAGACGTGGCCGACGCAGGCGCCGCGGGTCGCGCCGGAGAAGCGGCCGTCGGTGACGAGCGCCACGCTCTCGCCCAGGCCCATGCCCATGATGAGCGAGGTGGGGGAGAGCATCTCCTGCATGCCCGGCCCGCCCTTCGGCCCCTCGTAGCGGATCACCACGAAGTGCCCGGGCTTCACCTTGCCGCCCATGATCCCGGCGATGGCCTCGTCCTGCGAGTCGAAGCAGATCGCCTCGCCGGTGAACGTGCGCATGGAGGGCTGGATGCCGGCGGTCTTCACCACCGCGCCCTCCGCGGCCAGGTTCCCGAACAGCACCGCCAGGCCGCCCACCGGCGAGTACGCGTTCTCGAGCGGCCGGATGAGCTCCGGGTCGGCGGTCCGCGCGCCGCGGATCCGCTCGCCCACGGTCTCGCCGGTCACGGTGAGCGCGTCCTCGCGGACGATGCCGCCGCGGCGGGCCGCCTCGCGCAGCACCGCGGGCACGCCGCCGGCGCGGTGGATGTCCTCCATGTGCACGGTCGCGAGCGACGGGGCGATCTTCGCGATGTGCGAGACCTTGCCGGCGATCTCCTCGATGTCGCGCAGCGACAGCGGCGCCCCGGCCTCGCGCGAGATGGCGAGCATGTGCAGCACGGTGTTGGACGAGCCGCCCATGGCCATGTCCACCACCATGGCGTTGTGGATGGCGTCGCGGTTCACCAGGTTGCGCAGCCTGAAGCGCTCGTCGGCGGCGATCTCCACGGCGCGGCGCGCGGCGCGGCGCACCAGCGCCTCGCGCTCCGGGGTGAGCGCGAGCACGGTGCCGTTGCCGGGCAGCGCCACGCCCATGGCCTCGCACAGCACGTTCATCGAGTTCGCGGTGAACATGCCGGAGCACGAGCCGCCGGACGGGCAGGCCTGGCACTCGATCTCGTACAGCTCGGCGTCGGTGATCTGCCCCTGCGCGCGCTTGCCCACCGCCTCGAACGCGGTGTTGAGGTCGATGGGCGTGCCGTCGTGGAGGTGGCCCGCCTTCATGGGCCCGCCGGACACGAACACGGTGGGCACGTTCACGCGGAGCGCGCCCATGAGCATGCCGGGGACGATCTTGTCGCAGTTCGGGATGCAGACGAGCGCGTCGAGCTGGTGCGCGTTCATCACCGTCTCGATCGAGTCGGCGATGAGCTCGCGCGAGGGCAGGCTGTACCTCATGCCCTCGTGGCCCATGGCGATGCCGTCGTCCACGCCGATGGTGTTGAACTCGAACGGCACCCCGCCGGCCTTGCGGATCTCGTCCTTCGCGATCCGGCCGTACTCCTGCAGGTAGTAGTGGCCCGGGATGATGTCGATGTGGCTGTTGGCGATGCCGATGAACGGCTTCTCGAAGTCGCCGTCGTTCAGGCCCGTCGCGCGGAGGAGGCTGCGGTGGGGCGCACGCTCGAAGCCCTTCTTGATCCGGTCGCTGCGCATCCCACCTTTTTCGCGGAAACACGCGTGGAAATCAATCGGCCGCAGCGCGCGCGCCGCGGCGGGCGGGCGTGCGTCCCCCTCGCCGCCCGGCGCGCCCGGTCGCGCCGCGTTAGATGGAGGGCGATGCGTGCCCCCGGCTTCGACGAGGCGACCGAGCGCGTGCGGCGGGCGCTCGGCGCACGGCCGCGCCGGTCGCTCGCGGTCCCGGGCTTCCGGCCGGCGGCGGTGCTGGTCGCGCTGCTCGACCGCCCCGGCGGCCCCTCGATCCTGTTCACCCGCCGTTCACAGGCGCTGAACCACCACCGCGGCGAGATCTCCTTCCCCGGGGGACGGCTCGAGCCGGGCGAGGACGCCCCGGCCGCCGCGCTCCGCGAGGCGCACGAGGAGGTTGGGCTGGCGCCGGCGGCGTCCGAGGTGCTCGGGCTGCTCGACGACCTGCCCAGCGTGGCCGGGTACGTGGTGACGCCGGTCGCCGCGGCCGTGCGCGCGCCGCCCGCCGCGTTCACCGCCGCCGCCGACGAGGTGGACGAGCACTTCGAGCTGCCGCTGGCGCAGCTCCTCGACCCGGCGCTGCGGCGCGCCTCGCTGTGGGATCCCGCGGGCCTGCCGGAGCGGCTCGCGGCGGTGGTGGCCCGCGCGGCGGTGCCGTTCGAGGACGTGGACCCGGGGACGGGGCACTGGCGGGTGTGGTCGTTCCACGCGGACGAGGCGCGCGTGGTCTGGGGCCTCACCGCCCGGATCCTGGCGGACCTCCTCGATCGGGCCTTCGCCGGTCGGGGGTGATCGCGAGCGCCCGCGTCGGGGGGCCCCGTCGCGCTCGGGGATGGCCGGCCTTACCATCCCGGCGTGAGCCGCACGCCCGCCGCCGTGCTCGTCGCGCTCGCCGCCGCGGGGCTCGCGACCGGCGGCTGCGGCAACCCCACCTTCGACCGGCGCATCGACCAGGGCGGGCGCGGCGTGGGCGAGGCGTGCACGCGCGCCTCCGACTGCCGCTCCGGCCTGTGCCTCTCGCGCGTGTGCGCCGCGTCGATCCCCGCCGGCGCGTGCGGCCCGTCCGGCCACCGGCCCACGGTCGCGCTCGGCGCGGTGGCCGGCCCGGCGGAGCGGCCGCCCGACGTGCCGGATCCGCCCTGCGCGCTGCCGGTCAACGCGGCGGTGATCGGGCCGGTGCAGGAGCGCGGCACGCACGCGCCCGGCGACGAGGTGTCGTTCGACGTGCCGGCCGGCACCACCGGGTTCACGCTCTACTTCCAGGAGGTGGACGGCACCGCGCCCGAGGCGGTGGACTGGCCCGGCGCCGGGCCCGCCGCGAACGCGCCGTTCCCGCAGCTCGTGCTCGACGCGGGCGGCGCGCGGTTCTACGACGACGCCGCCAGCGCGCCGGTCGTCGATGGCAGCCGCGACTACAGCCAGTGGCTGCTGTTCTACGCCGGCGTGATCCCCTCCGCCGGCGCGGTCACCGTCCCGAACACCACCACCGCGCTCGACCGCGTCCGCTCCGACGGCCAGCTCGCGCCGGGCGCGTGGCGCTTCACGCTGAACGACCTCGCGGCCGCCTGCACCACCACCACCGGCTGCACCGGCGGGAGCACCGAGGGGCGCTACGACGTGAAGGTGGTCACCCGCGCCGGGCCGCTCGTGTCCACCGGCACGCTCGACCTCGAGATCTACCTCGTGTCCTCCGACCCGGCGCACCCCGAGTACTCGGCCGCGAACGCCGCCGCCGACCCGTCCGCCAGCGCGACCGCCGCGCAGTTCCGGCGCTTCGTGGACGGGCTGCAGTCGCTGTTCGCGCGCGCCGGGGTGTGCCTCGGCACGGTCACGTTCCACGACGTGCCGGACTGGGCGCGCACCGAGCTGAGCACCCCCAGCATCGACGACTCCGGCCCGTGCAGCGAGCTGGCGCGGCTGTTCCGGCTGGCGGTCCCCCGCAACGCGGTGCACCTGTTCCTCGTGGACGAGCTGACCACCTCGGCGAGCGGCGGCGGCGGCACGGTGGTGGGGCTCGACGGCTCGATCCCCGGCCCCTCCGGCGTGCCCGGCGGCGTGAACAGCGGCGCCGCGGTGGTGCTCGCCGACCTCGGCGCCGAGGCGGCGCCGGGCGCGTGCTCGCCGGCGAGCCCGTTCTCGGTCGCCGCCTGCGGCACCGACGTGGTCTCGTACATCGCCGCCCACGAGGCGGGCCACTGGCTCGGCCTCTACCACACGACCGAGGCCACCGGCACCGCGCTCGACCCGATCGCCGACACGCCGGGCTGCCCGTGCGGCGCCTGCCGCCCTTCCTCGTCGCCGCTGCCCTGCGGGACCGCGCTCCTCTCCGCCCCGCAGTGCGCCGGCAGCTCCGGCTGCGGCGGCGGCGACAACCTCATGTTCTGGCAGATCGACCCGTCGATCGCGCGCGGCACGCTCACCCCGCAGCAGGGCGAGGTCGTGCGGCTCAACCCCGCCGTCCGCTGAGGGAGGTCCCCGTGCTCGCCGCCGGCCTCGCCGCCGCCCTCGCCCTCTCCGCGCTCGCCGCCGCCCCCGGGGCCGGCGCGCCCTCCACCGCCGACGAGGTGCGGGCCCTGCTCGGCACCATCGACCGGCCCATCCCGCCGGAGGCGTGGCGCGCGCTCGGCCCGGAGGCCGGGCCGCTGCTCGAGGCCGCGGCCGCGAGCGGCGCCGAGCTCCCCAGCCGCCGCGCCCGCGCGCTGGAGGGGCTGGCGGCGCGCGGCGGCGCGCGGGCCGAGGCGCTCCACCGCCGGCTCGCCGCCGACGCGGCCGCGCCGCGCATCGTGCGCGCCGGCGCGGTCCGCGGGCTCGGCGCCCTCCTCCCGCCCGCGGGCCTGGGCGAGGCGCTCGTCCCGCTCCTCTCCGACCGCGACCCCCGCCTCCGCCGCGCGGCGGCCGAGGCGCTCGCCGCGCGCGCGCCGGCCCAGGGCTGCGCCGCGGTCCGCGCGCAGGCCGCCCGCGAGCCGGGCCGCGCGCTCGCGCGGGCGGTGCAGGCGTGCGAGCGGGCGGTGCCGCGCCGGCGCTGATCGCCCCGCGCGATCGTCGTCGCGCGGCCGGACCCCTGCTATCGTCCGGCCGTGCTCGCGCTCGCCGCCGCCCTGCTCGCCGCCGCCGCCGCCGCCGCCGCCCCGCCCATGGCCTGCGAGCGGCACGCCAGCCTGTTCCCGAACGCGCCGCGTCCGCCGGGCGGGGAGCCGGGCTGCGCCGCGGCGCTGCGCGAGGCGTGCGACGCGGGGCGGCGGCTCGCCTGCGCCGAGCTGGGGCGCGTGCTCGAGGCGGGCACCGCCGGGCCGGCGGATCCGGCCGGCGCCGCCGCGCTGCACCGCCGCGCCTGCGACGCCGGCGTGGGCGCCGCGTGCGCCCGCCTCGCGCACCACCTCCGCGAGGCGGGGCAGCCGGCGCGCGCGGTGACCGAGGCGCTCGAGGAGGGCTGCGCGCTCGGCTCGGGCGCCGCCTGCCTGGAGCGCGCCGCGGCGGAGCGGGACCCGGCGCGCGGGGCGCGGCTCCGCGAGCGCGCCTGCGACCTCGGCGAGGCCGAGGGCTGCCTGGCGATCGCGACCGGCGCGCCGCCGGCGCGCGCGCAGGCGCTGCGGGATCGCGCCTGCTGGCTGGGCTCGGCCGACGGCTGCGCGGCCGCCGGCGCGGGGCTCGCGCGCGGCGACGCGGGGCGGGAGGATCCGGTCGCGGCGCGGCTGCGGCTCGAGCGCGGCTGCGAGCTGGGCGGCGCGGAGGCGTGCGCGCGGCTCGGCCTGGTGCTGCTCGCGGAGGGGCGGCGCGGCGAGGCGGCGCGCGGCGCGCGGCTGCTGGTCGAGGGGTGCCCGGCGCTCGGCGCCGAGGAGTGCCTGGACTCCGCCGAGGCCTGGCTGAAGGGCCCGCAGGCGGTCATCGACGAGGGCTCGGATCCGGCGCTGCTCGACCTCGCCTGCCGGCGGAAGGTCGCGGACGCCTGCGCGTGGCTGGGGCGGATGGTGCAGGAGGGCCGGCGGGTGCCGGCCGACGGCCCGCGCGCCGCCGAGCTGTACCGGCGCGCCTGCGAGGCGGGCCGCGCGAGCGCCTGCTCCGACCTGGGCGTGCTCTACCGGTTCGGCGCCGGCGTCCCGCGGGACGAGGCGCGCGCCGGGGCGCTGTTCGCCGGCGCCTGCGAGAGGGGCGTCGAGCGCGCCTGCGCGCTGCGCGAGGATCCCTCCCGGCCGATCGACTGACCGGCGCGCCGGATCAGCTCGCGAGCGCGAGCGCGCCGTGCGCGTCGCCCAGCGCGACGACCTCGATCGGGCCCGCGGCCTCGAGCTCCTCGGCCCGCAGCTCGGCGCGGAACAGCTCCTCCGCCTCGCGCGCGTCCCACGCGCGGATGTGCGCGACGCGCCGGCCCTCGGGCGACGCGATGGTGCAGCGGTAGAACGACTCCCGGTGGGCGTTCATTGCGATCCTCGGTTCGGAGGGCGCACGGACCGGTGACGACCCGGTGGCGCCGCGGCGAAAGGTAGCGCCCGCGGCATGGCGCCACGGTGCCGGGATCGTGTCGTTCTCGTGACGACGGGCGCCGCCCGCTCCTCAGGCGGCGGGCAGGCCGGGCGGGTCGTCGGGACGGAACGGACGGCCCAGGGCGCGCGCCACCGCGTCGAGCAGCGGGTGCTCCTCGACCGGCTTCGCGACGAACGCGTCGGCGCCGGCCTGCAGGAGCGCGCGGGCCGCGCCGTCGTGCCCGGAGATCCCCACCACCGCCAGGTTGCGCAGGCGGCGCTCGCGCGAGCGGCGCAGCAGGCGCACCAGCTCGGAGCCGAGCATTCCCGGCATGACCTCGTCCACGATCACGAGGTCCGGCGGATCCGCGAGCGCGAGCGCCAGCGCCGCCTCGCCGGAGTCGGCGTCGATGGGCGTGTAGCCCGCCCCCTCGAGGATGAGGCCGATCAGCTTGCGGATGAGGTGGTTGTCGTCCACCACCAGGATCCGGATGGGCGCCATGCTTGGACCTCGCGCCAAGGCTAAGGGCCCACCCTGACGCGGACCAGCCCGGCAGGCGCCGCCCGTCGAGACCGCCCCATCAGAGAACGCCTCCCGGTGCGCGAGACGCCGGTGACCACGCGCGTACGCTCAGCGGCCCGGGTGCTGCGTGACGTCGGCGGCGACGTCCGCCTGCGCCCACATGGAGCGAGGCGTGCGGGCCTGCTCCATGATGGCGATGCCGATCGCGCAGGCCAGGAACACGGCCAGCGCGAGCATCCACGGCCGGAACTCGAGCAGATCCCGGGGCTGCACGGGACGCCGCCCCCGGCTCTCGTCTTCCCACGGCCACATCATGCCCCGTAAGTAGACCGCGATTCTCGCGAGATGCAACCCCTGCCTCGGGATGACGAGCGGGCGTTCAGGGGATCCCCCGGGTGGGCGGGGAACCTCTGGCCCGCCACCTCCGGCCGGGCGGCTACACTGTTCGGCCCATGATCCCCCTGCTCGTCGCGCTCGCCCTGTCGGCGGCCCCCACCCAGCCCCGGACCCTCCGCCTCGACCTCTTCCACACCGGCACCGCCACCGAGGAGCGCTTCGCGGTGGACCGGGTGGTGCTCGAGCCGTTGCCGTTCCCGGGCAACCCGGCGCGCGCGGTGGACGACACCAACCTCGGCAAGTACTTCTTCGAGGTCCGCGACCTCGCCACCAACCGCGTCGTCTACTCGCGCGGCTACGCCTCGATCTACGGCGAGTGGGAGACCACCGAGGACGCGCGCAAGGTGAGCCGCACGTTCTCCGAGTCGCTCCGCTTCCCGGCGCCCGAGGCGCCGGTGCAGGTGGTGGTGAAGAAGCGCGGCGCGGGGAACGCGTTCCAGGAGGTCTGGTCCACGGTCGTCGATCCGAAGGACCGCTTCGTGGATCCGTCGCGGCCGGCCTCGCCCGGCCCGGTGATCGAGATCCTGAAGAGCGGCGACCCCGCCCACAAGCTCGACCTGCTGCTGCTCGGCGACGGCTACACCGAGGCCGAGCGCGGCAAGTTCGAGAAGGACGCGCGCCGCCTGGTGGCCGAGCTGTTCGCGCACGAGCCGTTCCGCTCGCGGAAGGCCGACTTCAACGTGTGGGGCATCTGCCCGCCCGCCGAGGAGAAGGGCGTCTCCCGCCCGCTCACCGGCGTGCACCGCCGCTCGCGCGTCGGCTCCACCTACGACGCGTTCGGCTCGGAGCGCTACCTGCTCACGTTCGAGAACCGCTCCATGCGCGACGTGGCGTCGTTCGCGCCCTACGACGCGCTCGCCATCCTGGCGAACGGCGAGACCTACGGCGGCGGCGGCATCTTCAACCTCTACGCCACGGTGGCCGCCGACAACCGCTGGGCCGGCTACATCTTCGTGCACGAGCTGGGGCACCACCTGGCCGCGCTCGCCGACGAGTACTTCACCTCGGACACCGCCTACCTCTCGCCCGAGGGCCGGCCCGAGCCGTGGGAGCCGAACGTGACCGCCGACCCGAAGGCCGCGAAGTGGGGCGACCTCGTCGCCGCCGGCACGCCGCTCCCCACGCCCTGGCCGAAGGACGTGTTCACCAAGCGTGCGAACGAGTTCCAGGAGCGCCGCAAGCGCATCCGCGCGCAGAACCGGCCCGAGGCCGAGATGGACGCGCTGTTCCTGGCGCAGCAGAAGGAGGAGACCGCGCTGCTCGGCGAGGCGCGCTTCTCGAAGGCGGTGGGCGCGTTCGAGGGCGCGAACTACGAGGCCACCGGCTACTTCCGGCCGCAGATGGACTGCGTGATGTTCACCCGCGACCCCGTGCCGTTCTGCTCCGTCTGCCAGCGGTCGATCGGCCGCGTCATCGACCTGTACACGGCGCGGTGAGCTCCCCGGCGGGGGCGCTCACCGCCCCCGCCGCTCCCGACCCAGAGTCGTTGCCTCCCGACCCAGAGTCGTTTGGGCAGGGCCCGTGTGCCCCCGTCCGGGGGGACCTCGCTCCGGCCGTGCCGCGACGCGTTATGATTCTGAAATCAGCGGCGCCTTCCCCCCTGCGCCGGCCCGGAGAACGCCATGGTGGACAAGAAGACCGCGAGCTTCATGCGCTCGCTCGCGCTGGGCGACATCGAGGAGGAGATCCTCCTGCCCTACCCGGAGCCGCGCCGCGCCGAGAAGGAGACCCTGGAGGCCATCCAGCAGACCCTGAAGTCGATGCTGGGCGGGCGCGGCGCCGACTTCCGCGCCTGGGACCGAGCCGGCGAGATGCCGCCCGGGTTCGTGCAGGAGCTGAAGGACGCCGGGCTGTTCAGCCTGGTGGTCCCGGAGCACCACGGCGGCATGGGGCTCGGCGCCACCGCCTACGCGCGGGTCATCCAGGAGCTGGGGCGCTACGACGCCTCCGTCGCGGTGACGGTCGGCGCGCACAGCTCGATCGGCATGCGCGGCCTGCTCCTGTTCGGCACCGAGGAGCAGCGGGCGCGCTTCCTGCCGCGCCTCGCCACCGGCGAGCTCATCGCCGCGTTCTGCCTCACCGAGCCGGGCGCCGGCTCCGACGCCGCCAGCATCAAGACCACCGCGGTGCGCGACGGCGACGGCTGGATCCTGAACGGCGAGAAGCTCTGGATCACGAACGGCGGCATCGCCGACTTCTTCACCGTGTTCGCGAAGACCTCGCTGGAGGGGCGCGGCCACATCACCGCCTTCATCGTCACCCGCGACATGAAGGGGGTCTCGACCGGCCCGCACGAGGACAAGATGGGGATCCGCGCCTCGTCCACCACCACGGTGGTGCTCGAGGACGTGCGCGTGCCCGCCGCGAACGTGCTCGGCGAGGAGGGCAAGGGCTTCAAGGTCGCGATGAAGATCCTGAACGCCGGCCGCACCGGCCTGGGCGGCGGCTCGGTGGGCGGGATGAAGCGGCTCATCGAGCTGTCGGTGGCGCAGGCGAAGGAGCGCAAGCAGTTCGGCCAGCCCATCGCCAGCTTCGGCCTGGTCCAGCAGAAGATCGGCCAGATGGTGATCGACTGCTACGCGGCCGAGAGCGTGGTGAACATGGTGGCCGGCCTGGTGGACCGCGGCTTCGAGGAGACGCAGGTCGAGGCGGCCATCTCGAAGGTGCTCGCCTCGGAGAGCGTGTGGCGCACCGCCGACGAGGCGCTGCAGATCGCGGCCGGCTCGGGGTACATGCGCGAGATGCCGTACGAGATGGCGCTCCGCGACACCCGCATCAACCGCATCTTCGAGGGCACGAACGAGATCCTCCGGCTGTTCATCGCGCTCACCGCGGTGAACGACCTGGGCCAGGAGCTCGCCGACGTGGCGGAGTCGATGAAGGGCGTGCTCGCCGATCCGATCAAGGGCTTCGGCGTCATGTCGGACTACGCGAAGCGCCGCGCCGCGCTGGCCACCGGGCTGCGCCGCAAGAAGGGCAAGTGGACCATGCTCCACCCGGCGCTCGCCGAGGACGCGGCGGTGTTCGAGGGCGCCGCCACCGACCTCGCCATCGCCGCGGACAAGCTGCTGCGCAGGTACGGCAAGAAGATCGTGGGCGCGCAGCTCCTCACCAAGCGGCTCGCCGACGCGATGATCGACCTGTTCACGCTCGCCTGCATGCTGGCGCGCGTCTCGACGCGGCTCGAGGACCACGGCGAGGCGGCCGCCGCCGAGGAGCGGCGCATCCTCACCGTGTTCGCGCGGCAGGCCCGGCGGCGCGTCGAGGCGGGCCTGGCGGGCCTCGAGCAGAACGAGGACGGGGCGCTGCAGGCGGTCGCGGCGCACGCGCTCGAGACCGGCCGGTACGGCTGGGACAACCTGTAGCCGCGGACGCGAGGCGCCCGCGCGCTCCCCGGGGACGGTGGAGCGCGCGGGCCTGGTTCGCGCGGACGAGGCGCCCCGCGGGCGCGGCGGCCTACGCCGCGTGCAGGAAGGCGAACACGACCTTGCGCCAGCCCTCCTCGCCGAGCGCGGCGGGGAGCGGCTCGACGAGCACGCCGCCGTCGGCCGCGGCGAGGCCCAGCTCGGACTCGACGAAGCGCGTGAGCCGGGTGCGCTCGGCCGCGAGCCAGCCGCCGGCCTCGCGGTCCTGCGGCAGGCGCATGTAGGCGGCGTCCGCGGGCGCGAGCGTGAACAGCCACCCGCCGCCGTACGGCTCGCGGTGCACGAGGCCCGGATCGCGCCGCACGGCCGGGTTCACCCGCATCACCCTGCCGTCCACCGGCGCGCCCATGCGCACGGTCCGGCCGCCGGCGCGGAGCACGACGATGGGGTCGCCGCGGTGGACGCTCATGCCCGGCCGCGGCAGCTCGACCGACGTCACCGACGGCAGGATGTGGCGCGCGAGATCGTCCACACCGACCGTGAACTCGCCGGTGCGGCGCCCCGGCGCGAGCCAGGTGTGGTTGGGGGCGAAGTAGGCCCCGGGCCGCCAGGCGAGCCCGTCCGCCATGGGCACGGCGCGTGCGCGCCGCTGCCGCAGGACGTGGATCGCGACGCCGAGGAGCACCGCCGGGATCGCGAGCGCGAGCCCCCCCGCGATGCTGAGCGCCAGGCGCCCACCCATGCCGACCAGGAGCGAGCCGGCGGCTTCCAGGATCTCCATCAAGGTCGTCATCTCCGCTGCCGCCTTTCCGGCGGGAGGTCCCCCGAGCCTGCGGAGCCGCTCCGCCCGTGAGGACCCATCGCAAGGGGCAGGCCAGCCGGGGACCCCAGCGGTTTCGCGCCCCTGCGAGCCTCCGCGGCAGGCTGCCGCGTCGAGAAGCTCGACGCACTCCGGGTGCGGTACGCGCGAACCGGCCGCGATCACGGCGCTTCCGCCCCGCGTCGAGTTCCTCCACAGGTGCTGCGATCCTCACCTGCGCCGGGCGCGGGCGGGAGCGTCGCGGCGGGCCGCCAGGCCCCCCGCGGCGCCGCCCCACCGGATGCGGCCGGGGAGGCTTGCCCCCGCCGCCACCGCCGCCAAGCTTGCCGTGCGGAGGTTCCACGGATGCTCCGCCACGCCCTCGCGATCCCGCTCGCCGCCGCCCTCGCGCTGCCGGCCCGCGCCGAAGACCCCGCGCCGCCGGTGGAGGGACGGCTCGACGCCGGCGCCGCGCAGGTGGAGATCCTGGGCCGGCCGGTGCGGGTGGGCGAGCGCATCGAGCTCCCCGAGGGCTACCTGATCGTGGAGGAGAAGGGCACCGAGGACGGACGGGTGGGCTCCTTCAGCGTGGTCCCGGCGGAGTCCTTCCAGCCGGTCGCGACGCTGGCGATGGCCGCGGACGCAGGGTCGGGGCAGGGCACCGCCTCCGACGCCGGCCCGACCGCCGCGGCGCCCGCGCCCGCCGCGCTCCCGGTCGCGGCCCGGGCTGCGCCGCCCTGCCGCGCCGAGCGGGCCGCCTACCTGCGCGAGCTGTGGAAGACCTCGGGCATCGACGTGAAGGACCCCGACGCCCTGCTGGCCGGGCTGGAGGCGGGCGAGGCCGGGCCGGCCACCGGCTACTACTGGTTCGCGCTCGCGACCGACCCGTTCCGCCCGCTGGCCTGGTCGTCCGACCTGCGCGAGCGCGCCGAGACGCTGGCGCGCTGCGTCCGCGGGCGCTGAGCCACCTACCCGCCGGCGAGGGCGCGGCCCTCGTCGATCCCGCGCGGCTCCGGCGGCGCGGCCTCGCGCTCGCCCTCCTCGACGCCGGCCGGCAGCTCCAGCCGGAACACCGCCCCGCCGCGCTCCGGCGCCGCGACCGACACGCGGCCGCCGTGCGCCTCGGCGATGCTGCGCGTGATGTAGAGCCCGAGGCCGAGGCCGCCGGTCCCCGCGCTCCGCTCGCCCTGCTCGAACAGCTCGAAGATGCGCGCGCGGTCCGCCTCGGAGATGCCGCGCCCGGCGTCCTCCACCGCCACCTCGGCCGAGGCGCCGCGCCGCGCGACCCGCAGCGCGACCGGCCCCGACGCGCCGTGCTTCACCGCGTTCGAGAGCAGGTTGGTGATGACCTGGTCCACGCGCCCGCGGTCCCACACGCCGCGCAGCGACTCCGGCGCCTCCACCGTGAACGCCCGCCCCTGCAGCGCCAGCACGTCCTCGAAGCGCCCGGCCACGTCGCGCGCGATCTCGACGAGGTCGCACGGGGCGCGCTCCAGCGCGAGCCGCCCGCTCCGGATCCGGGCGAGGTCGAACAGGCTGTTCACGAGGCCGCCGAGCCGCTCCACCTGCTTCACCGCGCCGCGCACGCGCCGCTGCAGCTCCTCGCGCGAGCCGGGCGGCACCGGGATGCGCCCGGTGTCGAGCAGCTGGTTCAGCACGCGCGCCTGGAGCAGCAGCGCGGCGAGCGGCGTGCGCAGCTCGTGCGAGGCGATCGAGAGGAAGCGCTCACGCAGCTCCACCGCCTCCTGCGCGCGCCGGTAGAGCAGCGCGTTCTCCACCGCCTGCGCGACGCGGCGGCCGAGCTCGGCGGCGAGCTCGAGGTCGCGGGCGCGCGCGGGGCGCGCGGTGAACAGGTGCATGGTGCCGATGCGCTGGTCGTGCGCGGTGAGCGCCACCTGCACGATCTCCGCCGCCGCCAGCGCGTCGAGATCCCGCGCCAGGTCCTCGCCGTCCGCGTCGAGGAGGCCGGCCGGGTCCTGGATCACCTCGACCCCGCGCTCCGGCCCGCGCCCGAGCGCCGGGTGGCGCGCCACGCGCTCCAGCGCCTCGCGCGCCTCCGGCCGGACGTGGACGACGGCGCGCACCGGCGGGCTGCGCGGGTCGGCGCCCACCTCCACCGCGCAGCCCTCGCCGAGCGCCGGCACCGCCACCGCCGCGGCGCGCGCCACCGTGTCCTGGCAGTCGAGCGAGGTGGACAGCTCGGCGGTCGCCCGCGACAGCAGCTCCAGCGCGGCGCGTCCCTCGACCACCTCCGTCACCTCGACCGAGAAGCCGCGCAGCTCGAGCCCGGCGCCGTCCTCGCCGGGCAGGAGCCGCGCCGCCGTCTCGAACCACGCCTCGCTGCCGTCGGCGCGCACGAACCGGTGCTGCAGCGTGGCGCCGGGGCTGCCGGCGGTGATGGCGCGGAGCGACGCCAGCACCCGGTCGCGGTCGGCCGGGTGCAGCGCCGCCGCGAACAGGCCCGCGTCCGCCGTCCAGCGCTCCGTCGGGTGACCCAGGATCGCCTCGGCGCTCGGGCTCACGAAGCGGCACACCAGCGTGTCGGGATCGATCACCCACACCAGCGCGTGGGTGATCCCCTCGACCAGCGTGCGGTAGCGCTTCTGCGCCGCCTCCTGCCGGCGCAGGCTCTGCAGCTCGAGCTGCGCCAGCGCCAGCGCGTGCTCGCGCCGCTCGTGCGCGCGGAGCTGCTCGGCCTGCGCCAGGATCTGCCGCTGCGCCCGGTGCAGCGCCACGAACGCCGCCACCTTGGAGCGCAGCAGCTCGGGCGTCACCGGCTTGAACAGGTAATCGACCGCGCCCGCCTCGTAGCCGCTCAGCACCCGGCGCTCGTCGGCGCCGTACGCGGTGATGAAGACGACGGGGATGTTGCGGGTGCGCGGGTTCTGCCGCACCAGGCGCGCGGTCTCGTACCCGTCCAGCTCCGGCATGTTGACGTCGAGCAGGATGAGCGCGCACTCGTCGCGCAGCAGGAACCGGAGCGCCTCCGCGCCGGATCCCGCCTTCACCAGCTCGTACCCCGCCCCCGCGAGCGCCGACTCGAGCGCCAGCAGGTTCGCGGGCCGGTCGTCCACGAGCAGGATCTTCACGGCCTCGACACCGTCCATGAACGCTCCGGGGGTACCGCCGAAATGCGTCCATGATCCGTTCGACCCCCCGCATGCGTAACGCCCCCGGTGCGGCCCCATCCCGCCAGGGTCGGTTCATACTGTCAGTCAACGTGCTCCCCTCGCGGGGAATGGAGAAGCGCGCTCCAGATGGAGAGATCGTACCCCTCTTCCCGTCCTGCTCTCCGAGGAACGCCCATGACGAGCCGCGCCCGCGCGAAGCCCCACGTCGGTGCTCCCCCTCCCCCTGCCGCGCCGGCGCCCCGCGCCGCGCGCCCCGCCGCCGGCGCCCGCTCGCCCGGCGGGCCGAGACGCGGCAACGGCGCCGAGGTGGTGGACGGACGCACCTCGACGCCACCTCCGGCCGCGCACGCGCGCCTGGAGGCCCTCGACCCCGAGGACCGCGAGGAGCTCGCGCAGCTCGTCGAGGTGCTGAAGGCGGCGAAGGCCGGCGACTTCTCGGTCCGGCTGCCCTACCGCCGCGACGGCCTGCTGAGCCAGGCCGGCGAGCTGCTGAACGACCTGATCGCGCTCAACGAGCACGCCGCCGACGAGCTGGTGCGCGTGGGCCGCGTGGTCGGGCAGGAGGGGCGCTCCACCGAGCGCGCGTCGGTGGGCCCGGCGCGCGGCGCCTGGGCGGCGAGCGTCGGCGCGGTGAACCAGCTCATCTCGGACCTGGTCGCGCCCACGAACGAGGTGGCGCGCGTGCTCACCGCGGTGGCGACCGGTGACCTCTCGCAGAAGGTCGCGCTCGACCTGGGCGGCCGGCCGGTGCGCGGCGAGTTCCTGCGGATCGCGACGAGCGTGAACGCGCTGGTGGACCAGCTGAGCGCGGTGTCCGCCGAGGTCCGGCGCGTGGTGCGCGAGGTCGGCAGCGAGGGCAAGCTGGGCGGGCAGGCCTCGCTGAAGGGGCTCACCGGCACGTGGAAGGACCTCACCGACGACGTGAACGGCCTCTCGGCCAACCTCACCGCGCAGCTCCGCAACATCGCCAAGGTCACCACCGCGGTGGCGAAGGGCGACCTCTCGCAGAAGATCACCGTGGACGCGCGCGGCGAGATCCTCGAGCTGCGCGACACCATCAACACCATGGTGGACCAGCTCTCCTCGTTCGCGGCCGAGGTCACCCGCGTCGCGAAGGAGGTCGGCAACGAGGGGAAGCTGGGCGGCCAGGCCGACGTGCGCGGCGTGTCCGGCACGTGGAAGGACCTCACCGACAACGTGAACGGGCTCGCCGCGAACCTCACCGCGCAGGTCCGCAACATCGCCAAGGTCACGACCGCGGTCGCGAACGGCGACCTCTCGCAGAAGATCACGGTGGACGCGAAGGGCGAGATCAACGAGCTGAAGAACACCATCAACACGATGGTGGACACGCTCCGGTCGTTCGCGGCCGAGGTGACCCGCGTCGCGAAGGAGGTCGGCACCGAGGGCAAGCTGGGCGGGCAGGCCGACGTGAAGGGCGTGGCCGGCACCTGGAAGGACCTCACCGACAACGTGAACGGGCTCGCCGCGAACCTGACGGTGCAGCTGCGCGACGTGTCGAAGGTCGCGACCGCCATCGCGCACGGCGACCTGACGCAGAAGATCACCGTGGACGTCCGCGGGGAGATCCTCCAGATCAAGGACGTCATCAACCGGATGGTGGACCAGCTCAACTCCTTCGCGGCCGAGGTGACGCGCGTCGCGAAGGAGGTCGGCACGGAGGGCAAGCTGGGCGGCCAGGCCAACGTGCGCGGCGTGTCGGGGACGTGGAAGGACCTCACCGACAACGTCAACGCCATGGCCTCCAACCTGACCGTGCAGCTGCGGGACGTGTCGAAGGTCTCGACCGCCATCGCGAACGGCGACCTGACGCAGAAGATCACCGTGGACGTGAAGGGCGAGATCGCCCAGATCAAGGACGCCACCAACAAGATGGTGGACCAGCTCAACTCCTTCGCCGCCGAGGTGACGCGCGTCGCGCGCGAGGTGGGCACCGAGGGCAAGCTGGGCGGGCAGGCCAACGTCCGCGGCGTGTCCGGGACCTGGAAGGACCTCACCGACAACGTGAACGGCCTCGCGGCCAACCTCACCAACCAGGTGCGCAACATCGCGCTCGTCACCACCGCGGTCGCGAACGGCGACCTGTCGCAGAAGATCACCGTCGAGGCCCGCGGCGAGATCTACGAGCTGAAGAACACCATCAACGTGATGGTGGACCAGCTCCGCTCCTTCGCCGCCGAGGTGACCCGCGTCGCGAAGGAGGTCGGCACCGAGGGCAAGCTGGGCGGCCAGGCCTACGTGAAGGGCGTCTCCGGCACCTGGAAGGACCTCACCGAGAACGTGAACGGCCTCGCGGCCAACCTCACCAACCAGGTGCGCAACATCGCGCTCGTCACCACCGCGGTCGCGAACGGCGACCTGTCGCAGAAGATCACCGTCGAGGCCCGCGGCGAGATCTACGAGCTGAAGAACACCATCAACGTGATGGTGGACCAGCTCCGCTCCTTCGCCGCCGAGGTGACCCGCGTCGCGAAGGAGGTCGGCACCGAGGGCAAGCTGGGCGGCCAGGCCTACGTGAAGGGCGTCTCCGGCACCTGGAAGGACCTCACCGAGAACGTGAACGGCCTCGCGGCCAACCTCACCAACCAGGTGCGCAACATCGCCAAGGTGACCACCGCGGTGGCGCACGGCGACCTGACGCAGAAGATCACGGTCGAGGCCCGCGGCGAGATCCTCGAGCTCAAGAACACCATCAACGTGATGGTCGATCAGCTGAACTCCTTCGCGGCCGAGGTGACCCGCGTCGCGAAGGAGGTCGGCACCGACGGCAAGCTGGGCGGCCAGGCCGAGGTGAAGGGCGTCTCCGGCACCTGGAAGGACCTCACCGACAACGTGAACGCGCTCGCCGCGAACCTGACGAACCAGGTGCGCAACATCGCGCTCGTCACCACCGCGGTCGCGAACGGCGACCTGTCGCAGAAGATCACGGTGGACGCCAAGGGCGAGATCCTCGAGCTGAAGGACACCATCAACGTGATGGTGGACCAGCTCAACTCGTTCGCGGCCGAGGTGACCCGCGTCGCGAAGGAGGTCGGCACCGACGGCAAGCTGGGCGGCCAGGCCGACGTCCGCGGCGTGTCGGGCGTGTGGAAGGACCTCACCGACAGCGTGAACCTGATGGCGACCAACCTCACCACCCAGGTGCGCGGCATCATCCGGGTGGTGACCGCCATCGCGAACGGCGACCTCTCGCAGAAGTTCGTGCTCGAGGCCAAGGGCGAGGTGGCCGCGCTGGCCGAGACCATCAACGGCATGACCGACACGCTGCGCACCTTCGGCGACCAGGTGTCGAGCGTGGCCCGCGAGGTGGGCATCGAGGGCAAGCTGGGCGCGCAGGCGCACGTGCCGGGCGCGTCGGGGATCTGGAAGGACCTCACCGACAACGTGAACTTCATGGCCGCGAACCTGACCAAGCAGGTGCGCGGCATCGTGAAGGTCGTGACCGCCATCGCGAACGGCGACCTCTCCCAGAAGTTCATCCTGGAGGCGAAGGGCGAGGTGGCGGCGCTGGCCGAGACCATCAACGGCCTCACCGGCACGCTGGGCATCTTCGCCGACGAGGTGTCGAGCGTGGCCCGCGAGGTGGGCATCGAGGGCAAGCTGGGCGGGCAGGCCAAGGTGCCCGGCGTCTCCGGCATCTGGAAGAACCTCACCGACAACGTGAACCAGCTCGCCGGCTCGCTGTCCGCGCAGGTGCGCGCCATCGCCGAGGTGTCCACCGCCGTGACCAAGGGCGACCTCACCCGCAAGGTGGCCGTCCAGGCGCAGGGCGAGGTGGCCGCCCTGAAGGACAACATCAACCAGATGATCGAGGCGCTGCGCGACACCACCGACAAGAACACCGCGCAGGACTGGCTCAAGACGAACCTGGCCAACTTCTCCAACATGATGCAGGGCCAGCGGAACATCGTCTCGGTGGCGCAGGCCATCATCTCCGAGCTGACGCCGCTGGTGGACGCGCAGCACGGCGCCTTCTTCATGCTGGAGCAGCCGGAGGACGGGGTGCCCGACGAGCCGGTCCTGCGCCTGATCGGCAGCTACGGCTTCGGCGGGCGGCGCAGCCTCTCCAGCACCTACCACATGAAGGAGACGCTCATCGGCCAGTGCGCCTTCGAGAAGAAGCGCATCATCGTGAGCGACGTGCCGGAGGGCTTCCTCTACATCGCCAGCGGCATGGGCGAGGCGCCGCCGCGCAACCTGCTGGTGCTGCCGGTCCTGTTCGAGGGCGAGATCAAGGCCGTGATCGAGCTCGCCTCCTTCCGCGAGTTCAGCCCGAACCACCTGGCCTTCCTCGATCAGCTCATGGAGAAGGTCGGGTTCGTGCTGAACATGATCTCCTCCAACATGCGGATGGAGGGGCTGCTGCTGGAGCTGAAGCGCTCCAACGCAGAGCTGGAGGCGCAGGCCGCCGAGCTGAACGAGAAGGCGCGCCTGCTCGAGCAGAAGAACTCCGAGGTGGAGCTGGCGAGCCGCAGCCTGGAGGAGAAGGCGGAGCAGCTCCAGCTCATCTCGCGCTACAAGTCCGAGTTCCTCGCCAACATGTCGCACGAGCTGCGCACGCCGCTGAACAGCCTGCTCATCCTCTCCAAGATGCTGGCGGAGAACCGCGACGGGAACCTCACCGTGGAGCAGGTGAAGTTCGCGAGCACGGTCTACACCTCCGGTCACGAGCTGCTCGGGCTCATCAACGAGATCCTCGACCTCTCCAAGATCGAGGCCGGCAAGATGCCCATCGAGCCGCGCGACACCCGCCTCGAGTCGGTGCGCGACGACCTGGAGCAGACGTTCCGCCACGTGGCCGAGCACAAGGGGCTCGGGTTCCAGGTGCGCATGGCGCCGGACCTCCCGGACCGGATCCACACCGACCCCACGCGCCTCCAGCAGATCCTGAAGAACCTCATCTCGAACGCGTTCAAGTTCACGGAGCGCGGCGAGGTGGTCCTCGAGGTGAGCCCGGCCGCCGGCGGCGCGCTCGCGTTCGCGGTGCGCGACACCGGCATCGGGATCCCGGCCGACAAGCAGAAGCTGATCTTCGAGGCGTTCCAGCAGGCCGACGGCACCACCAGCCGCAAGTACGGCGGCACCGGCCTCGGGCTCACCATCTCCCGCGAGATCGCGCGCCTGCTGGGCGGCTCGATCGAGGTGGAGAGCGCGCCCGGGCGCGGCAGCGTGTTCACCCTGGTGCTGCCGGCGCGCTGGGCCGGCGCGGAGACCGGCCGCGACCCGGCCATGGCGCTCGCGGCGGAGCGGCCCGAGGACTACCCGGAGCTGCCGACCGGGGTGGACTTCTCCGGGCGCACCGTGCTCCTCGCCGACGACGACATGCGCAACCTGTTCGCGATCCACAGCGTGCTCGAGACCGCGCACGTGAAGGTGATCCACGCGCAGAACGGGCGCGAGGCGCTGCAGGTGCTGGAGGCCTCGCCGCAGGTGGACCTGGTGCTGATGGACACCATGATGCCGGAGATGGACGGCCTCACCGCCATCCGCGCCATCCGCGCGCAGGCGCGCTACCGCTCGCTCCCCATCGTGTCGCTCACCGCGAAGGCCATGAAGGGCGACCGCGACGACGCGCTCGCGGCCGGCGCGACCGACTACGTCGCGAAGCCGGTGGACCCGCAGCGGCTCCTCTCGGTGATCGGCCGCTGGCTGGCCGAGCCCGACGCCCGCATGGGCAGCGCCGCGAACGGCGCGGCGAACGGGGCGGTGCGGTAGGCGGCGGCGCGGGCGCGCGCGGCCCGGGCGGTTGCTTCCCTCGCCACGATCGATAGAGTGGCGGGACCGTGATCCGCTCGATCGCCCACCGCGCGCCCCGCGCGCCCGACACGGCCTGCCCGGCGCATCGCGCCGCGGCCCGCTCCGCGCGGTAGCGGGCGGCTCGCGGCGCGCTCCCCCCATCCAGCTCCGTCTCCGCGGCCCGGCCGCGCGCGCGGCCTCGTGCCGCGAGCGCGGCCGCGCGCCGCCGTCTCGCCCTTCACCTGTAAGGAGGTGCTTACTTGAATCGTTCCGTCGGTCCCCGCGGCACCGCGCTGCTGGTCGGCGCCGCCGGCGGCGTCGCCCGCGCCCTGCTCTCCGTGCTCGCCTCGACGCCGCTCGGCCGCGCGCTCGCCGCGCGCCTCGACGCGCTGCTGCTCGTGGACGCGCGGCCGCTCCCGCCCGGCCCGCTGCCGCCGATCGCGCGGCCGCTCCCGCAGGCCGGGATCCGGCACGCCGACGACCTGGCGCGCCTGGTGCGCGACCACGGCGTGGACCAGGTGGTGGACCTGTCCTCGCTCGACACGCTCGACGCCATCCGCGCCTGCGACGCGGCCGGCGCGAGCTACCTCGACACCAGCCTGGAGCACTGGCCCGGGGAGGCGCCCCGCGCCTGGGAGTCGCTCGTGCTGCGCGCGATGCCTCCCGCGCGGCCGGCGCTGCGGCGCGGGAGCTTCCTCGTGGGGAGCGGCATGAACCCGGGGGTGGTGAACGCGCTCGTGTTCGCGGGCATCGAGGCGTTCGCGCGCCGGGCCGGCGTCGCGCCCACGCCCGAGGCGCTGCGGCTCCACGCGGTGCTGTTCACCGAGGAGGACACCACCGTCGAGACGCTGGGCGCGCCGCCCGCGGGCGCGTTCCCCATGACCTGGAGCCCGCTGCACTGCCTGGAGGAGCTGCTCCTCGACGACGCGCTCGCGGTCCGGCGCGGGGAGCTCGTCCGCCTCGGCCACCGGCCCTGCGACGCCTGGTACCGCGCGCGCTGCGGGGATCGGATCGTGGAGGGGTTCGTGGTCCCGCACGAGGAGGTGCTCACGCTGGCGGAGCGCCTGCCGGAGCAGGAGCTGGCGTTCGTGTACCGGCTGCCGCCCGCCGCCCGCGCCGCGCTCGCGGCCGCGCCGCAGCGGGTCCGCCCGGCCGCCTGGCCGCTCCACCGCATGTACCCTCCGCACCGCACCGCGCTCCGCGGGCGGGACCGCGTGGGCGTGCTCCTCTGCAGCCTGCGCTTCGGGGAGCTCTGGATCGGCTACGACGTGGGCGCGGGCGCCGCCGGGCGCCTCGGCACCGGCGCCACCCAGCTCCAGGTCGCCGCCGGCGTGGCGGCGGGCTGGGCGCAGCTCGGCCGCCGCCGCGGGCTCCACTTCGTCGAGGACCTCGACTGGCGCGAGCACCTGGCGCGGGTGGACGCGCTGCTGGGGCGGGCGCTCGTGGTCCACGACCCGCACGCGCCGCCGCGCACGCTGGAGGAGCGGCGCGTGGGCGCGGCGCCGGCGGAGGCGACCGCGCTCCCCGCCTGACCCGGCGGCGCCGGGGCCGCCGCGGTGCGCGCCTGCGGCCGCCGGCCCCGCCGCGTGCGGTTGACTTCCCGGCGCGCGTGGCCGACAACGGGATCCTCGTGATCGGAACCCTCGCCCAGCGCTCTTCCGCCCGCCTCGCGGCGTCACCGGCCCTCCGGCCGGCGGCGGCCGCGTGCGCCCCGGCGCCGGCCTGTCTTGGTTCCCGCGTCCTGGCGCGCCGCGCGTAGCGCCGCCGGGACGCAGCCCCGCACCCCAGCCCCGCATCACCCCTGCGTCCACCCGCGCCGCGGGCGCGCGCACGCGCGCCGCCCGGGGAGAGGAGGTCGAGATCATGAAGCGCGTCACCATCCGGGACCTGCACTGGCTCATCGGGCCCCAGGCCCCCCCTTGCCTGTCGGTGTATCTCACGCTCGACGCCGAGTGGCCGGGCGGGCCGGAGGACTGCCGGCGCCTGAACGCGCTGCTCGAGGAGGCGGGGCGGCGCCTCGCGACGTCGCTCCCGCGCGACGAGGTGAACGCGCTGCTGAAGCCGATGGCCCGCGGGCTCGAGCGCGGGTGGCCCCCGCGCGCCCGCGCGTTGGCGCTGCTGCGCTCGCACGAGGTCAACCTCGCCTTCGAGCTGCCGTTCGAGGTGCCGGCGCTGGCGATCGTGGCGGACGCGTTCCACACCAAGCCGCTCCTGCGCGACGCGGACCGGAGCCGGTTCTTCGTGCTCCGGCTCCTCGGCGGCGGCGGGGCCGAGCTCCTGGAGGGCACGCCCGAGGCGCTCGCCGAGGTGGAGCCGTCCCGCACGCCGCGCGCGCTGCGCGCCGCGCTCGCGGGCGAGCTGCGCGAGGGCGAGGTGGCCGGCCGGCCGCTCCGGCTGGTGGCCGGGGCCGGGCGCGAGGGGGAGGCGCGCCTGCGGCGCCGCTTCCGCGCGCTCGACGACGCGCTCTGCGCGTTCCTCGACGACCGCGGCACGCCGCTCGTGCTGGCCGGCGTGGCGGAGCACCACGCGCCGTTCCGCGCGGTGAGCGCCTACCCGCACCTGCTCGACGACGGGATCGAGGAGGAGGTGGCGGACCTCGAGGCGCTCCACGCCCGCGCGTGGGGCGTGGTGCGCGCGCACCACGAGGAGGTGGAGCAGCTCGCGGCCTCGCAGTTCGTGAGCGCGTCGCTCCGCGGCGAGGCGAGCGATCGCCTGGACGAGATCGCCGCGGCCGCCGCGGACGGGCGCGTGGGCCTGCTCCTCCACCGCGAGGGCGCCCACGTGCCGGGCCGGGTGGACCCGCGCAGCGGCGCCTGCGCGCTCGGGCCCGGGCGCGAGGCGCCGGCCGGCGGCGACGTCATCGACGCGCTCTGCGACCTCACGCTGCTGCGCGGCGGCGACGTGGTCGAGGTGCACCCGAGCCGGATGCCCAGCGACTCGCCCATCGCCGCGGTGTTCTGGAGCTGAGCCGATCGTCCCCACCGATCCCGACCGGACAGGAGGTGCACATGTTCACGGAGCTGCGGCTCGAGCGCAGGCTCGAGCTGCTCGACCTCGAGGAGCGCAGGCTCGTCACCCGCGCGTCCCTGGGCGCGGCCGCCGCCGTGGTGCTCGCGCTCGCCGGCGTGCTGGGAGCCGTGCGGCCGGGCGCGTCCGGCGCGTCGGCCCTCGCGCAGGCGCTCGCCACCGCGCCGCTGCCGCTCGCGGTGGTGGTGGGCGCCTGGGCCTACGGCCAGCGCCGCCGCGCCGGCGACCTCCGCGAGCGCCGGGCCGAGGCGCGCTCGGCGCTGGAGGCGGTCGAGGACGACGACCTGCTCGACGCGCCGGGGCCGGCCGGCCGGGTCTCGCCGGCCGACCTCATCTCCATCGAGCGGCTCATGCGGACGTTCTACGAGTCGGCGTCCGGCGCGCCGTCGGAGAAGCGGTGGGGTCGGTTCACCGCGCTGTTCGCGCCGGGCGCGCGGATCGAGACCGGGCGCGGCGGGCCGTCCGACCCCGGCCTGCCGGTGGACCGCTACGTGGCGCTGGCGCGGCTGGAGGGGCGCGAGGTGTGGCTCCGCGAGGTCGAGCGGACGCTGCACCTGCTCGGCGACGCGGGGGTGGCGCTGAGCGCGTTCGAGGCGCACGAGCCGGACGCCCCGGCGCCGACGCGCGGGGTGAACGTGCTGCGGCTGCGCAAGGCGCGCGGCGCGTGGGAGGTGGAGGGGGTCACCTCGCGGCCGCTGGAGCGCGCCGTCACGCTCCGGCGCACGCTCGCGCCGTCGTCCGGCCCGCGGCCGCCGCCGCGCGCCGCGTGACTCACCCGACGCCCCACGGCGCGGAGAGCCCGCCGGTGGCCTCCAGCCAGTCCGCCACCCGGTCGGCCGCGCCGGCCACGTCGCCGTCGGTGACGTCCAGCTCGAGCCAGGGCAGCGACGACTCGCGCACCAGGCGGCGGAACAGGTCCTGCTCGCGCACGAACGCGTCGAGGTCGTCGTACTGCGAGGGCTTGCCGGAGATCTTCAGCCGCTCGGCGCGCGCGGCCGCGAAGGTCTCCGGCCGGCGCGTGCAGAGCACGTGGCGGAAGCCGAGCACGCGCAGGCGCGGGTCGAGCCAGGAGAAGTCCGGGTCGCGGCGGCCGGCCTGGAGCTGGTACGCGCGGGTGGAGACGTGGAAGCGGTCCACGATCCACGAGTAGTACCGGTTCAGCTCGAACAGGCGCGCCCAGGTGGCGTACGTCTCCATCGCCTGCGCCTCCTCCTCCGGCGCGTAGTTGATGGGCCCGCGGCCCCAGGGCACGTCGGTGAACGCGCACCACTCCGCCGACACGAGCGGCGAGTGGTACCGGTACCTGCGCGGCCCCACGATGCGCGGGTGCTCGTTCAGCGCGAACGCGAGGTCGGTCTTGTGCGTGAGGCGGGTGCCCTCGAGGATGATCTTCGGCGTGAGCTTCGCGCCCATGCGGCCTCCTTGCGGCGCCGAGGATAGCGCCGTCCTCGCCCGCGCCCGCCCGCCGCGTGGGGCGTCCGCCGCGCTCCCCCGCGCGCGGGGCGCCCCGCCCCGCCGGCGCGCCTGCGCCCTTTTCGACCGCAGGTGATCGCCGCGCGGCGCGCTACAGTCTCCGCTCCGGCGCCCTGGCGCCCCCGGAGGCCGCATGACCCCGTCCCGCCGCCCCGCCGCGCTCCTCGCCGTCGCCCTCGCCGTCGCCCTCGCCGCGCTCGCCTGCGCGCATGCGCCCGCCGGCCCCCCGGCCGCCGGCGGCGCGCGGGCGGCCTCCGCACCGGCGGCGCCCTGGTGGAAGGGCGCGGTCTTCTACGAGGTGTTCGTGCGCAGCTTCGCGGACTCCGACGGCGACGGGAAGGGCGACCTCCGCGGCCTCACCGCGAAGCTCGACTACCTGAACGACGGCGACCCGGCCACCTCCACCGACCTCGGCGTGGACGCGCTCTGGCTCATGCCGGTGTTCGCCTCGCCGAGCTACCACGGCTACGACGTCACCGATTACCTGAAGGTCAACCCCGACTACGGCACCGAGGCCGACCTCGACCGGCTCGTCGCCGAGGCGCACCGGCGCGGCGTCCGCGTGGTCCTCGACCTCGTCCTCAACCACACCTCCGACCAGCACCCCTGGTTCCGCGAGTCGGCGTCGTCGCGCACCTCGCCGCGCCGCGACTGGTACGTGTGGCGCCAGGACGACCCGGGCTGGACGCAGCCGTGGAACCCGGCGCAGGGCACCTGGTACCGCCGCGGCGGCGAGTGGTACTACGCCGTCTTCTGGAGCGGGATGCCGGACCTGAACTACCGGAACCCGGCGGTGCGCGAGGAGGCGAAGCGGATCGCGGCGCGCTGGCTGGCGAAGG